>NZ_KV817269.1:0-165928 GCF_001814605.1 Corynebacterium sp. HMSC074C01 | reverse complement strand
GGCCGGCGTCCTAGGCCGCTAGACGAACGGGGCTCGTTTAGCTGTCCGTTGCGGACTTGCTAAACACTATAGGATCCTCAAAAGATTGCACAAATCGGCAGGTAAAGGAGCTTTTTGCACAGATAAAATCCCGAACCTCGTTGCCACTTATGGCTGCGATGCAAACTTCGACTCTCAAGGCCTAGGTGCGGATCGAATCAGTGGTTATTCCGCCGGCGTGCCGTTGGCTGCAGGGGCCGGACCACTCGTTAGACATCGCTGGAGGTTCGGGAGGACACGTGCACTAACAGCATGTGATGCAAGGCTCCTACTTCGCTCGAGTGTTGGCTTTAAGAAGTTGTGGATTATGGCGATGCCGCCTTGTATTATCTGCTAGGGTTGCGTCGGCGATAGTGATGATTTTCAACTTCCGCCATCCGCTCTCCTTTCTGTCGGGAATGCGTTGTACCTGCAGTGTATGGCTAGAAAAGGCATACCGGTAGGACTTAGGCCAATTGAGTACTGGTTCACCCCCTGGTACTCCAGCGCCCCTCCCATCTACCTCGCCGAGGATTGAAACCGGTATGGGGTAAAACCAGACCACTCAATTGATCCGAGTACCACACCCCCTTTACTTGCCACCCGTGCAATCATTACACTTGCACTAGATGCAAACAAAGGAGGCACATCATGGACAGCGACCTAAAAGTCATTGAAGAGATTCAGCAACGCACCACCTGGACGCAGTGCTGGTGGGCAGTAGCACTTGTAGCACTCGGCATCGGTAGCAGTCTTGCGCTATCCAAGCTGTCCTGGTGGTACACACTCGCAATCCTGATACCGACGTTCATTCTCGGCTTCCTCCTCAAGGACAAAATCGCGAACCCTTTTGTTCGCCCCAATCCCAACAAGGGACCGAAGAACGATCGCGCCACGTGGTCACGCGTACTGCTCCCCGTCGCCATGATCATGTCCACCACGCCGACACCTGATACATGGCCATGGATGATCACCAGCGGGGTCATTGTTTCGGCAGCAACGGCTTGGATGCTCTACGAAAACCGCAACGCGGCCATAAAGGGCCCCAATGCCTAAGGAAGCCCCCAATCAATCTCCTGAGCTGGATTCAGTTATCCACCCGATTAATCGCCTCAAAATCTGCGCTACGCTCTACTCCGCCGGTGCCACCGACGGCCGGCAAATGAAGTACAGCAAGCTCGCCGAATTGACCGGGCTCCCCGCCGATACACTTTCCAAGCAGTTAAAGCACCTTGAGGACCGCGGCTACATTAGCCGCACCCGAGAGTACGGCTCTACCCGCGCCAAGGACGCCGTGTGGGTCGCACTTACTGAGACGGGCACACGGGCTTACGTGCAGCACGTGGAGGCGCTCCAAGCGATGACTGAGGGCCTATAGGCTACGTAGCCATTGCACTATGCGATCCCCCAGTTGTGGAAACTCGGTATAGCCGTCATCCTCAAGGAAATGCCCTGCGCCATGGATGGTGATGGGTACGGCCGAGAGGGCGTCGGCAAGCTGCTGCGTGAGGACGGGGTCAACCAGGACATCGTCAGTGGACACGAAGACCTCCGTGTGATCGATGTGGGGTTTGACAGCAGGCACGTCGACGTAAGCCTGGCCAATAAACTCGTCAAGCTCTGGGATGACACGAAGCTTCTCCAAAAACCCAGAGACAACAAAGAGCCCAGGAAGCTCCCACTCGCCCTCATGCGATCTACGCTATCCTAGGATAGGCGCCAGAAGGAGGCTATGTTAATGAGACGCATGATGACGCGGATAGGGTTCACTAGTATTGTCTCCCTATTACTCTCCTCTTGTAGTTTTGATGACCCATTGGCTTCTCATCTCGCGTCCGTAGAACGATCGGGACATGCAATCCCCGTTACTGAGTCCATCACACTGGAGGAACTCTACGGACCAGAGTGGACTGAGTTTTCGGTCGTGTGCCCATACACTCCGTATCAAACAGTCAAAGAAACACTTATGGCTGATGATCCCCCTGTTCCAGAACACGGCTTCTCCGATCACGAAAACTTCCTTTTTCTTAGAGGAAAGGGCGACAGCGAACAATGGGTGAGGTTCTCTCAACAGGCTCTCGATCTCTGTTCTCCATCAAGTCCGTCTTCTTTAACCATGGAGTCAACGACAGTTGCTCTCACTTTTTCTCTGGATAATCCGGGTAGTGCTTGGATTCTAACCGACTTGAACAAGTAGTCATATGGGCTCGCTGCTCCTGGGCAGTATCGGGAACACTCAGATTGGGGTCAGCGTGCACGCCCAGGCGATCATCGTCGCGGCCTTGAACGAGCAGTGGGATCGTCTTGACGGTGGCCAGCAACGGAGCATCGTGAAGGGCCTGACCCTGGAAAGTAGACACGTCGGGGGTTAGCTATGCTGCTCGGGTCAGTGTAGCTGATTGGAGTGCTTCGAAGTCACCGGTCGCTGGACTCACACCTGGACTCATGCCAGCGTGCGCAAGGCCTACAACAGTCTCAACCACCTCTGGCGCAGCAACCTGCTGTTTGTCTACCTCAACCCACCCGACGGAGTCCTTGATGTACACCGAATCAAAGCCACCACCAACAGCCTTGAAGGCGGAATCAACTCCCAGCTGAAACTACTAGCACGCACTCACCGCGGAAGACGCGGAGAACACCAACGACGAATGCGGGTGCATGGTCGCCAATTATAAGAAAAAGAGTGGCAAGCTCATTGTGCTTGCCACTCTTTGAGTGGTACCCCGTACGGGATTTGAACCCGTGTTACCGGCGTGAGAGGCCGGCGTCCTAGGCCGCTAGACGAACGGGGCTTAGAACTGTGACCGCTGGCTGCAAAGTACCGCTGCACTTTGAGCAGTTATCACTGCTGGCCTACCAGGACTCGAACCTAGAATGACGGTACCAGAAACCGTTGTGTTGCCAATTACACCATAGGCCATTATTGCTATGAACTAACTCAGGGCTTTAACCCCTCGCTGCTCGCTGCAACGGTTTATTACTATATCCAGCACTACCGATACACACAAATCGCCAGGTCAGGATATATTTTCGGGGCGTTAAGAATGAACCCTAACGCCCCGAAATAACAGCCATGTGAGACTACTTAATGGATCTACTCAGCGCTCCACGGCGTGAGAGCACGCGCAGCCTTAAGGCGGGCCAGCGTGGACTCCTTGCCCAGCAGCTCCATGGACTCAAACAGCGGCGGCGAGACCTGCTGGCCCGAGATCGCAACGCGCAGGGCGCCGTAAGCCTTGCGGGGCTTGAGGCCGAGGTCGTCGATAAGCGCGGCGGAGAGAACCTTCTCAATCTCCTCCGTCTTCCACTCCCCGAGCTCCTCCAACTTCGCAATGGACACCTCCAGAGGCTGCACCGCCTCCTCCTTGAGGTTCTTCCGGGCCGCCTTCTCATCCAACTCCAGCTCGGCGTCCGGCGTGGTCAGGAAGGACATGAGACCATAGGCGTCAGACAGGGTCTTGATGCGGGTCTGCACCAGATCCGCAGCGAAGGCGAACTTATCATCCGGGTAATCGGCCGGGAAGTCGGTGTACTCGGTGAGGTAGTCACGCAGGCGCTGAGCAAAATCAGCAGGCTCGAGCAAACGAATATGGTCAGCGTTGATGGCCTCGAGCTTCTTCTGGTCGAAGCGAGCTGGGTTGCCCAACACGTCGTGGACGTCGAAGTTAGCGATGAGCTCGTCGACGGAGAAGATGTCCTGGTCCGCGGACAGGGACCAACCCAGAAGGGACAGGTAGTTGAGCATGCCCTCCGGGATGATGCCGTTGTCGCGGTGATTGAACAGGTTGGACTGTGGGTCACGCTTGGAAAGCTTCTTGTTTCCTTCACCCATCACGAAGGGCAGGTGGCCAAACTCAGGCGTCTTCTTGGCAATGCCGAGCTCTACGAGCGCCTCGTAGAGGGCCAGCTGGCGCGGCGTGGAAGACAGGAGATCCTCTCCGCGCAGGACGTGGGTAACTCCCATGAGGGCATCATCAACCGGGTTAACCAGCGTGTAGAGCGGCGCACCGTTCGAGCGTGCCACGACGTAGTCCGGCTGGGTCTCCGACTTGAAGGTCACCTCGCCGCGCACCAAGTCAGTCCAGGACCAATCCTTGTCCGGCATGCGCAGGCGCCAGACTGGTTTGCGGCCTTCCGCCTCGAAGGCGTCGATCTGCTCCTGAGTCAGGTCGCGGTCGAAGTTGTCGTAACCCAGCTGCGGGTCGCGGCCAGCTGCCTTGTGGCGCTCCTGAACCTCTTCATTGGTGGAGTAAGCCGGATAGACATAGCCGCCATCCTTGAGCTTCTGCAGGACATCTGCGTAGATATCCATGCGCTGCGACTGACGGTAAGGCTCATCCGGGCCACCGACGTTAACTCCTTCATCCCAGCCCAGCCCGAGCCAGTTCAGGGAGTCAATGATGGCCTGGTAGGACTCCTCAGAATCACGGGCAGCATCAGTGTCCTCGATACGGAAGATGAGCGTACCGCCAGTGTGACGGGCATAGGCCCAGTTGAACAGAGCCGTGCGGACCATGCCCACATGGGGCGTGCCGGTAGGCGAAGGGCAGAAACGGACGCGGACGTCGGATGTCGGTTTAGTCATGTCCCCCATCGTAGTTCAGCGCTTAGCTACTGCATTGGCCGCCCCACTTGGGGGTAATTGAACCCTGTTTCCACTAAGCGTGAACTGGGCTTTCTGCGCAAGCTTAACGGGACTGAATTCCATTACCTATAGTGAAACTCTCGCCAAAGAACTGAAGAAAGGTCCCTGACTGTGGCTCAAACTCGCTATGTGGCGCTTCTAACCTGCGCCACGCTTCTCTTCTCCCCCGCTACCGCCGTCGCTGGCCCCGACGACGGCAAACACGTAGCCACTCAGACACATATTGATTCCCCCAAGGCTTTCTGGGAGGGCAATGCTCTCAACCTCAAGAGCCATTCTGCAAGCTCCGACCACGACCTAGCCGATACCGTGACCTGGGTAGGCAAAGGTTGGGACCAGAACGGCACCAACCAATACCAGTTCACAGTGCCTGAGGACCCCGCGCTCTCTTTTGTGGGACAGCCGGGCGACACGTATTACATGGCGCCGGCCAGTGTCCAAGGCAGCTTGGACCCGGTGTGGATGGGCTTCGGCGCGGACACAGAGCTGCCTGTCGACGACTTCCGCGACAACATCGCTTCCCTGGACCTCTTAAGCGTTGACGGTCCCGGCGATGTCGAGATGTTTGGCTACTACCCCGGCCCCGGCGGCCTGCAGCGCTTCTTTGGGACCACCGAGGGCGCTCCGCATTCCGCATGGCTGACCAGCGGCACGCATACCCACAACTACACAGTCTTTTCCAAGCCTGGACGCTATGAGCTCACCTATCAAACAAGCGCGCGGGGCAAGGATGGCTCGTTGATTACCTCCAAGCCCACGACCACCTCGATCCAAGTCGGCGGGCAGCGTCCCGCTGATGAGAAAACGCCTTCCCTCACAGAGCGCTTTGACCAAGCTTCCTCTGGCGATGCCAGCCAGAAGGACTACCGCCTGAGCATCACGCCCAAGAAATCCGGGGACAAGGACGGGGATGAGCGCCTTTCCTCCATCGATTTCTCTGGCGGCAGCGACGGCACGCTTACGCTGCTGATCGACGGCTACTTCCTCACCGATCTAGCCGTGAAAGATGGCAAAGCACACTTCGATGAATTCTTAGGGCCCGAGGCCTCCACAATCCAAGCTGTGTACACCCCGGAGGACGGCAGCCCGCGCTGGGTGAGCGAGGAGCTCGCCTACTCTGAGAACGCTGAGCTTTCCACCACCTCGAAGACGTCCGCGGAGTCTTGGACCGAGACCACGAACCCCCGCCAGCTCTTCTCCGGGGAAGAGGTTTCGCTATCTGACACGGGTCTGTCCGCGCGTGCTGTTCCGGAGGGCGAAGACGCCACCCGCATCATCCTGGAGGCAGCCGATAAGAACCTAGAAGGCTACGTGCAGGGCGGCTTCTTTAGCAAAGGAAGCTCGCTTCCGGACATCGATTTCGACGGCACGATCACCCGCGGCCGCGCGGAATTTGTCGTCGGCGCCGATGCAAACTTCAACGGCACTACCGTGCGACTGGATATTCTTCCGCACCCGAGCATCACGCAAGAGTCCGGCAGCATCACGCTGACCGACGATTTCGCTTTCGGGCAAAAGTACGAGGGCACGGGCAAGCTCGGTACTGGGGCTCAGGCTCCTGCGCCAGCCCCGGATAACGGCCCGAAACCGGACGCAGGGAAACACACCGGTACCTGCGCTGACAAGGTAGTGCTTGACCGCGGCCACGTCGACATTGCGGTCACCCGTGACGGCGATGAGTTCCTCACCCGCTTGAAGGATGAAACGGCCCTCGTGGACAAGAAAACTGTTGAGCGCCCGCTCGATGACGTCGTCCTCGCGGTGCACGACAACGCTCTGCACTCCCGCCCCGCCGAACTTAAAGGAAAGGACTTCGATTACCTAGGCAAGGAAAAGTTCTTCCTCCTCCCGCAGACCCAGAAGCAAAGCATTATCTGGCCGGGCTATAACACCCAGGCCCTCAACTACAAGGACTATAAAGACGGCAAAGTCACGCTCAACATCAAGCCCGTGGAGATGCCAGAGGGTGCGCAGGTAGGCCTTTTCACTGCCGAAGGCTTGGGCAAGGTGTTCACCCCGCTGATCAATACCGCGGAGGGTGACTACTCCATCGAGACCACTTTTGCTTCGCACACCCACACCAATTGGGCGTTTACCAAGCCGGGCATCTACAAGCTCGAGGTCACCTATTCGGCCACCACCACAGAGGGCAAGGACATCTCCTCTGCACCCCAAACGCTCACCGTCGCAGCGGGCGATGCAGCAATCAAAGACTGTGTGAAATCAAAGGAAGGAAAGGAAGGCGAAGACACCCCCAAGCCAGGTAATGAAAAGCCCGGAGATAAGCCAGGCGATAAGAAACCAGGTGAGAAGAAACCAAACGATAACCAGCCTGGTGGCCAGAATGGCAAGACGTCCTCTCTGCCCAAGCTCGAGGGCCTGTGGGGGCTCGTGCTCCCAGTTGTCTTGGCCATCATCTTCCAAGGTTTCCTCAACTTCTACAACGATCACCGCGACCAAATTGCGGCGCGGTTCACTGGCCTGCTTCCCCGCTAGAAAGGACACACTGGATTGCACTCCACACCATCACGCGCTGCTCAGGACCTGAACGTGCGCCAGAACAGTGCACTGCTAAAAGCCAGCGCCGCCGTGTTCACCATTGTCGCGATATTGTGTGTAGCCGTCCTTGGCTCTCCGGCTGCGGCGCGAGCTGATAGCGAGCTCATCGATTCCGGACACGTCGATGCCTTTTATGTCTCCGCGCCAGGCGGTCAACTGACCTTGTCGATGAAGGAGGACGTCACCGGCAGTGGCGTCGTCCGGCCCGGCAACGATGTCATCCTCAAAGTCGCAGAAGAAGCATGGAGCGAGGCGACCGAGCGTATCGACGGCATTGGTATACCTACGTATTACCTTCCTCAAACCCAGGACAGCTCGCTGCTGTGGCCGGGATGGGATACCCAGGCGGCGCAATCCGCTGGTTACAAAGACGTGAACTTCGAATTCGTCGAGGTCACTGGTCCTGGTGACGTCTTCATCTTCGAAACCGCTGGCTTCGGCGATATCCAGCCGGTCACCGATGCCGGCGAGCTCGACCTCGTGTCTGGTGATGTCATCAACCAGGCTTACCCGGCGCATCGCCACGTTAACTGGGCTTTTAGTGAACCGGGTATCTACACCATGACTGTCCAGGCGGAATCCAACGGTGACACGAGTAATCAGGTCACCTATACCTGGGATGTCGGTGATGGTGACGCCGCGCCGCAGGAGGCCGGGGAAGAGGAAGCCGCCACCGATAATGGTGACCACGGTACCGAAGACCACCACGAGGCAGAGCTGGGCGACGCCTCCCCTGAGCAACCAGCATCCTCTGCTTCCGGAACACGCTCGGGAGGTGGAAACGCCGGAGGAGGTACCCGCGGTGCGGCATCCGCAGCCGGCACCAGGAACGCGAAGCAACAGGCAAGCAGCAAGGAGCGGAAAGAGCGCGGAGAAAGGAAAGAGCGCAAGCCTTCTCACCGCTCCACCGCGGCCGCGGACGGAGAGAATGTGGACACCGTCGCTGCGGCCGGCTACTACGACAGCGGGCAAAACCTGCTGCCGTGGGGCATCGGAATCCTGGGCTTAGGCATGCTCGTGCTGGGCTTGGCGCTAGCGCGCCTCGCGCTCATGAAGGGCCGCGACTAATGCCACGGAAGGTTCGTACTCGGACGCAATACATCGCGCTCCTTTCCGCCATCGTTCTCGGCGCGTCCATGCTGAGTGGCTGCACGGGCTCCGCCAGCGGAGACGATGGGAAGGTGAAGGTGGTGGCGACGACGCCGATACTGGGGGACGTCGCCAAGCACGTCGCCGGTGAGGATGCCACAGTAACCACGCTGATTCCTGCGGGAAAGGATCCACATACCTTTGAGCCGAGTCTGCGCTCGGTGCGCGATATCGCCAACGCCGACGTATTGCTGTCCAATGGTTTTCTCCTCGAGCCGCAAAACCTGCTGAAGTCCTTGCGGGAGTCATCGGATGTGTCCGTCACCGAAGTGGCGGACCAAGCGTCCACGCGCGGCGCGAAGCTCGTCCCCTTGGTAGAAAACGTTGCCCTCGATGCGGTGTGGCTGGGATTGCGCGTACGCAACGCAGCCCCAGGTACCACGAGCGTCGACATGCGCCTGCTCGATGTGGAAGGACCCGGCGATGTCGCGGCCTACGTGGTCTCTACGTTCGGTACGCCTGAGCCGCTCTTTAACAGCGCAGATGGGATTGACCAGCACAACGATTCCACGACGCTGCCGGCTAATGCCCACACGCACGTCTCCTGGGCTTTTAACAAGCCAGGTGTGTACCGGCTGAAGTTCGACGCAACAGACAGCTCCCCGCAGGAGTTCACAGTGGCAGTAGGCGTGAGCGCACCTGAGGGGATGCGCGCGCTCGATGCAGGTCACGTGGATATCACCGCGGACATGGCATCCGGGACGCTCGACCTAGAAGACCAAGGCGAGCGTTTTGATCCGAAAAGCACGGTGCTCAGCATCCCGAACTCCGCGCTGCAGGAAATTCCGCCGGACCCCTCCTACCGTTTCTTGGGCCGGCCGGGTGATGAAACATATCTCCTGCCGCAAGCCGTCTTGGGTAAACACATTCACGGTGAGGTGGACCCGCACCTGTGGCATAACGCCGCCAATGTGATCAGCTTTACCGAAGTTATCGCTGAGCAACTTGCGCAAACGGATCCTTCGCACGGCGCGGACTACCGTGCCCGCGCACAGGACTACATCGCACAACTGCGGGACGTCGACGGCGAGGTTAATCAGCTCATCTCCGCCATTCCTGAGCGCAACCGCCACCTC
Organism: Corynebacterium sp. HMSC074C01; assembly: GCF_001814605.1. NCBI lineage: Bacteria > Bacillati > Actinomycetota > Actinomycetes > Mycobacteriales > Corynebacteriaceae > Corynebacterium > Corynebacterium sp. HMSC074C01. The sequence continues at coordinate 156,481 of NZ_KV817269.1, read as the reverse complement.
GTCACACCCCACCACGGCTATGCCTACCTGGAACAAGGCTATGGCGTTGACATTGCGGGCTTCGTTACTCCCAACCCGGCCATCGAGCCCTCGCCGCGCGATGTCATCGCGCTGCGCCGCACCTTGGAAAACCTCCAGCTTCCCGCGGTGTTCGTGGAGCCGACCCAACAAGCCAGCGCAGACGTCATTAGGGAAGCCGCCGTTTCCCTCGGGGTGGCGGTCTGTCCCATTTACGGCGACACCCTCGATGACGCCGTACCGACGTATCTCGATCTCATGCGTTTCAATGCACACTCACTCAACCGCTGCCTTGGCAGCACAACAAAGGAATCTCATGTCTAATCGCACTATCCGAACTTTCACCATGCCGCTTGCGGCAGCACTGAGCGCCGTGGCGCTGGCCTTCGCGCCCTCCGCCGCCTGGGCTGGGGATCTGGCTCAGGTTGTCAGCTCTGACGAAGAAGTGGCGGCACCAGGAACTGCTGCCGCTATCGATCACGGTCACGTCGACCTGGGCCTGCTGCTTAATGAAGGGCAAGCAGAATTCCTCGCTCGTGATGATTCAGCTGAAACCCCCGTGTGGCGTCAACCCGACGATGTGGTATTCCAGGTGGGCGACAACGCGCTGTTGACTCTGCCTGAGGACAAGGCTTTCTCCTTCGTCGGTGCCGAGCCCGGTTCGCAAGTATGGGTCGTTCCACAAACGGAACAGGCTGATGTGCCGTGGCTAGGTTGGAATACCCAGGCTCCTTCCCTCGAGGAGAACGTTGAGAGAGGAGTCACTATGGAGTTCCTGGGACACCAAGGCCCGGGTGAGTTCTCCCTCTTCTTGCAGAACGGCGGCTTCGAGGAACCGCAGTTGCTATGGTCCACCGCCACCGGGGACTCAGAAGGCTTCTGGGTCGACTTGGGCACGCATACCCATGCCAATTGGGTGTTCACCGAGCCCGGCATCCACCAGGTGCGCGTGCGCATGAGCGGCGAAGGTGCGGGTGAAAGTGCTGGCAGCGAGGTGGCCGCCGAGGCTACGTTGACCTTTGCTGTAGGTGATGAAACGGATGTCGCACAAGCTCAGGCAACAGAATGGGATCCGAACGCTGAATCCTCTGCCGATTCAAGCTCTGCATCGGCATCCGTGCCGGTATGGATCTGGGCGCTGGCCGGCGTGGGCGTCCTCGTTCTTATCGGTGCCATTATCGCCGTCGTGCGTGCGAAGGGCGGCCAGCGTGACTAGTCCCCTCATTTCAGTCAAGGACCTGTCCGTTTCGCTCTCCGGCCGCAAGGTCATCGACGCCGCCAACCTGTCCGTACACCCTGGCGAATTCATCGGGCTCCTCGGCCCCAACGGCGCGGGAAAAACCACGCTGATGCGCGCCATCTTGGGGCTTGTCCCCTTCGCCGGGACGATTGACGTGAGCACCTCGCTGGGGTATGTCCCGCAGCGGCACGACGTGGAATGGGACTTCCCCATCAGCGTGGCCAAGGCTGTGCTCAGCGGACGCACCGGGCTGGTGGGCTGGCTCCGCCGTCCGGGACGTGCCGATAAACAAGCCGCCCGCCGCGCCATCGCGCTAACCAACTTGGAGGAATTTGCACGCCGCCCCATCGCGCAGCTGTCCGGTGGTCAACGTCAACGAGTCCTCATTGCTCGGGCCTTAGCCTGCGAGCCTGAGGTGCTGCTTCTCGACGAACCATTTACCGGCCTCGACGCCCCCAACACCGAAGAGCTCCTGCTTCTCTTTGACAAGCTCACCGCCGATGGCACCAGCGTTGTCATGTCCACGCACAATCTCTCAGAGGCCGCACATTCCTGCTCGCGGCTCGTGCTGTTCAATCGGGGAATCATCGCGGATGGCCCAGCGGAAACGCTGCGCATAACCTCGCAGCCCTGGAGCGACACGTTTGGGGTCTCAGCTTCTTCTCCACTGCTTTCTGCGATTGGGGTGGCCGCATGATCGACATCTCGCTTTTCGAGTTCTTCCAGGATCTCACCAACCCACACTTGGACTTCCTGGCGCGTGCGGTGGGAATTTCTATCCTCGCCGCCATCGTGTGCGGTGTGGTGGGTTGCTACGTCGTGCTGCGCGGCATGTCTTTCATCGGTGATGCTGTTTCCCACGCGGTCTTCCCAGGGCTGGCCATTGCCTTCGTGCTCCAGGGCTCAGTGTTGCTGGGCGGCGCCGTGGCGGGCTGCACCGTGGCGGTGCTCATCGCATGCTTCTCCCAGCGGCGCACGGTGCGCGAGGATTCTGTCATCGGAATCTTCTTCGCCGCGGCGTTCGCCCTCGGTATGGTGATCATCTCCCGGGTTGACGGTTACACAGCATCGCTCACCAGCTTTCTCTTCGGCTCGCTCACGGGTGTCTCCCGCGCGGACCTCTACACCGCGTTCACCGTCACGGTGCTCATCGTGGCCACGGTTCTTCTCCTTGGCCCCCAGCTCACCGCCACGTGCTTGGACAAGGAAACCGCCCGCGCGATGGGTCTTCCCGTCTTTGCTCTGGATATCGTGCTCTACCTCTGTGTTACGGGCGCAGTGGTTATCTCCGTGGGCACCATCGGCAACGTCCTCGTCCTCGCTCTGCTTATCACCCCGGCCGCGACTGCCCGCCTGCTCTGTGACTCGCTGGGCTCGATGATGCTCGCAGCTGCGGCGATCGGCTCCTTGGGTAGCTTCTTCGGAATCTACCTGGCATGGGCCATCGACCTTCCCGCCGGTGCCACCATCGTTCTACTCCTCACCGCGTGCTTCCTCGTGGCGTGGGTGCTCTCCCCTCTTATGCACTCCCGCCGCGCTTCCGCATCCACCTCGACATCACACACCTCGAAGGAGACCTTGTCCGCATGAATATTCTCCCAATGACACGTATGAACTACCGTCCCCTCGCTTTGACCGCATCCGCTGCTTTAGCGCTCAGCTCCCCGACGCTCATTCACGCTGCGCCGCCCGCCACGGCGGCCGAGCAGGCGAGTGACACTTCCTGTGATGCTGACTCCCTCCACGCCTTTAGCCGCGGACACCAAGACCTCGCTTTGGTCGGTGGCTCCGGGGACCTGTCCTTTATAGCCCGCGATGATGAATCCGGTAAGGACTATGCCTCTGGGGAGTTCTACGTGGAAGTGGGTAACAACGCTGCTTTCGATGAATCAACGGGGAGCGATATTCCATCGAGCGGTTGGCAAATCCCCCAAACCCAAGATCCGAATATCCCTTGGTTGGGGTTCAACACCAGCTACCTCGATGAGGCCACTGCGGCCGATGCCACTTTATCCTTGACGCTACACAGCGGCCCAGAAGGCGGGCGCATGGTGGGCTTTCAGAACACCGTGGGTGCTAACCCCACCGTGCTCTTTGACTCCGAGAACCCCGATATCACGTGGGATTATCCTGATCATTTCCACAGTCACACCGGGATCATCTTTAGCGAGCCGGGTGCCTATGCTGCCACTTTTACCTTCACCCTCAACGATGGCTCCGAGCACTCTATTGATGTGCCTTTCTTGGTTGGTGGCGCAGATATCTCTGAACTTTGCCAGCTGGAGTGGGGCTCGGGCGAAGGTGGCAGCGGTGGCTCGGGAAGCCCGAAGAACCGCCCCCAGCAGCTGGCCAAGGACATTAATGACACCTCCAAGGCCATCGCGCAGCTAGATAAGACGATGGACAAGACCTTCAAAGAGGCCGATACCTTCTTCAACGGTGGGAAACCCTCCGATGCGAAGAATGCGAAGGAGGAAAAGAACTCAGAGCGCTCCACGCGGGCCAGCGCGCGGAAGGAAACAAAACCAGAGAAAGAAACAGGGTCGAAAGAGCCAAGCGCAGCCAACACTGCGACCGGGCAAGGCCGGAATCCGGCCCCCAACGCTACAGCCCACACGGCACAAGGACAGAGAGATTCAGCACAGCGTGGGACGTCGCGCAGCACGTCTGCCGCCGACACCAAGGACTCGACGCGCAGCACCGCGTCCAATCGCGAACGGAATGCCAGGAAAGAAGCAGCGGCACAGCGTCCGGCTTCTGATGTGCCAGAACAGTATGCTGACGGCGGAAACATCCAGGCTATGAGCTATGGAGCCCCGATGGTGGGCTTCTGGGCGGGCTTTTTGGCCGGCATGGGAGCCCTGGCCCTACTGCTAGGAATTGGACTTTTCATCGCCGTGCAATTCTTCCGCCCGCGCAAGCGCGACTAGCACTACAGCCATGCGCACAGCCTGTACGGAGGGGGATCTGGTTTCGGCACTAGCACAGCAAACAACTAGAGTTATTCCCTATGTGTGAAAACAGACCCTCTACCGCCCCTGACTTCCTCCTGTCCCGCGCGACGGGGTCTGTGCGTACCCAAGGCTCAGTGGCCACCTTCAGCGATGTTGACGCTGCCGTATCTGCTCTGCGTGCCGGCACGGCACCCATGGTTGTCGGCGCGCTGCCCTTCCACAAGGGTGACCCCGCGGCGCTGACCGTGCCGCGCAGCATCATCCGCGAGGACGGGCCGCTCGAACCGCACGCCTATTACCGCAGCGGCACGCTCAACGCGCGCGTGACTGGGTTTGACCCGGAGCCGGAGGAGCACCTGCGCCGCATCGAGGCGGCCATTGCCACGATCGAGGCCTCCAAGCTGGATAAGGTGGTGCTTGCACGCGCCGTCGACATCGAGTTCAATGCCCCGGTGGATCCGCTATTCGTTGCCGCGCGGCTGATTGATTTATCTTCCCACCGCGATGGCTTCATCGCCGACCTCACTCCGGCTGGACGCCCTGGCGCAATGTTCGTCGGCTCCTCCCCAGAGGTGCTGGTTAAGAAACAAGGTTCGACGGTCACGGCCTTCCCTCTGGCTGGCTCCGCGCCCCGCCAGGCAGATAAGGCACGCGATATCAAAGCGGGCCAAGACCTCCACAACTCCGCAAAGGACCTGCGCGAGCACGCCTTCGTGGTGGATCACATCCGCCGCATTCTGCAGCCGCTGTGCGAGACCCTCGATGCTCCCACGTCCCCGCAGCTGACCTCCACCAATGAGATGTGGCATCTGGGAACGCCGATCGCGGGAACCCTTAAGGATTCGAATATTACTGCGCTCGAGCTGGCCGAGCTGGTCTACCCCACCCCGGCTATTTGCGGCACCCCCACTGAGGCCGCACAAGCGCTGATCGAAACGGCTGAAACCGACCGCGGTTTCTACGCCGGCGCAGTTGGCTGGTGCGATGATTCCGGCGACGGCGAATACATGGTGGCCATCCGCTGCGCCGAGGTGGCCGGCGATGGCCTCTCCGCCCGCGCGTGGGCAGGCGGCGGAATCGTCGTGGATTCCGACCCGACAGCCGAGCTTCAGGAAACCACGGCTAAGCTGCGCACCATTTTGCGCGCGCTCAATCTTTAGAACAGCGTCTAAGCGCGCTCGATCGGGTTGGTCAGGCTACCCACGCCGGGGATCTCGATTTCGATGGTATCGCCCGGCACCATCGGCGCCGTACCAGCCGGGGAACCCGTCGTGATGACATCACCCGGCAGCAGCGTGTAGGACTGCGAGATCTCAGCGATGATGTGACCCATCTTCACAATCATCTGATCCGTATTGGAATCCTGCTTCTGCTCACGTTTGCCCTCGTGAGTGAGGTAGGCGTTAATCTTCTGGTCATCGAGATTGATGCAGTCCAAGTCCGTCTCAATCCACGGGCCCAGCGGGCAGAAGGTGTCGATGCCCTTCGCACGTGCCCACTGGCCATCCTGGAACTGCAGGTCGCGCGAAGAAACATCGTTACAGATCGTGTAGCCAACTACGTGATCGCGCCACTTCTCCGGATCAATATTCTTCGATACCTTAGAAATCACCACGGCGAGCTCGCCCTCGAACTCGACGTTGGTGGCGAACTCCGGGATCTTGATGGGTGCACCGGGGCCAATGACCGCGGTGGAGGGCTTGATAAAGATCGTCGGCGGCAGGTGCTCCGCGGATTCCTTGAAGACTTCCGCCACGTGGTCGGCGTAGTTGCGGCCCAGAGCCACGACCTTGGTGGGCAGAGTCGGCGCCAGCAAGCGCACCTCACTCAGCGGCCACTCGCGGCCAGTCGGCTCCGGTGGGGTAAACGGTGTGCCGGAAATTTCCTTGGCCACCAGCTGGTCAAGCGGGGCGTCGGCGGGGCCATCGATGATGGCGAAACAGATACCTTCGGTGTGAGCAATTCGTCCTAAACGCATAACGGCCATACTACTCGCAAGGATTTTTAACTCGCGATCAGGGGTCTTAGGTAAAGGTTGCAAAGATTGCAATGCTTCTACGGGCATCAAGCTCCGCGATGAGCGCCTTCGCACAGGCCTAGCGCTGGGCGACGTCCCCCAAGGTCACCGCCCGCGTGTGTCCCCGTTGTGCAAGGTATAACTCGGCACAGGCCAAGGCATCACTGAGCGCATTGTGGCTTCCATAACGTGGAAGGCCATAACGCGTCCGCACGCGGGGCAGACGTAGATCCTCGCCGCGCGGGTAGGTTCCCATGCGCTCCATGTGGCGCCGCTCAAGCGCAAAGGTATCAACCACGCTCAGGCGCGGGCGCTCCCCAAAGACCTCACGGGAGGCAGCTTCAATGAACCCCACCTCCAACGCCGCGAAATGCGCAAGTAGCGCGCGTCCCTGCGAAGCTTGGCGCAATTGCGTCACCGCGATACTTAGCTCCTCGCCGGCGTCAATGACCTCCTGAGTCAGCAGGTGGACATGTGCGTCCTCGGCCACCTGCGCGCCGCGCACCACGGTATAACCGGCACCAGATAAGTCGATGGCTCCCCCGTTGACCGGCACCCAGCCAATGGAGACAATCTTTCCCCTGCGAGGGTCAAGGTTCGTGGTCTCCATGTCCACGGCGAGCAATCCCAGGTCATCGAGCGGGGTACTGCGTGCGGGCGCGCCCCAGTCCGCTCGGCGGCTCCAGCGATTCCACATTTAGATATTCCTCACCGGATACTTGGTCGCCAACGCATTCTGCATCGATTTGATGGCACGGAAAGCATCGCGCAGGTGTTCTCGCTCCATGCGGCCCAAACTCTTGGGGTCGATGTGGTAGTTCGGCTGCTGCCCTTCACGCAGCTGGCGGGCCTGGTGTTGGAAGGACAGGGAGCGCAGGTAATCGAACGCGTCGAGAAGCTCCTGCGCACCCTGGCGGCTCACCGCATTACCCGCTGCTTCCCTGAGGCGTTGGCGCGTATCCACCACCGTGGAGCCGGAGGCCAAGGCGAAGAGCCGGGCCATCTGCACGATGCCCGCTGTTCCGCCCTTTTTGATGTCGAGGGTATTGGCGTAGTCACCATCGCGCTCCACCACGAGCCCCCGAAACAAAGTCAGCGGCGGCTCACGGCGCGCGGCCAAGCTAGCCAGGTGGGCGTGCAAGCGCGTTGCCCCTTGACCCATCTCTACGGCAGCAGTGTGAACGTCCCGGCCCAGCGCCTCGCTTCCATAGAGCACCCGGAAGTCGAAGAAAATCTGCGCGTTGAGCAGCGCCTCCGGTTGAGGGTCTCGAATCCACCGGCGAAAGGTTTCGATCCATTGGGAGCGCGTCATCCGCCACTGAGCGGTCATGGCCATCATGTCCCCAGGGCACAGGATCTGCCCGGCGTCGGCTAAGCCCTGGCATACAAAGGAACTAAGCCGCGCGAAATACTCTCCATGCGCAGCGGCATCGAAATCATCCGCGAGGACTAGCGCATTATCTTGGTCTGAGGCCAGCGCCATCTCTCGCCTTCCCTGCGAGCCCACGGCCACGAAGGCATACTCGACAGGCGGAGGACCAAGCTCTTCCTCCGCCAGCGTGCACAAGCGCCGTGCCACAGCATCGGCGGCAAGCGTGACCAGGCTCGAGGATTCCGCCGGTGTGGAGCCGCGTTCCACGAAGCGCCCGGCCAGGCGCGTGGCCTCAAGAAAAGCACCGTTGAGCTCAGCGGCACTCGTGCGCCGTGAAAGATCCGCAGCGAGGTAGACCGGATCGTTGTGCAGCAGCCGGGTAACGTCCGACTGCGTAACTATTCCCTGTAAGGCCCCTTCTTTGACCACCGGTAAATGGTGGATGCCGCGCTCGGCCATGTGCAAGAGGGCTTCCATGGCCGGGGCATCTGCCGACACCGTGAGGGGCTGAGGCGTCATGATCTCCCCCACTGGCTCGGCAGGGTCGCGCTGGGCGGCGAGCACCCGAGTTCGCAGATCGCGGTCGGTCAGTATTCCCGTGAGCCGCTTATCTGACTCTGGGCCCGGTTCCACGACGAGTAAGGAAGAAACGCCATGTTCTGTCATCAGCAATGCAGCATCGCGGATGGTGGTTGCGGCTGGCGCGGTGACCACGTCGGTCCGAATAAGCTCCCGCAGCGGCGTGCGGAGCACGTCTGTTGGTGCGGATTCGGTGAGCTCGCGCGCTGCTGCTCGGATCTGACGGGACTGCGCTGAAAAGAAACGCGCGATGTCAGGGTTCCGCTCAGCGAGTTGGCTAAAGGCCTCCTGCTCAAGAGTAAAGACGAGGCTATCCTCCACCGCGACCATCTCATAGGCAGAGACCGGCTCTCCCTGCAATGTGGAGTAGCCAAAGGTAAGGCCAGATTCGCGGCGGTCCAGTAACACGCCTTCCTCTCCCACCACATCAATCGCACCGGTGCGGATGATGTGGAGATGAGCATTCTCTTCCCCCATCTTTATGGGAATCTCCCCGCGACGCAGGTAGATCATGCTCAGCTGAGAGGACAGTGCGGTGAGCTCTTCCTCCGGCAGACGGGAGAAGGGCTCATGCTGGGCGAGGAAGCTAGTGACCTCGTCTATTTCGACGCTCATGCGCCAACCATACAGCGCTAAGCACTGAGCGCGGCAGCGATTCGATCACCAATTTCAGTGGTACGCGCCTGTGCATCATTGCGGGCGGAAACATCAGCGGCCACGGCCTCTTCGATGCGCACGGCGTTCTCCTCGTCACCAAGGTGGCGCAGCAACATCGCCGCCGACAGGATCGCCGCGGTGGGATCCGCGATGCCCTTGCCCGCGATATCCGGTGCGGAACCGTGAACCGGTTCAAACATGGAGGGGTTAGCTCCGGAGGCATCAATGTTGCCGGAGGCGGCCAAACCGATGCCACCGGTGACAGCACCGGCTAGGTCAGTCAGAATGTCACCAAAGAGGTTATCGGTCACGATGACGTCGTAGCGAGCGGGATCGGTGACCATGTAAATGGTTGCGGCATCGATGTGGTTGTAATCCACGGTGACCTCCGGGAATTCCTGAGCTACCTCGTTTACGGTGCGCTGCCAGAGCCCACCGGCGTTGACCAAAACGTTGGTCTTGTGCACCAACGTGACGTGTTTGCGGCGGGACATCGCACGCTTGAAAGCATCCCGCACAACGCGCTCAACGCCGTAGCGAGTGTTCTGGGAAACCTCCGAGGCCACCTCGTGCTCGGTGCCTTCGCGCAGCGTGCCGCCGTTTCCGCAGTACAATCCCTCAGTGCCTTCACGGACGACGACAAAATCGATATCGCCCGGGTTCGCCAGCGGCGAGGTGGACGTCGGGTACAGCTTGGAGGGGCGCAGGTTGACGTGGTGGTCCAAGGCAAAACGCATCTTCAGCAGCAGGCCGCGCTCCAGCACGCCAGGGGGAACCTTACCGGGCGCACCAATGGCGCCGAGCAGGATAGCGTCATGCTCGCGCAGGGAGGCCAAGTCGGCGTCGCTAAGCAGCTCCCCGTTGCGCAGGTAGCGCCTAGCACCGAGGTCATAATCAGTGACCTCGATATCCTGGCGAACCGCACGCAGGACCTTCAATGCCTCCGCGGTTACCTCGGGACCAATGCCGTCGCCGCCAATCACTGCCAGTTTCATTTTGTGGGATTCCTTTCTCACATATTGGATACTTGTGAGAGTACCACTCTCTCGGCTCCGGCGACGGCAAACCCCCGTGAAGAACCTCGGACGATCCTTCACGGGGGCTGCTGCGTAATGTTCAACGCCGTGGACTATGCATCCAGGACGAGCTGGCGGCAGGTAGCACCCAGCGCCGCGTTGATTTCCTCGACCAGCTCCTCCGGCACCTCACGTTCGACGCGCAGGATGAGCACAGCATCGGAGGCATCCTTGCCCTGGGTCAGGGCGGCGGCCACGATGTTGATGCCTGCAGCGCCCAGCTTGGTGCCCACGGTGCCCAGTGCGCCCGGGGCATCCTTGTAGGAGAAGAAGAGGTTGCGGCCGGTAGCGCGCATGTCGACGCCGCGGCCATTGATGCGGATAATCTTCTCCACGCCATCGATACCTGTCAGGGCGCCGGTGAGCTGGGAAACCAGACCATTAGGACCGATGACCTTCACGCGCACCGAGGAGCGGTGGCCCTTCGACTCCACGTTGGTCTTAACGTCCACGGTCACGCCGCGGCTTTCGGCGATCTTCATGGCGTTGACGAAAGTAACGGTCTCCGAAACCACGCCGGAGAACACACCGCGAACGGCAGACAAACCAAGCGCAGAGACTTCTTCATTGGCTAGCTCGCCACAAGCCTCCACCTCGATGGCGACGGGCGCAGCACCCAGGAGGTTTCCTGCAACGAGACCCAGCTTGCGCGTCAGATCCAGCCAGCCGGATACTTCCTCGCCGACCTTGCCGCCTTCAACGTTGACGGCGTCGGCCACAAACTCACCGGCCAGCGCCTTCAAGACCGAATCGGCCACATCGGTACCTGCACGGTCCTGTGCCTCTACCGTGGAAGCACCCAGGTGCGGGGACACGGTTACCTGCGGGAGCTCGAAGAGAGGGGAATCGGTGCAGGGCTCGGAAGCATAAACATCGAAACCGGCGCCGCGGTGGTGCCCCGACTTGATGGACTCAGCCAGCGCTGCCTCATCCACGAGGCCACCGCGGGCAGCGTTGATAATGATCTGCCCCTTCTTGGCCTTAGCCAAGAGTTCAGCATCAAACATGCCGGCGGTCTCGGGCGTCTTGGGCAGGTGAATGGTGACAAAGTCAGAGCGGGACATGAGCTCTTCAAGGCTCACTAGCTCCACGCCCAGCGCCGCTGCGCGAGCCGGGTTGGCATAAGGATCGTGGGCGATGACGGTGGTCTCAAAAGCCAGCAAGCGCTGTGCGAAGAGCTGGCCGATGTGGCCGAAGCCAACGATGCCGATGGTCTTGCCATAGATCTCGACGCCCTTGAAGGAGGAACGCTTCCACTCACCCTGGCGCAGGGACTGATCCGCTGCCGGCACTTGGCGAGCGGTGGCCAGAAGCAGCGCGATGGCCTGCTCACAAGCGGAGTGGATGTTGGAGGTCGGAGCGTTGACAACCATGACGCCACGCTCGGTGGCAGCGGGGATATCAACATTGTCCAAACCGACACCAGCGCGGCCCACAATCTTGAGGTTCTCCGCGGCGGCCAGCACCTCCGCATCCACGGTCGTGGCAGAGCGGACGAGGAGGGCGTCAGCCTCCGGCACCGCGGCGAGCAGCTCCGCGCGATTTGGACCATCTACCCAACGGACCTCGACGGTGTCCCCGAGAGCATCGACGGTGGATTCTGCAAGCTTATCGGCGATAAGAACGACCGGCTTCGACATAACTTCCTTTACTAGTCAGAATTGGAGATGCCGAGAAGTGTAGTTTATTCTTTCCAGCCCTGAGTGATTTTATGCGTGAATTCTGTCACTGAACCGAATTCCGGCCCGAGGGCCACGATCGGCCCGTCTGATAGCCCCGCTGTAATCGCCGCGCCGGCCTTCGTCGCTGTCGGATCCTGGTCCTCCATCACGAACACCGTACCGCCATATGCGGTGGCATTCACCACATTGGCCAAGGGACTATCTTTCGTCGCCACGATAACCGGTGCCATTTGCGCATCACGGCGCGCTTGCGCGGGAATCGCCGGCATCTTCTCCTTGGTAAGGTGCTGCGGCAGCGGCTCCCACGCGGCCTTGAGCTCCGTTTTCGTGGAGGAATCCAAGCGCGCGATGTTATCAACCATGCGCTCACGGTTCACCACCACTTTGGAATCAAAACGAAAAGCGGTGTACTCCCCCAACGCCTTGGTGTTTCCTGGGTCGTGGATAACCTCGAGTTGCCCGTTCTGGCTAGCCCACGGGACGTTGCCGATGACGAGAATTTGGTCAACATCAAGGTCATTGAGCAGTTGTGAAATCTGCGGGCGAATCGAATCATCGTAGGTCACCATGGGAACGCGCTGCGACACACTCAACGTCGCTGCCCGCAAGGCCGCAGCATCTGTCTCCTCGGCGAGAATCAGCGTATTGCTCTCCTTGAAGAATAAACGTGCCGAGACGATTCCCCAGCGGTCCCCCAAAACGGTGACTTCATTGGCGAATTGCGGATCAATGAGCCGCAGGCGGTTTTCCTCACTCGCCCGAGCCAGGTCAATTTCTGCCTCAGGGAGGGCGGTGATGTCTTGAGTCAAGAGGGGCTCACCGCGTCCCAGCGATGAGCACCCCACGACCCCCAGAGCGGTCATGCCCAGCAGCACCGCCGAGGACACGACCTTTAGCCCACGTGGAGATGGAACCTTAACGAGCAAAGGCCTGCGGCCCCTCCTCGCCACCAGAGAGGTTCGCCTCGTCCACGTCACGCACTACCTTTTTGTTGAGCGCGTATTCAACAATGCCGACGAAGCGCTCGCGGCGGTCAGCAAAGAACTGGTGCACAGTCTTCGCGGTCAACAGCTCCGGTTCCAGTTCATGGGAGGCCAGCACGCTATCAAACTCAGCATCCTCCATGATCGACTTCGACTGCACGCGCGGCAGGTAGCGCTCGGGCGAATGCCCATCGATGACAACCTCGGTGCGCTTGCCCATCGGAGTGCGGTTCAGCACGGAGTTTGCCAGTACGCCGCTGACGCCGTGACGCTCACACCAGCGAAGCGGGAAGACGGGGAAGAAGCCCGGCTGCAGCTCCTCAAAGCTATGGCGGCTAAACGGACGGCCCGTACGCCAGTCCTTCGCGCCACGAGCCATGAGCAGGGCATACAGACCGTGCCACACCCCGTCGTGCTCCCCTACCGACAACAGGCGGGACTCGCGGAAGGAGGCATCTCGGACGGTCTTTGGAACATCCTCGGTGTCGCCGGCGACCCACGCGGTGACCTCGTCAACATCGCGCGCTGCACGTAGCTTCACGGCGGAGGAGCCGTAGAGCTCACCAAAGACGCCGCTCCAGAACCACTGATTGAGGCGGTCCCAGGCATCCTGACTCGACAGCACGCCCTTCTTCTCAGCCAGACGCGCCAGAATAACCGCCAGCGGAATGATCTGCTCGGAATAAGGAACCTGCTCAAGGGATAGTATGCAACGCTCAGCCAGGAACTCTGCGACTTCGCGGAAAGTAATCACCAGGGTCTGCGAAGCCTTGCGGTATTCGGCGAGCGAGAGCTGCAGGATGTCTTCGCGCTGGCCGCCGGCATTGCCCTTCTCCCCCGACACCAACAGCGATACTGCCGAGAGGAATTCATTTCGGCCAATGCCGTCGAGCGCTGGGAAGGCACGTAGCTGCTTCTCGACGCCTGCCCAGTCCTCCGCCAAGTGGAAGTCCGGGTCCTCGGAGGCAAAGACTGCCGTGAGGAGGTCGAAGACATCCATCTGTAATCCGGCCGAGTTCACCTGGGCAAAGATGGAGCCGATACCAGCGCTGGCCGTTTCGCGGGAAAGGCGAATCATCGGCACAGTGTAGCCGGACAGCGGGCGCAGGATGCGGTTATTGAAGGCAGCGACGACATCGCGGTTGGCGCCATCGTTGGCAGCGGCGAGCTCGAAGAGCATGCTGGTGCCCTCCTCGCTCAGCAGCGCGGAGACGGGAATGCAGCATGCTTGAACCGCGGCCTCGCGGCTGTTCAGAGAATCGTCGAGGTCCGGCGCGAAGTGAGAGCGCAGCTCGCCGTGCTGATTGATGGCGAAGACTGCTTCATCCGGCATGATGTCTTCAGAAGTGGCTTTGTGCAGGTCCACAAAGTACTTGCGGGAGACCTTCTTGGAGCGGAAGTCTGTGGTATCAACAAAACCCTCACCACGGAAGCAGTGGTACAGAGTGGTCAGCCTCTGCTGGCCATCGAGCAACAGCAGGCCCGGGTTTACCCCGGTGTTGGGCGCACCCGCGAGCGGCCGCGGCCGAAAGCGCATAGCCTCGTTGCGGGTATCCAAGGCCATGAACGCGCCGAGTGGGTAGCCGCGCAGCACAGTGACGATCAGCGATCTGATGCGGTCCTCATCCCAGGCATAGGAGCGCTGAAAATCTGGAAGCTGAATATCACCGCGATCGATGCGTGCGAAGAGGTCATTAAGGTCATAGCTTGGCGTAGAGAAACCCATGGCTTCGAGCCTACCGCCAAATGTGGGAACGTGCCCGTTTATGCTCGAACATCACAAAACTAAAGAATCCCGCTGACCAGTGGCCAACGGGATTTTTAGGCGAAGCGCAGCTTATGCAGTTGCATCCAGCGGGTTCTTCACCCAGCTCATGAGATCGCGCAGCTGGGAGCCGGTCTGCTCGATCGGGTGGGAGTTCACCTTGGCGCGCAGATCCTCGAGCTCCTTGTTGCCGCCCTCAACGTTAGCGACGAGGCGCTTGACGAAAGTACCGTCCTGAATATCGGTGAGGACCTCCTTCATGCGCTCCTTCACGGAAGCGTCGATGACGCGCGGTCCAGAAAGGTAGCCGCCGAACTCCGCGGTGTCGGAGCAGGAGTAGTTCATGTTCTTGATGCCACCCTCAACGATGAGATCAACGATGAGCTTCAGCTCATGGCAGACCTCAAAGTAAGCCATCTCCGGCTCGTAGCCAGCCTCGGTAAGGACCTCGAAGCCGTTCATGATCAAGTACTCCACGCCACCACACAGAACGGCCTGCTCACCGAAGAGGTCGGTCTCAGTCTCATCTTTGAAGGTGGTCGGGATAACGCCGGCGCGGGCACCGCCGATGGCTGCGGCGTAGGACAGGGTCAGTTCGCGCCCCTCGCCCTTCGGATCCTGCTCCGTGGCAATCAGGCAAGGAACACCCTTGCCGTCAACGAACTGGCGGCGAACCAGGTGGCCCGGGCCCTTCGGAGCGACCATACCGATGGTGATGTTCTCCGCCGGCTTGATCAGACCGAAGTGGATGTTGAGGCCGTGGCCGAAGAACAGCGCGTTGCCATCCTCCAGGTTCGGCTCAATGTCCTCGGTGAAGATAGCAGCCTGGGAGGTATCCGGCGCCAGCAGCATGATGACATCAGCCCACTTGGCAGCCTCGGCATTGGTGAGAACCTTGAAGCCAGCTTCCTCTGCCTTCTCGCGGGACTTGGAGCCTTCGCGCAGGCCGATGGCGACCTCAACGCCGGAGTCACGCAGGTTCATTGCGTGGGCGTGGCCCTGGGAGCCGTAGCCAATGATGGCCACCTTGCGGCCCTGGATGATGGTCAGGTCTGCATCGGAATCGTACAGAGTCTCAATAGCCATGTTTGATGTTCCTTTTCTCTTTGGGTTCGTGAGCACTACGCATCCAGTAGTAACTCTGCCTATAGAATTTGTATCACACTTTGGGACAGTCTGCCCACATTGTGAGATTCTTTATTTGCTCGGTGCCATCGCCTTTGGGCCACGACCCAGCGCGACATTTCCGGACTGCACCAGTTCGCGGATGCCGAAGGGCTCGAGGACGTCGAGAAGCGCCTGCAGCTTGCCGGGCGTTCCGGTGGCCTCCACCACCACGGACTCCGGCGATACGTCCACGATGCGGGCACGGAAGATGTTCACCGCGTCGACCACCTGGGGGCGGTTCGAGTTATCCGCAGCCACCTTGACCAGCATGATGGCGCGGGCAATGGTGTTTTCTTCCTCCAGCTCCACCACCTTGAGCACGGGGACAATCTTGTTGAGCTGCTTCGTCACCTGCTCGATGACAACCTCGGAGGCGTCCACAACGATGGTCAAGCGGTTGATCCCCTCAGTTTCGGTACGGGCGGAAACCAGCGAAATGAGGTTATAACCGCGGCGGGTGAACATACCGGTCACGCGGGAAATGATGCCCTCAATATCTTGGACGCGCACAGACAGGATGTGGCGAGTGATGTCGTCTTTAGCCATTGCTCTTAGGCCTCCTCGAGGGATTCGTGGATGTCGGCCGGATCCTCGGCCGCGGACTCATTTTCATCAAACAGCGGACGCAGACCCAGGGCGTACTGGATCTCCTCATTGGAGGCACCGCCGCCAATCATTGGCCACACCTGGGCGTCCTGACCCACAATGAAGTCAATGACCACTGGGCGGTCATTGATTGAGCGCGCACGTTCAATCGCGGGGCCAATCTCCTCCGCCGTGGTGACGCGAATGGATTCGCATCCTAGGGCCTCGCTGAGCTTGACAAAGTCCGGGACGTACTCATCGTGCTCACGCAGCTTGGTGTGGGAGTATTTGTTCTCATAGAACAGCGTCTGCCACTGGCGCACCATGCCCAAGTTTCCGTTATTAATGACAGCCACCTTGATGGGGAACCCTTCCACCGCGGCGGTGGTGAGCTCCTGGTTGGTCATCTGGAAACAGCCATCACCGTCGATTGCCCAGACCTCTCGCTCCGGGCAGGCAGCCTTAGCGCCCAGCGCTGCGGGTACTGCGTAGCCCATCGTGCCGGCGCCACCGGAGTTGATCCAGCTGCGCGGGTGCTCGAAGTCAAGGAACTGTGCCGACCACATCTGGTGCTGGCCCACGCCCGCGCAGTAAATGGCCTCCGGGCCCACAATTGCGCTGAGCTGCTGAATGACCTCTTGCGGGTTGAGCAGACCGTCTGCTGTCGGCTCGAAACCGCGCGGGAAGCGGCTCTGTAGGTCCCCCAAGTACTTCATCCACGGCCCGATGCACGGGGCATCCAGCTCCGCGTCATTGGCATAAGCCTTGGTCAGGCACAGCAGCACCTCGCGGGCATCGCCCACGATAGGGACAGCGACCTCACGGATCTTGCCGATCTCGGCCGGGTCAATGTCGGCGTGGATGACCTCGGCATGGGGAGCGAAGGTGTCGGTATCACCGGTCACACGGTCATCGAAGCGTGCGCCCACCGCAATAATGAGGTCTGCGCGCTGCAGCGCGGCCACCGCCGGCACCGTGCCGTGCATGCCGGGCATGCCCATGTGCTGCGGGTGATTATCCGGGAAGGCACCGAGAGCCATAAGCGTGGTCACGACCGGGATTCCGGTCAACTCTGCAAACTCGCGCAGCTCGCGGGAGGCTTCGGCCTTGATGACGCCGCCGCCAACGTAAAGCACCGGGCGCTCGGCGCGAGCAATGCGCTGAACAGCCTGGGTGATCTGGCGCGGGTGCGGGGTCGTAGTGGGCTTGTAGCCAGGCAAATCCGGCATGACCGGACCCGAGTACTCCATCAGCGCGTTCTGCACGTCCTTCGGAATATCCACGAGGACCGGTCCTGGACGGCCACTAGAAGCCAAATGGAAAGCGGCTGCAATCGCACTGGGGATATCTTCGGCCTTGGTAACGATGAAGTTGTGCTTCGTAATCGGCATCGTCACGCCGCGGATATCAGCCTCTTGGAAGGCGTCGGTGCCCAGCAAAGAGCTGCCGACCTGTCCGGTAATAGCCACGACAGGCACGGAGTCTAGGTTGGCATCCGCCAGCGGTGTCACCAGGTTGGTGGCACCCGGGCCGGAGGTGGCAATCATGACGCCGACCTTTCCGGATGCCTGAGCATAGCCTTCTGCTGCATGGCCAGCTCCCTGCTCGTGGCGGGTGAGCACGTGGCGCAGCTTCGTGGATTCAAAGAGGGCGTCGTACAACGGAAGCACGGCGCCGCCCGGAATGCCGAAGACCAGCTCGGTGCCCAAATCTTCGAGGGTACGGACAATGGCGTGTGCGCCCGTGATGCGCTCGGGCGCCCGCTGTGGCGGTGTGGAAGCTGTCACGGTTGATGTGCTCCTTTGGTGGGTGTGGATATCGGAGAGATCATCCAACAAATAACGCCCCCGCTGTCCTTCCTGGGTGTGAAGGTAACGGGGGCGCTTGCTGGTCGACGTCACTAGTGGACTCGCTACGGCACGCGCCGCCCGGGTACTACTACGAGGTGAAGTCGAATAATGATCATGGGATAAACTGTACACTGATAGAAACGCCACCGCAGGCCCTTACCCCCATTTTTGGGATCTTTTTCTCATTTAGCGAGATTCCACAGGTGGGGCGGTTCGCCACCGCGCCACACTGTCAATTACGATGACCCACTATGACGTCCTCACACCCGCAGAACGCATCTTCTCGCACCGAACACCCCACGGCCGAAACGTTCAAGCCCACTCGCGAACACCTCCTCGGCATCAGCATCCTCGCCGCCATCGCTTTCCTCAGCATTGGCTGGGCCCCGAAGTACCTCTTCTGGGTTCTCATCTTCCCCGTGCTGGCCATCTGGTGGGTCCTGCGGGCCCGCACCACCGTGGACAGCAAGGGTATCCACATCACATATGGCTTCCGCGGTCCCAAACACATCGCGTGGAGGGACTTCCAAGGAATCGGATTTCAGCGCTCGAAGGCTTATGCCTGCACGACGAAGGGCGATAATTTCGACCTGCCGGGAGTGACGTTCAACTCCCTTCCCCGCCTTGCTGCCGCTTCCAATGGGCGCATCCCCGACGCCCTGACCGCTGGCCGTGACGCCGCCGATGACAAGGTGGTCATCGTCCACCGCGATGGCCAGCAGATCCTCCTCACCAAGGAGGAATACGCCGAATATCTCAAGAAACACCCCGAACTGAAGGATTAACCATGTACCCTCTCCGCTCTAAAGTCACCACCGTTGGCCGCCAGGCATCTGGCGCCCGCGCGCTGTGGCGCGCGACCGGCTCCAAGGAGAGTGACTTTGGCAAGCCGATCGTTGCCATCGCCAATTCCTTTACCCAGTTCGTTCCCGGCCACGTCCACCTCAAGAACGTCGGCGACATCGTGGCCGATGCCATCCGCGAAGCCGGCGGCGTGCCGAAGGAGTTCAACACCATCGCTGTCGACGATGGCATCGCCATGGGCCACAGCGGCATGCTCTATTCCCTGCCCTCGCGAGAGATCATCTCCGATTCCATCGAGTACATGGTCAATGCCCACACTGCCGACGCCTTGGTGTGCATCTCCAACTGCGACAAGATCACCCCGGGCATGCTGAATGCCGCGCTGCGTCTGAACATCCCCACCATCTTCGTATCTGGTGGCCCGATGGAGGCCGGCAAGGCTGTGGTCGTTGACGGCGTGGCACACGCACCGACGGATCTGATTACGGCTATCACGGCGTCGGCCAGCGATGCCGTCTCCGACGAAGGGCTGACCCGGGTAGAGGAATCCGCCTGCCCGACCTGCGGTTCCTGCTCCGGCATGTTCACCGCCAATTCCATGAACTGCCTCACCGAGGCACTCGGTCTGGCCCTGCCGGGCAACGGCACCACGCTGGCTACCCACAGCGCCCGCCGCGATCTTTTCGAGCAGGCTGGCCGCACCATCGTGGACCTGTGCCGACGCTACTACGGCGAAGAAGACGACGCCGTTCTCCCGCGCTCCATCGCCACCAAGGAAGCCTTCAGCAATGCCATGGCTTTGGACATGGCTATGGGTGGTTCCACCAACACCATCCTCCACACGTTGGCCGCCGCGCAGGAGGGCGAGGTGGACTTCACCCTCGAGGACATCAACGAGATCTCCTACCGCGTACCGTGCCTGTCCAAGGTGGCGCCCAACGGCACCTACCACATCGAGGATGTGCACCGCGCCGGCGGCATCCCCGCCATCTTGGGCGAGTTGCGCCGCGCCGGCCACTTGAACCTCAAGGTCCATACCGCCCTCTACGACAACGCCGAGGAGTGGCTCGACGACTGGGATATCCGCGGTGGCAAGGCTACCGACGCTGCCCGCGAGCTCTTCTTCGCCGCCCCCGGCGGTGTGCGCACCACCGAGCCTTTCAGCCAATCCAACCGCTGGGATGAGCTCGACACCGACGCTGCCAATGGCTGCATCCACGACGCCGAGCACGCCTTTTCCTCCGACGGTGGCCTGGTTGTCCTGCGCGGCAACCTCGCCCCCAACGGGGCCATCGTCAAGGCCGCCGGCGTGGAGGAAGAGCTCTGGACCTTCACCGGCCCGGCCCGCGTGGTGGAGTCCCAGGAAGAAGCTGTTTCCATCATCCTCAAGAAGGAAGTCCAGCCCGGCGATGTCATCGTCATCCGCTACGAGGGCCCAGCCGGTGGTCCCGGCATGCAGGAGATGCTGCACCCGACTTCCTTCCTCAAGGGCTCCGGTTTGGGCAAGGCCTGCGCCTTGATTACCGATGGCCGCTTCTCCGGCGGCACCTCCGGCCTGTCCATCGGACACATCTCCCCCGAGGCTGCCCACGGCGGCCTCATCGGCCTAGTGGAAAACGGGGATCCCATCACCATCAACATCCGCGAGCGCCAGCTCACCCTCGACGTGGACGACGAGGTCTTGGAACGTCGCCGCGCCACTGAAGAGCAGCGCGAGAAGCCCTGGACGCCGAAGGACCGCAATCGCCCGGTCACCAAGGCACTGCGCGCCTACGCCAACATGGCCACGTCCGCTGACCGTGGTGCGGTGCGCGTGGTGGATGGCTACGTCAATTAGAGTATGTGGCGATGATTTTCGCCACTAACGCCGCAAGGCGCACACTGCTGACCGCCGCCGGACTCATCATTGGCCTGGTGGGCGTCATCCGCCACGTCCTCCACACGGACTTCCCTGTCGACATGATCATTTACCGTGAGGGCGTGCGCGCCTTCATGGAGGGCGGCTCGGTCTATTCTGAGCCCATGTACGCCGGGGATTTGGCGCTCCCCTTTATCTACCCGCCCTTCGGGGCGCTGGTCATGGTGCCGCTGACTGCCTTTGACTGGATGAGCGATTCGCTCTCCGGCGATATCATGATCGTTCTCTCGGATGCCTTGGTCTTCGCCTGCCTCTACGCGATCTTCCGCGCGCTCAAGGTGCCGCACCTGTGGCCCACAGTGGCGATTGCGTGGGCCGCGGCCATGTTCTTTGAACCCATCCGCCTCAACAACGGTTTTGCACAAATCAACATCGTCATCATGGCGTTGGTTATCTTCGATCTTGTCCCCCGCAAGCGCAAGCTTCCGCAGGGCTGGCTGATAGGTCTCGCGGCGGCCATCAAGATCACCCCGTTGGCCATGCTGCTGTACTTCCTGCTGCGCCGCGAGTGGAAGCCGATCCTTACAGCCTTCGCCTCCGCCGTCGTGGCGACGCTGTTGGCTGCCGCTTACCGCTGGGAGGCCTTCGTCGAATTTTTTAGCTCAAAGCTCCTCGATATGGGCAAGGGCGCAGACTTCGGCGTGGCCACGGACTATCAGTCCAATTCCTCGCTCAAGGGCGTCATCCAGCGTCTCTTTAGCTCCCAGGAGGCCATGGACAATCACAGCACGCTCATCAATGTGCTGTGGCTGGTAGCTGCGCTTGGGATCATCGGGCTTGGCTCAGCACTCATCCTGGCGCAGATGCGGCGCGGCTTGCTTGTCGACGCCCACCTCACCACCGCCACGACCATGCTGCTCATCTCCCCCGTTTCGTGGTCCCACCACTGGGTGTGGCTATCGCTCATCGTGCCGGTTCTGGTCTACCGCGCCTGGTCCTGGCGCAATTCCACCTGGGTCGCCGGCAGCCTGCTGGCTGTTCTCGCGGCTTGGGCGGGCATGCTGCTGACCGTTCCGCCGAAGTGGTGGTTCGGTGACAGCATCGATGTCCACGAGATGCCGCTGTACCAGAAGTTCTTGGTCGATGACTTCGTGTGGCTGGCACTTCTCAGCTGGATTCTCTACGCCATCTGCCTCCAGGCTCAGAGCATTCAAGCCGACAAGCCACAAACCGAACTCCCTGCGGTCCCATCCAGCTAAGCCCCGAAACGCAAAACTGCCCGTTCTGCCAAAGTTATGCGCCGCCACTGCGGCGAGGAAAAACTTTGGCAACATTGGCACCTCTGCGACGCCGTACCATGCGCGCATCTCAGCCCTCGGCTAAAGCCTTGAGTGCTGCCAAGTGACCGTCGAAGGCGCTCTTGCCCTGTTCCGTCAAGGCGACCCACACCGAGTCCTTAGCGCGGCTGGTGCCGTACTCCCGGAAGCGAGTCACGTAGCCGGCTTGTTCTAGCGCTCCGAGCTGCTTAGACAGGGAGGCATCGGAAAGCTCCGTGCGGTCGCGCAACACGGCGAATTTCATCTCACGGTTGACCTCCCCACCTTGTGTGGCTCCGAAGGCATTGAGCGTGGCGCAAATCTTAAAACGGTTGAGTGGGTGGATTACCGGATCGATTCCATTCATCGCGGCATCCTATTCAGCGCACCGGTGTGCAACGTCCAAAAGACCGCCAAGGCGCACAGTACACCTGCGATGCACGAGGCAATAACGTGTCCTTCAACGAAAGGATTGAAGAGTGCCGGCAGAAACATAAATCCTAGGCCCGCAAAATAACGCCAAGTGATACTTCGTGACGCATGAGGATCCACCTTTTGACGCATCGAATCCCGCACCCCCGTGCGGTAAAAGAAGGCAAGACTCGCCAATAGCCCGAGTACAAGAAGCAGTCCACCAACAAGAACGAGAGGATGGACGTCATCCTTGATCCACATGTAGGCAAACCACGCGCCGTACGCGGCCGATGCGAGCAAGCTCAGCCAGATAGGCGGCCGCTTCGCTGCGGCCGCCTTCTGTCGCTCCTCAAATGCGAGTGCGTCACGAACATCCTGATCAGACAAAACTAAAGCTCCCCTCCTGCGGCACCAAAGTCATTGTTTTCCATCACGGAAACCAACTTACTTTACGCAATGGAAAACAACAACAGTTAGTGGATAACCGCAGGCTGGGAACCTAGAAACGCGCTAACAGCGCCTAGCTCAACGGGTTAACGCCAGCGCCAAACCACCAGATAGCCACGAGCGCGGCAACGCCAATGACGACGAAGACCCACGAGGTTGCCAGCGGGCGGCGGGTCCAGGAGCGATTGAAGTCAAGGGAGATGAATCCCGGACCGGTGAACTGCAGGGCCACCGCGATAACAAATAGCACCAGACCCAGCCAGACGCTCTCATTCCAGGCAAAGACATCCAACCCGGCACCGGAGGCGTTGAGGCCGTGAATAGCTGAGAAGCCCGTGACGATAAGGCCGAACATGGCCGCCAGCGGTGTAACTAGCCCCAGCAGCAGGAAGGCGCCGGCGATGAGCTGAACAGTCGGCACGCCGATGGCTAAGGCCGCTGCCATGGTGTACTCGCCAAACTCCTTTTCCAATCCCGACAGGCCCTCATTGCCGCCGAGTTTGAAGAAGGTTGTAGCACCCGCCACGAGCAGGTAAACGCTGAGCGCCAAGCGCACGAAGAGCAGGCCGAAGTCGATGGTGCCGCGGCGTACTGGCTCAGGCTTCTCCTCCACCGCTGCCGCCTCGAAGTCCACGGCGGGGTCGGCAACTGCAACCGTGCTTGGTGCCTCTTCATAGGTCTCAGTTGCTGCGGTTGCCGATACCGGCATAGCAGTTGTCTCTGTTTCAGACTCTGCCGTCGCCTCCGCGCGCGGGAAGGCGGTGGTCTCGGTCTCGGCTTCCGCGGCGGCACTGTCGAAAGACAAGGAGTCGCGGGAAGCGCTCTCAAAGGTTTCGGTCTTGGCCTCAGGCTCTGCCTCAACGGCAGGCTCCTCAGCCTTCTTCGGCTTAATCACCTGCGGCTCAGCGCGTCCGGGACGCTGGAAGAGGCTGCTCTTCTTCGGCTTATCGGTAGCTTCTGCCTCAGGCGCGCTGTCCTTCACGGAGTCTTTCCCCGTGTAGGTCGGGATATCGTCATCGAAGTCGGTGGCTTTATCAGGAGTTTTATCGCTCATGCCTCCAACTTAAGGCAGCACAGCCCCCTTATGGTGCATCTTTATCGGCGCGGCGCGAAGCTAAAACCGCACGGCCCGCGTCTAAGACATCTGCAGTGAGGTCCGCAAGCAACTCCGATTCCAGCCGCCAGCGTTGCCAATAGAGGTCAATGTCGAGCGGGAAGTCGTCGAGAAGCACCAGCTCCCCCGTCTCCAGCAGGGGCTGTACCTGCAGGCGCGGCACCAAACCCCAGCCCAGGCCGTAGCGCACTGCTTCGACGTAGCTCTCCGAAGAAGGAATCTGTGACACCCGCGCACGCAGAACATGGGAATCAATGAAGCGCTCGCGCATGGCGTCATCCAAGGTGGCATCGTTCGGACCGAAGCCCACGATGGGCAGGGTCTCCCAGTCTTCGAAAGTCTCCGCCAGAGCGGGCGCGGCGACGGCAAAGTAGCGCATCGTTCCGAGGTATGTGGATTCACAACCCGAGACCGCGGTCTGCTCGCGCGTGACCGCGCCCAGCACATCCCCGCGGCGCAACATGGCGAGCGTACGGGCCTCATCTTCGATGCGAATGCGCAGCGCCGCCTCACCGCGTTGCGCGGTCTGCTGGATCACAGGGCGGAACCACGTGGCCAGGGAATCCGAGTTGATCGCAACGGTGAGCGGAACGCGGGACAGGCGCTCGGTAAGCCGGGCATCCGCTTCGGCTTGAACCAGCGCCATGCGCCTCGCGGCTTGGGCGACGATCTCCCCTGCCTCGGTCACGGTGACGGGAGTGCCGCGGCGCAGCAGGATTCGACCAGTCGATACTTCCAACGCCTTGATGCGTTGACTGACGGCCGAAGGAGTGATTCCCAACACAGCCGCAGCCCCCTCGAAGGAACCTTCATCGATGATGGCCAGCAGCGTTTCAGTATGGAGCGGGTTCATGAAGCTATATTAAACCAGCTGTAGAACATTTAACTGGACTTCATATGACGCTATGCGCAGACTAGAAGCCATGTCAGTATTGCTTGCAGGATTTGCGCTGGGCCTGTCCCTCATCATCGCCATCGGACCGCAGAATGCCTTCATCATCAAGATGGGCATTAAACGCGACCATGTCGGCCCCATCCTGTTGGCATGCTTGCTTTCCGACGTCATCCTGATCACCGGCGGCACCGCAGGCGTCGGTGTCCTTGTGGAGCGCTTCCCCACCGCGCTCGTCGTGGTGAAGTACCTCGGCGCGGCCTACCTCATCTACTTCGGCTTCACGTGCTTCCGCGATGCCTTCAAGAAGCAACAGGATGCGCTGGTCATCGAGGAAACCGCACCCGTGGCGCAGGTGGTTGATGAGAATTCGGGTTCCTCTGGGACACCGGGGAACTCAGTGCTTACGAAGATCCGCCCCCGCGTGCGCTCAAAATCCTGGGTCAAGCCCGTCCTCGGTGCGTTGGCGCTGACGTGGCTTAACCCCCTGGCCTACGTTGACGCGCTAGTCATGCTGGGCTCCATTGCAAACCAATATGGCGACCAGCGCTGGGTGTTCGCAGCAGGCGCCATCATGGCCAGCGCAGTGTGGTTCCCCTCCCTAGGCTTTGGCGCCTACAAGCTCTCCCACGTGCTGGCCAAGCCGACGACGTGGCGCGTGGTCAACATCGTCATCGGCTGCGTCATGATTGCACTAACGGCGAAGCTCCTGCTCCTCTAGTTCTTCGTTGATTCTTCTGGGAGCTCTTCGTCTTCGGCGGGATCTCCCACTGCGCCGGTTTCCTCGACCCAAGCCTTGATTTCTTCGTCGCTGCGGTCCTGCTCCACAGCCTCGCGTTCGGTGTAGTAGGAGTGGTCGTTGCGGTTTTCCTCCCACTCTTCCCTGTCGAAGTCAAGCTCTTCATCCGAGTCCAACTCCTCGACCACATCGGAAACGAGGTCCTCGAAGAGGGCTTCATCATCCATGTTGGAATCGGCGATCTGCTGGCCGATCTCGTCGTCGTAACGCGCCGCGTCATATTCCGAGTCGGGGTGCAGCTTGAGGTGCAGCAATGCGCGGATGCGCTCGCGGCGCAGGCCCTCGTCCTTGATCTTGCCCAGGGAGCGCAGCCATCCGATCACCAGAATGACGACGAGCACGATACCCATGTAACCCAGCACCGGGTAGACGTACTGCATCAGGGATTTGAAGCCGGCGAAAGAAACGGCGAAGCCAGCGAGGCAGCCGGCGATGAAAATAATGCGGTACTTCGCCTCGTTGCCAGAAGACAAACGCTTGCCCAGCGCGTAGAACATACCGATGGCCGTGTTGAAGATCATCAGGTAGATGATGATGGCCATGATGACACCGAGTGTCGGGTGGACGCTATCTACCAAGGTCAACATCGGAATATCGGAATCGCCAACGTTCTCTGCATTCATGAGCAGTGAGAAACCAGCAATACCCATGAGCACCGCGTAGACCGCGCCGCCAACAATGCCGCCGACGCCTGCTTCGCGCGGGCTAATGTTATCACCGCCGATGACAAGGGACATCGAGACCGCCAGGATAAGAGCCAGGCCGTTGTAGTTCAGCGCGGATACGAGCCAGAACGGAATCGGGGACTCGATCGCTTCAGAGGCACTAATGGCCGCATCAACGTTCTCCGGCATGTGCAGCAGCGTGTAGGTGCCTACAAAGAGAACGGCGATAATGATGGTCGGCGTGAGAAGACCAATAACCTGTGACACCTTATCCACATCAAACATGCCTGTGATGAGAACAAGCACAAGCATGAGCAACGAGCCTACCCAAGCCGGCCAGCCGAACTGCTGTTGCATGTTGGAGCCGGCACCAGCCAGCATGACAAAGCCGACCGCAAAGAGCGTGAGGATTACCGCGACATCCAGAATGCGCGAAATGATCGGGTGAGTGATGTTCCTGAACACTTGGTTGTGCTCGCTGGCATGGAAGTAGCTTCCCAACTGGAGGAAGACCGTGCCGGCAAGGGTCATGACCAAACCAGCAACGAGGATGCCCCACATGCCGGGAATACCGAAAGACGTAAAGTACTGGACAACTTCCTGTCCCGTGGCAAAGCCCGCACCCACGAGCAAGCCAATGAAGGACAAAGCGATGCCCACGACGTTTTTATAAGACACGTTTTCCTATCTGTTTTCTAGTTTCTTCTCTTTATTCTTCAGGGGTAGCGCATAGAAACGCGCCATACTTTGGTCGAAGTACGGCGGCATACATTTACCACCGTACGCCAACGAGATAGGAAAACATGTGTGCGGCCGTGGAGAGCTTGCTCCAATAGCCGCTAAAGCATGAGCCGGCTCACCTCTTAGTGCTCAGCAAACGTCGTCGTATCGATGACGAAGCGGAACTTAACGTCACCCGCCACGACCCGGTCATAGGCCGCATCAACCTCGTCGACACCCACCTTTTCGATCACCGCGCCTAAGCCGTGCTCGGCGCAGAAGTCCAGCATCTCCTGGGTTTCCGCGATGCCACCAATATTGTTACCGGTGAGCACCTTGCCGCCGCCGACGAGGCGGTTGAGGCGCAGCGGGAGCGCCTCCGGCGGGAGCCCCACGACAGACATAATGCCGCGGGGTTTAAGCATCCCCAGGTAGTCCTCGAGGCTGTACTCGGCGGAAATGGTCGAGAGGATGAAATCGAACTCCCCGCGGTGCTTCCTGAAGAAGTCTTCCTCCTCGGTGGTGGCCAAGGTGCGGCTCGCCCCCAGCTCTGCAGCTTCTTCAGCCTTGCGAGAAGTGCGCGAGATGACGGTGACCTCTGCGCCCTTCGCGGCAGCAATCTGCACACCCATGTGTCCCAAGCCGCCTAAGCCCACGACGGCTACCTTCTGGCCTTCCTTAACATCCCAGCGCGCCAACGGAGAGTACGTGGTGATACCGGCGCACAGCAGGGGCGCTGCTATGTCGAAGTCGAGAGCATCCGGAATGCGGAGAACGAAGTTCTCGTTCACAACGACCTTCTCGGCGTAGCCGCCTTGGGTAATCGTGCCATCGACATCCGTGGAGTTATAGGTGCCGACGTTGCCGTTCAGGCAGTTCTGTTCCATTCCTGCCTGACACTGCTCGCACTCGCCGCAGGAGTTCACGAGGCAACCCACACCAACGCGGTCTCCCACCTTAAATTTGGTGACCTCCTCCCCCACGGCGGAGACCACACCGGCGATCTCATGGCCGACGGTCAGCGGGAAGTGCGCCTCGCCCCAATCGTTGCGGATGGTGTGGATATCCGAATGGCAAATGCCCGCGGCCTTAATGTCGATAACCACGTCATCGGCGCGCGGGTCACGACGCTGGATAGTCACGACCTGAAAAGGTTCTTTAGGTCCGGTCTTCTGAAGGGCTTTAGCAGAAATAGTCATGGCGACCACGGTACCCCGTAGTCGCCTGACCTCGCCTAATGGAAATTTTTGCCAACTAGACTGCTCGCCTAGGAGAGCTTCTTCGCGATCAGCTTGTTGACCTGCCCCGGGTCAGCCTTGCCCTGGGTGGCCTTCATGACCGCCCCCACAATAGCGCCGGTGACCTTCTTATTGCCGGCCTTGTACTTCTCCACGATGTCCGGGTTAGCGGCCAGGGCATCATCGACTGCCTTTTCGATCGCGCCATCATCGCGCACAACCTCGAGCCCGCGCTTGGCGACGACCTCGTCAACGTCACCCTCACCGGCCAGCACGCCGTCAACCGCCTGGCGAGCCAGCTTGGTGGTCAGCTTGCCTTCCTTGACCAGTTCGACAACGCGAGCGACCTGCGCCGGGGTGATATCGAGAGCGCTCAGCTCAACGCCGGCCTCATTGGCCTTACCGGTCAGGTACGACACCCACCAGGAGCGCGCCTCATCCGGGGTGGTGCCGGCTTCCACGGTTTCGATGATGAGGTCAAGCGCGCCAGCATTAACCAAGTCACGCATCTCCTCATCCTTAAGGTCCCACTCCTCTTGGATGCGGGCGCGGCGAATCCACGGCATCTCCGGCAGCGTCTGGCGGATTTCCTCAACCCACTCGCGGGAGACAATCACCGGCGGCAGATCTGGGTCGTTGAAGTAGCGGTAGTCCTCCGCGGTCTCCTTCGGGCGGCCCTTCGAGGTGGAGCCATCCGTTTCCTGGTAGTGGCGGGTTTCCTGGATAATCTCGCCACCGTCGACAAGCACCTGCGCCTGGCGCTGCATCTCAAAGCGCACCGCCTGCTCGACAGAGCGCAGGGAGTTAATGTTCTTGGTTTCGGTACGGGTACCGAACTCCTCCTGGCCCACTGGGCGCAACGAGACGTTAGAGTCAACACGCATCGAGCCCTGATCCATGCGGGCATCAGAAACCCCCAGTGCCGCGACGAGCTCACGCAGCGCAGTCACGTATGCGCGGGCCACCTCGGGAGCACGCTCGCCGGCACCCATGATTGGCTTGGTCACAATCTCAATAAGCGGAATGCCCGCACGGTTACAGTCCACCAGCGAAGAGGTTGCGCCATGAATACGGCCATCGGCACCACCCAAGTGGGTGAGCTTGCCAGTGTCCTCCTCCATGTGCGCACGCTCGATCTCTACGCGCCACTCGGTGCCGTCGTCGAGGACGACGTCGAGGTAGCCGTCATAAGCAATCGGCTCATCGTACTGAGAGATCTGGTAGTTCTTCGGCTGGTCCGGGTAGAAGTAATTCTTGCGGGCAAAGCGCGAAGACTCCGCAATCTTGCAGTTCAGCGCCAGGCCAATCTTGATGGCGCCTTCCACACCCTTGGAGTTCACCACCGGCAAGGCGCCTGGCAGGCCGAGGGACACCGGGTCCACGTTGGAGTTGGGGGCTGCGTTGAAGTTCGTGGGCGAGGTGGAGAACATCTTGGTCTCCGTATTGAGCTCCACGTGAACTTCCATGCCCATAACGGGATCGAACTTTTCAAGGACCTCGTCATAGTCCATCAGGTCATACATCGCAGCAGTCATGCGTGCCATCTTAGTATGTCAGCGCGACACCGTGCGCAACCGCCTAACCCAACAAGGTAATGCCGTGCGTAATGAGAATCTTGGCTATCATCGCCGCCGGATAGACCATGGCATAGCCCAAAGAAACTCGCTGGTCAGTATTCGTGCGGTTGTTAACAAAAGCCAACACCGCCGGTTGCGTTTGCGCGCCCGCCATGGCTCCCGCAGTCTTTGTTGCACCAACGTGCAGGAAACGCCGCATTACGAAGGCGAACCCGGCAGCCACCAGCGTGGTGATGATTGCACCGAGCAGGAGAATTTTCCACCACGAACCACCCGTGAAGGCGCCTGCAATCTCCCCACCCGCATTTGTTCCGGCTTGCGCCAAGAAGAGCAGCAGGCCCAGCTCGGAAAGAATCGTGTTGGCCGAGTGCGGCAGTGCGGTCACCGTGTTGCCGATGCGCCCGATGCGCGCCATGATCAGCGCCACGATGAGGACGCCCGCGGCAGCGCCGAGGCTAAAGGAAGAGCCGCCTGGAAGCGGGATTTCGAGGTGGCCCACGAAAACTCCGAGGGCCATGCCTAAGCCAAGGGAGACCGGGTTGATATCCGTTAGTCCTTGGGAGGAGTCACCGAGAAAAGTCGAAATCTCCCGCAGGGACTTCTTGGAACCGACGACGCGCACGCGGTCCCCCAGCTCCACGATGTGTTCGGGGATTGCCACCTGGTCGTTATCGGCGCGACGAACTCGCGAGATTCGCGCGCCCCAACGATCCGCCAGTTGATTATTCAGCTCCGCGATGGTCAGACCAGCCAAGTTGTGCTCCGACACCGTAATGCGGCGAAAATCTAGCTCGTGACGGTCATCGTTGAGGATCTGCGGCGACTCGCGCCCAGCATGCTCAATGATGTTGTCTAGGTCTTCCGGGGCACCAACGAGCGTGACCACGTCACCGGGGTGCAGCACGTCGAAGAATTTCGGCAAAACGATAAGGTTGCTGCCCACGCGGCGCAGGCGTGTTACCTGCACTTCCCCATTGCCGATGTCGGCGAGCTCTGCAACGGAGGTCTCACGCAGAATCTGCATGTGCTGACGCGTGACGGGTGACAGGGTGTCGTCGTCATTACCGGCGTCGCGAAGCACTAGCACAGTCGCCGCGAGCATACCGATGACACCAAACAAATAAGACACCGCATAGCCCACCGTTGCTGAGCCCGGATCACCTGTAGCCTCTGAGGCCGCCGCCAAAGCCGGGGTATTTGTCACCGCGCCGGCGAAGGTACCAGCGATAGTGGCACTCGACAGACCAAAGACATAGGTCCCCAGCCCCCAAGCTGCGAGGGCGGCGACGATGAAGACCGCGATCATGGAAAGCACGGGGCCGGTCGCAGTCTTCAGCGATTTGAAAAAGGACACGCCGGAGTTGTTGCCAATACCAAAGGCAAAGAGCACCAAACCAAACATTCCCAAAATGGGAGGAACGGAGGCTTCGACGCCAACGGCGGAGGCGGCGGCCGAGAAGGCGATGCCCAAGAAAAGCACGGCCGCCGCGCCCAAGCTGATGCCCCGTGTCTTGATACCGCCGAGGGCCATGCCAAGGCCAATTAGCAGGAACACCAACAGAACCGGCTGATCAGCCAGGAAAGCTAATACGCTTGTCATGATTCCTTTATCAACTAAGGGTGAGCCCTAATGGTGTTTAACCAAAGAGGGCTTGAGCGTTGGCATAACGCTTGGCCGGAACCACCTTTAGCTTGCCCACAGCATCTTCGAGCGGCACGAGGTCGATGTTTTCTCCGTGCAGGGCCACACACATACCGGACTGGCCGTTGTGCGCAGCGCGGGCGGCATGAGTGCCGTAGCGGGTTGCCAGGACGCGGTCATATGCAGTTGGGGTACCACCACGCTGGATGTGGCCGAGGACGGTTGTGCGCACGTCGTAGCCGGTGCGCTTCTTGATCTCATCACCGATGACCTGGCCAATTCCGTTGAAGGTCTGGTGGCCGAACTGGTCAACACCGCCTTCTTCGAAGTCCATGGTGCCTTCCTTGGGCAGAGCGCCTTCGGCAACGCAGACAATGCCGTACTTCTCACCCATCTGGAAGCGGCGCTCCATTGCCTTGGTGATATCTGCGATATCGAACGGGACCTCAGGGATCACCGTGTAGTGCGCACCGCCGGCCATGCCAGCGTGCAGCGCGATCCAGCCAACGTGACGGCCCATAACCTCGACGATGAGGATGCGGTCGTGGGATTCAGCGGTGGTGTGGAGGCGGTCGATCGCGTCAGTCGCCACGGATACTGCGGTGTCGAAACCGAAGGTGTAGTCGGTAGCGTTGACGTCATTATCGATGGTCTTTGGCACGCCCACGACCGGGATACCGTTATCGGAGAGCCACTTGGCACCCTTGAGCGTTCCCTCACCGCCGATGGCGATGAGCGCATCGACCTCAGCATCAGCCATGTTGGCCTTGATGGTGTCCAACCCAGCCTTGAATTTATCTGGGTGGAGGCGGCCGGTGCCAAGGATGGTTCCGCCGCGCAGGAGGATGCGGTCGATCTCTGCGTCGTCATAAAGGTCACGGCGGCGGTCTTCCATCAGACCAACCCAGCCGTCCTCGTAGCCGACGACCGTATCGCCGAACTCGTTGGATGCGGTGCGAACGACCGCGCGGATAACAGCATTCAGACCGGGGCAATCACCACCGGATGTCAGTACAGCAAGACGCATGACATCCAATCTACTCGCTTCCCTATAGCCTCGCAGTTTCCGCTACCGCATGCAGGGTGTCGCGGAAAAAGAGCGAAGCCACACACCCCGCCGCTAGCATCGCAACGATGACCACGAGGGAATCCGCGGCCCCCGCTACCTGCATAACCGCTGACACGGCGGCCACTCCAATGACCGAACCCACCTGCCTGGACGTGTTGTAGACGCCGGATGCCGCGCCCATGAGATCTGCGTCAATATCGCGCATCGTCGTCGCGGCGTTGGAACCCCAGATGAAGGACTGTCCCGCCCCCAGCGCCGCGCAGGGCAGGCACAACCACCAGGCCGACACTTCGGCCTGCATGAGGAACCACAGTGCGAGGAAGGTCGCAATCAGGATGCCGAAGCCCGCGACCGCCAAACGACGTGGGTGCAGCTTATCCGCCAGAATGCCCGCCAAGGGCGACACGCACAAAGAGACCAGCGCCATGGGTGTGACGATGATTCCAGCATCGCGCGCCGACATGTCCTGCTCGACCTGCAGCCACATCATGATTGGAATCATCATCGACGCCGCCATGAATCCCATGGACACGATGGCCACTGAACCCGCGGAGTAGTTGCGGTCCTTAAACAGCACGAGCGGGACGAGCGCCGCCATCCCCCGCGATGATTGCAAGCGCACGAAGATGTAAATGCCCACCACACCAGCAAGGAGCAGGACCCAAATCCACCACGGCCAGCCCGTCTCTGGGCCCTGTTGCACTGCGAAGACGAAGCACGTTAACGCGATAAACGACGCCCCCACCGACACGAAGTCAATCTTCCCCGTCGCCGTAGGTAAGGCAGGCACCCACAGGCCAGATAAGACGATTGCGGCGACAACAAAAGGAATATGAATCCAGAAAACAGCCTGCCAGCCGAATGCAGCGACGACGAAGCCACCCAAGAGCGGCCCGGCGAGCGTGGCCAAAGACCCAACCACTCCCCAGACGCCGAGCGCACGGCCGCGCCGCTCCCGGGCAAAGATGCGGTTGATGACGGCCATAGTCTGCGGCATTTGAATCGACGCCCCGAAACCTTGCAAGGCTCTTGCTGCGATAAGAAACTCCACCGAGGGCGCTAACGCGCACAGCAGCGCGCCGATGCCAAAGAGCCCGACGCCCAACTGGAACATTTTCTTCTGGCCATAGATATCGCCGAGGCGGCCGGTAAACAACAGCGGCACGACCACGGCGAGCAGATAGATGGCGGAGACCCACAGCACCTGGTTGACATCGGCGTGGAACTCACGGCGGACGTCGGGAAGCGCGACGGCAATCATCGATTGGTCGAGCAAGGACATGAAAAAGCCCAGTGATAGCGCGGCCATGGCGAGCCACGCTTGCTTCTCCGACGGCGGCGTTCCTCCGAGTTTCATGCAGCGAAGTCTAGCCACCGCACGCTCACGCGGCCTAAACTGAGGCGCATGGGAATGATTGATATCAAGAAACCGCAGGACGTATCGACGGCAGCGACCGTCACGCTGGGACTTATCGGCGGCTGGCTCACCGCCCGGGAGACTGGCATTCGCCCGCTTGGCGGCGTGGTGCTTGCCGCCGCTGGCATGTGGGCGGGCCGCAGCTGGTGGGCTAAGACGAACCCAGCCACTACCGCTGGTCTGGCAGCTCTATACACCGGCGCCTTTGGCCTCTCCCACCCGCTGGCTAAGAAGATGGGCTCCTGGCCCGCAGTTCTTGCCGTCACTGCCGCGAGCGCCGGCGCTGCCTACGCGCTTTCCGACGCCAAGTAGATCCCCCACCTACGCCCCCTTCGCGCTGTCACTGACGGTCGGAGGGGCGTTTTGTGCTCTTGCACAGGCGAAGGATCCAACATTGTGTCATCGAATGTGCTGGCTAACGTGGGGCAGCTACCCCCGTTTATAGTAACGACTTGACACGAATTCACCGCAGGCTATGGCCATACTGGGTGTGTGGTACTAGAATCATGGTTAGAACACTTCTTCTAACACATGTTTATCTCGGGGGAGATACCCATGACCACTGCCACACGCCCACCAACCTTCTTCTTTTCCACCACCAACCCGAATAACCCACACGCCATAGCCCGCGCGAAAGCACGACGAGCTGCCTATGACACCTGGGTCGGGGCTATGCCCAGCCTGCAGGCTGATATCAACACCACCGCACTATCCCTGGTTGCTGCCTGGTCACTGCCCGAAGGCCACATCAAATCCGGCCTGCGTGCTATCCATCGCCTGGATAGCCTGCCGAAAGTTAAAGCCATACAAGACACCTTGTGCCTGCTCGACATCGAGTCCCTTATTGCTATTGATCAACCCATGTCAGCACTGACAGCCTTGACTGATGAAACCCTAGACTTCATCGACACTCTCCTGGCTGACTTCTTCACCCCTTCTAAACCGAATCAGGCTTTTCCCACGCGCAGTCAAATCAGGCGCAAAGTCCGCGATATCTGCAAAACCCTCGATAACTCCATCGCCTACCAGGACACCCGCCCTAAAAATACGTACCGGTTTTCTTCTAACGGCACCTCAGCCTGGTTGGAACTGCACTGTGATGAAGACACCGGCATTAAACTCGACGCCTTCATCCACCAGACGGCCGCCAAGGAAGATATCACCGTCCCGGAGGCAGTCATAAAACTGCTTTCCGGTGAGATTAAGCCACCAGCTACCGTGGTGTTACACACCTACCAGGCCTGCGATATTGAGGATGCACCAACCTTTATTGAAGGCTTCGGCTGGCGGGCTAAGCCGATGCCGCATGATAAGACCCGGGACTTAACCGGTGACGTTGCTGAAGCCGATGGCTACCAACCAGGAATCATCATGCGCAAACATGTCGAAGGCCGTGACGGTACCTGCCGGGTTGGCGGCTGTGGCAAACCAGCTTTTCTTAGCCAGTTGGATCATCGGCATAACTGGGCTGAAGGCGGGCCCACCCATCCGAAGAACCTGGCGTGTTTATGCCAGGGTCATCACAACATGAAAACCGATGGCAGCCTCAAATACCTGCTGGACCCGTATAGCGGGGATGTCATCTGGCTATACGAAGACGGTACTTGGACTATTACCGAAGCCGACGGGCCGCTAGCACCAAAACAGAAACGGTGGGCACAAACAGTAGCCCAACACATCACCGCCACCAGGAAACGCGTACGCGAAGACGCCCAACACTTAAAACAAGAACTCGACGACTACGCACAACAACAAACCAAAACCAAGGCCGAAGCCGAAGCCAAGGATGAGAGCAAGACCGACGCTGATGCCGGCACCGACGACATCCCCTTCTAAACCCTCGGTCGTCCCAAACGACGAAGGCCGGCGGCCTCCCACGTCAGTGAAAGACCCCGGCTCATGCGCACTAGGGGCTGGTCCGAAGTGTGTGTACTACTTGCGCCCTGCTTCGTAGGCGGCGCCGACCTTGTACAGGCGGTCATCCTTAAATGCCGGTGCCATGATCTGAAGGCCGGTGGGCAAGTTGGTGTCGGATGCCATTCCGGAAGGAACGGACATGCCGCACACGCCGGCGAGGTTCAACGGCAGGGTGCACAGGTCGAAGTTGTACATCTCCATCGGGTCCTCGACCTTCTCGCCCAGCTTGAAGGCTGTGGTCGGGGTGGTCGGGGAAACGAGGACATCGACCTGCTCGAAGGCACGCTCAAAGTCCTGTGCAATGAGGGTGCGAACACGCTGCGCCTGGAGGTAGTAGGCGTCGTAGTAGCCGACGGACAGGGCGTAGGTACCCAGCATGATGCGGCGCTTAACCTCGGGGCCGAAACCAGCCGCGCGGGACAGGGACATGACCTCTTCCGCAGAGTGGGTTCCGTCATCGCCCACGCGCAGGCCGTAGCGCATACCGTCGAAGCGGGCCAGGTTGGAGGAGACCTCACACGGCATGATGAGGTAGTAGGCAGCGAGAGCGTCATCGAAGTGCGGGCAGTCGACCTCAACGATCTCTGCCCCCTGAGACTTCAGCTGTTCAACCGCTGCGTGGTAGGCCTCCATCACGCCCAGCTGCCAACCATCGCGCTCGAATTGCTTGATCAGGCCGACCTTCACGCCGGACAGGTCACCGTTGGCCCCCTCCTTGGCGGCTGCGACTACTGGTGCGACCGGCTTATTCACGGAAGTGGCATCGAAGGAGTCGTGGCCGGCAATAATTTCGTGCAGCAAGGCGGTATCCAGAACCGTACGGGCAGTCGGGCCAGCCTGGTCCAAGGAGCTTGCAGCGGCGATGAGACCGTAACGAGACACCGTGCCGTATGTCGGCTTTACGCCCACGGTGTTGGTCAAAGCAGCCGGCTGACGGATCGAGCCACCGGTGTCAGTACCGATTCCCAGCGGGGCTTGACCAGAGGCCAGAGCTGCGGCGGTACCACCACCGGAGCCGCCCGGTGTGCGCTCGGTGTCATAGGGGTTGTGGGCCGGACCGTAGGCGGAGTTCTCGTTGGAGGAGCCCATCGCAAACTCATCAAGGTTCGTCTTGCCAAGGATCGGGATACCTGCCTCGCGCAGCTTGGTCACCAGCGTGGCGTCATAAGGCGAGACCCAACCTTCCAGCATCTTGGAGGCGGCGGTCGTGGGGGCGTCGGTAGTCACCAACAGGTCCTTGAGTGCCAGTGGCACACCAGCCAAAGCGGAGGCGGGTTCTTCGCCGGCGTCGAGGGACTTATCGACGGCGTCGGCAGCCGCCAGTGCTTCCTCGGCACCGACATGTAGGAAAGCGTTGAGCTCACCGTCGGTTTCCGCGATGCGGTCCAGGAAGGCCTGAGTAACTTCGCGGGAGGTGAGCTCGCGGGAGTGGATCTTCTCAGCCAACTCGGCGGCGGTTAGTGCAGTAATGCCCTCGGTGGGCGCAATGAATTGTGCCATTCTTATTCGTCTCCTCCACCCAGAATCTGCGGAACCATGAAGCGATCTTCATCAGCTGCGGGGGCCTGGTCCAAGGCCTGCTCGGCAGTGAGGGTTCGCACGACAACGTCCTCACGCATAGGGGCATGTACGGAGTGCGGGTGCGACATCGGCTCCACACCTTCAGCCTCGACCTTGCCAACCGCGGACACGGAGTCCACGATTTCGTCGATCTGCGCGGCGAACTGCTTCAGTTCTTCCTCGCTCAGGGCCAATCGCGACAGCTTTGCCAAGTGCGCGACCTCGTCACGCGAAATATCAGACACGCGAACTCCATCCTTTTATTCATTGAGACGGTTGATAGCTAAGCACCCATGGTACTGCACGGCCGATGCCATGCCACCACCACTCCTCCCCTAAGTGATGCTCAATACTATTGAATAGTATTCGATACCTTGGGTACCATCGATCGGGTTAGTAGAACCTATCATCCCTTGCTTAACCGCTTAGCTCCCCTAGAAAGAACGATATGTCGTACCTCGTCCGTGTCCTACTCCCTGACACTCCCGGCAGCCTTGGCCTCCTCGCCAACGCGATGGGCAGCATCGAGGCCGATATTCGTTCCGTTGACATCGTGGAAAACTTCCCCGATGGGACGGTCATGGATGACATCGTCCTCGATCTCCCCCAGTCCACCATGGCTGACGAGATCATCACCGCGGCACAGACCGTAGAAGGCGTAGAAGTTGACTCCATCCGCCCATTCAGTGGACGCGTTGACCGCCGCGGGCAGATCCACGTGCTGGCCAAGGTTGCCGCACAACGCAACGTGACAGCCGCAATGAATGAAGTCTGCGCCGCCATCCCCAAGGCGCTGACCTCTAACTGGGCCATCGTCATTGCTAACGACGAGAAGATCAGCCGCATCGCTGCCTCGGACGCAGCGCCTGCCGACGACGGCTCGATCCCCACCGACCTCAACGTCACTTCGGCCCGCGTACTCAATCCAGAAAAGGACACGTGGATCCCGGAATCGTGGACCCTCATCGAATCCGCGCTGGCTGCGGCTCCCCTGGTGGGTACGAACTATTTCGTGGTGATGGGCCGCGTTGGTGGGCCCGATTATCTCGCTTCTGAGGTCGAGCACCTGGGTGACTTGGGCGCCATCTTGGGCGCGTTCCTCACCTAGATCGACCTAGCGGTCGAGCAATAAGCTGAGGCCCGCGGCGACGTCGGGAACCACATGGTCCACCTCGTCGGCGATCTGCGTTCCCGGGAACGTGAAGGACTCGGTGGCGATCGAATGCATCGAGAGATCATTGAAGCTATCACCGAAAGTGTAGAGTTCAGCTTCTTCGTGGCCGAGACGGCTAAGCAACCGTGTCAAGCCCTCACCCTTGTTATGCCCAGGCGGCATGATGTCGTAGAAGTCGCAGTTGAAGGATGACTCGACATTACAGTTTTCGCGGACCCACTCGTCGACTTCACGGCGCAACCCAGGGTTTCCTGGGATCCACAAGGACATGAGGACCGTGCTGCGCTTGGCGACGTCCCTCGGATCCACCGCCTCCGTATTCGCCACCATCGAGGACTCTCGCCCCGCCAAGCCATCCCATGCCACCTGATCGGCTCCAGACAAGCCCGTGAGGTAGATATTCAACGGCAGCCCAGTGAAGCGATCAATGACGGCTTGGACGATATCACTGGGCAAGTGCTCCTCGTGGAGGATGGAGTAATCGCCGTCCGTGATGACGGTGCCGTTGTAGAGCACGTGGTAGTCCAGCTCCACGCCGAAGGGCTCGAGTGTGTTGCGCGCGTTGGCAATAGACTTACCCGTCGCAGAGACCGCGAGGTTACCAGCGGCCCGCCACGCGGCGACGGCTTCCTTTACGGCCTCAGTTATGTCTTCGTTGACGTAAACGGTGCCATCCATGTCCAAAGCCGCAATCTTCATGAACCGTAGTGTATTAGACCTTTCACGGCCGAGTCCACCACCGCGGTGCACGCCTCCTGGATGTCGGGTTGCGCCCACGGGAAGGTCAGGGAGACGTCGGCAAGCGCATGCATGGGCAGGTCATTGTGGCCGTCCCCGAAGGTGATGAGCTCGATCTCGGAACGCTCAACTTCCAGGAGACGAAGGAGCCAGGTCAAGGCAAAACCCTTGTCGTGACCGGGCGGCGTAATGTCGAAGAAGTTGCGGTTCATCGCGGTCCCGACGGGAAAACGGTCGGTGACCCACTGGGCAATCTCTTTCTGTAGCTCCGGGTTACCCGGCGTCCAGGCGGCAACGAGGGGAAAGGCCTCCTTCTCGATGCGCTCGGGCGCTACCGGCACTGGCTCGCTGATGATGGGATTGTGCACGCCCCCTACGTTGCGGACGAGGTGACCGTCTGGGGCTTCCAGGCGCGTGCAATACAAGTCGAGCTTCGGAATATCACGAACCCGCTCATACACAGCGCGGACTACCTCGGGCGGCACGTGGCTTTCATAGAGCAGCTCATAGGAACCATCCGTGATGACCGTGCCGTTGCAGAGCAGGTAGTAGTCGAAGTCAACGCCAAAAGGCTCGAGGGCTCGGCGGGCCGAATAGGGAGACTTGCCCGTGGCCACGACGGCAAGGTTGCCCGCAGCGCGCCAACCGGCAATCGCCTCCGGCACGTCCTCGGGCATGTGCCCATCAAAGTAGATAGTGCCGTCCAGGTCGAAGGCGGCTAACTTCATGCCTCGCCCGTTTCAAGGAGTCGGTTGAAGCCCTCCTCATCCAAGATGGTCAAGCCAAGGTCGCGGGCCTTCTGTTCCTTTGAACCGGCGTTTTCTCCTACGACGACGTAGTTGGTCTTCTTCGACACCGAACCGGATGCCTTTCCGCCGCGGGTGATAATGGCCTCCTTGGCCGAATCACGAGTGAAGTTCTCCAAGGTGCCGGTCACTACCACGGTAATTCCTTCAAGCGTCTGCGCTGGTTTATCGCTGACTTCCTCCGCCATGGTGACCCCGGCCGCGGTCCACTTCTGCACGATGTTGTCGTGCCAATCCACCTCGAACCACTGCTTGAAGGATTCCGCGATGATGCTGCCCACGCCGTCGGTATCCGCCAGCTCCTCCACCGAAGCCGCGCGCAGCGCCTCCATGGAGCCGAAGCGGGCGGCTAGCGCACGCGCCGCAATGGGGCCGACGTGGCGAATGGACAGCGCTACGAGCACTCGCCAGAACTCGGCTTGGCGGGCCGTCTTGAGGTTCTCCAGCAGCTTTTTACCAGAGGCGTTGAGCGCGCCCTTCTGTGTGGTATAAACCGAAGATTTGAGGAGGGCGTCTTCATCGAGGTCAAAGAGTTCCGCCTCGTCCACGAGCACACCGGAAGAAATCAGATCTGTGGCTGCCTTCTCTCCCAGCTCACCAATGTCGAGTGCCTTGCGGGAGGCCAAATACTCCAGACGCGCCGCCAGCTGCGCTGGGCAGCTGCGGGTATTGGGGCAGCGCCAGTCCTGGTCGCCTTCCTTCTGCGGGGCCAGCTTCGTGCCGCAGGCAGGGCAGTTCTCCGGAAAGACCCATTCGGTCTCGCTGCCATCGCGCTTATCCAGAACGGGGCCGAGGACCTCGGGGATGATCTCTCCGGCCTTGCGGATGATGATGGTATCCCCAATGAGGACATTCTTGTTCTTGACCTCGAATTGGTTATGCAGGGTGGCCATGGAGACCGTCGAGCCGGAGACAAAGACTGGTTCCATGATGGCGAAAGGCGTCACGCGC
Source organism: Corynebacterium sp. HMSC074C01 (assembly GCF_001814605.1). NCBI lineage: Bacteria > Bacillati > Actinomycetota > Actinomycetes > Mycobacteriales > Corynebacteriaceae > Corynebacterium > Corynebacterium sp. HMSC074C01. Next base: position 115,418 of record NZ_KV817269.1, on the reverse strand, counting down.
CCGGTACGTCCCACACCTACCTCGATGTTGAGCAGCTTGGTGGTGACCTCCTCCGGCGGGTATTTATAGGCAATAGCCCAGCGCGGCGCGCGCGAAGTCGCACCCAAGGCGCGCTGGCTGGCCAGATCATCGACCTTGATGACGAGACCGTCCATCTCAAAGTAGGCGTCGTGGCGGTGCTCCTCCCAGTAGGTCACGCGCTCCTGAACCTCCTTGGCGGTGGTGACTCGCTGGGTATAGGGCGACACCGGGAATCCCCAGGCCTCGAGGGCCTTGTAGGCATCGTGCTGCGAGGCGGGCTGGAAGCCCTCGCGCGCGCCGATGCCGTGGCAGACCATGTGGAGCCGACGCTTCTTGACGTCCTCCGGGTCCTTCATGCGCAGCCCACCCGCCGCCGCGTTGCGGGGGTTGGCAAAGGTCGGCTTGCCATCCTCGCGGCGTGCGGAGTTAATCTCCTCAAATTCATCCGGGCGCATGTACACCTCGCCGCGGACCTCTACCAGGGAGGGAACCGGGTATTCTTCGCTGCCCGCCAACTCATGAGGGATGTCGGGGATAACACGTGCGTTGGCAGTGATGTCCTCACCGACGCGACCATCACCACGCGTGGCGGCCGTGGCGAGCTTGCCGTCGCGGTAGACCAAGTCAATGGACAGACCGTCGATCTTCAGCTCAGTGAGGTAGGCCTTTGCCGGGGTACGGTCCAGCCAGTCCTGCAGCTCATCCGCACTGAAGACGTTGTCCAAGCTGTACAGGCGCTCCAGATGCTCGATGTCAAGGGCACCTTCCGGCGCGGCACCGACCTGCTGGGTAGGCGAATCCGGAGTTTGAAGCTCCGGGTGCTCTGCTTCCAGGGTCAACAAGCGCTGAAAAAGGGCGTCAAAGTCCGCATCCGGGATTGACGGCTCGCCGTTGTAGTACAGCTCACGGTGCTTGCGCACTTCCTGGGCAAGCTCGGACCATTCGCGTTGGATATCTACTGCATCACTCACGAGTCACCAGTGTAGCGGGGCTACCGGACACAGCATGTACCTGGCCAAACGGCCTATCCACGCCACAAAAATGACATCGGTAACGCACATAGTTTGTCCCCCAAGGGCTGCACATAGGGAATCGGAGCCAAGACAAATCCTCCACGGAAACGCGGCCCTAGTTTCTCGCTCAGTGCACGCAAATGCCGAACCTGCCCTGCCTTGACTGTCGCACCGGATTTAACCTCAAGCGCAGCGATGCTATTGTCCGCGAATTCGATCACAACGTCTGCTTCCATCCCGGCGCTATCACGCCAGTGAAGAAGCTGATGCTGGTTTTCTGCCCAACCCTGCTGGGCAGAAAGCTCTTGAAGAACAAACCCTTCGACCAAATGCCCTAGGTGCGACTGCACCAGAGGATTCATGAGCATGTCTCGGGTTTGCCCTGCTAACCAGGAAGCCAAACCGGAGTCAGTGACCCAGCTTTTAGGCTTGGAGATCTCTCTCGACGTCAAATTTGATTTCCACGCTTTCACTTGCGAGGAAAGGAACAGCCTTGACAAAGTATCAAGGTAGGAGCGAACAGTAGACGCTGGGATTTCCGCTTCACGCGCGAGTTTCGCCGGAACCAACTCCCCTGCCTGATGCGCTGCGAGTAGACGCAACAGCGATTGCAGCCTCCCCGGCTGTGCGCTTTCCCGGGATAGGGTTTCTTCAATCACCGTCACGTGTGAAACATAAGACTCGAACCAAGCTCGGCGCATCCGATCTTGCAGTTCTAATGCAACCGGATAGCCGCCCTTGAGCACTTTGTCCACCAAGCCAGCTCGATCTACTTGTTCCGTAGGAACCGAACGCACAGGCAATTCGACGAGCTCATCGAGCCTATCTACAAAGGCGCCGTCACTGACCGTTTCACAAATCTCTTGTTGGCTCAGTGGGTTTAAATGGAGATCAATAATTCTTCCTGCCAGAGAGTCCTTCCGACCCACGCCCCGAGCAAAATCTGATGAACCAGTAATGATAAATCGACCTGGCCGGCGGTTCCTATCCACCTCAGCCTTTAACGGCAGCGTGAGCTCGGGAAGCCGCTGAATCTCATCGATAATCAGCGTTGCGTCACCACCTTGCTGCACAAAGGTCGTCGGATCCTCTTCCGCTAGTGAGAGAGCAGCGGGATCATCCAGCGTTACATACACAGCACGTTCAAGGCCGAGATGCCTTGTCAACGTCGATTTGCCAACCTGCCGTGCGCCCGTGACGTGGACAACGGGTGAGAAGGTCAATGCTTCTCGGGCAAAACCTTCCATGCCGCGCCTAATATACCGTTCCATACATAGCACTCTACCTGCAGTTGGTCATTCTGCAATGATTCATCCGTCATTCTACAAGGGTTGGATCGTCATTCTGCAAGATTCGGATCGCCATTCTGCAGCACTTCCACAGTGCGTGTCCGAGCCGGGCGCTAGAGTGTTGTCCATGAACTTCGACGCCACCCGCATGCTCTCCTTCGACCTCGAGACCACCTCCGTAAAGCCCAAAGAAGCCCGCATCGTCACCTCTGCCCTAGTGCGTATCGACGGGCGCGAAGTAGACAAGCGGGAAATGCTCGCTGACCCCGGCGTGGAGATCCCCGAGGAAGCCGCCAAGATCCACGGCATCACTACTGAGAAGGCCCGCGCGGAAGGTCGCCCCCACGAGGAGGTGCTCAAGGAGACGATCGATTCCATCTATCAGGCCTGGGACGAGGGACTCACGCTCATCGTCTACAACGCCGCCTACGATCTCTCCGTACTGCGCGCGCTGACCGGGGACTTCACAGTAAACGGCCCAGTGTTCGATCCTTTCGTCATCGACCGCGTTAAGGACAAGTGGCGCAAAGGCAAGCGCACCTTGGAGGAGGTCTCCGCCCACTACGGCGTGGAATTGACCAACGCACACGAGGCGACTGCCGACGCCCTCGCGGCCGCCCGCGTCGCCTGGAAGCAAGTGCGCCAGCACTTCCCCGAGCTAGCCCAGATGGATACCAACGAGCTCATGGAGTACCAGGCCGTCGAGTGGTACAAGGACCGCGAGTCCTTCAAGAAGTACCTGGAAGGACGCGGGCGCGATGCCTCGGATGTCTCCACTGCTTGGCCGATGATTTCTTAACCCCAGCACCTAATCCCCAACTAACTCTTGCCAGGTTTCTAGATTTCTGGAATTCTAGAAACCATGGACACAAAAGTCGAAGCACGCCTCGCAGAACTTGAAGCGCGCGTCGCCGCGCTTGAGGGGCGCACCACGCCCACCGACGCCGGCCCCGCATCCACCACTGGAGAAGACTCGACCTACTGGTTGGTCGACGCCCTCGCACCCAACGAGCAGCTTCCCGACGGTTCCGTCATCTTTGGCGGCAACATAAACGTCGGTAAGCGCACTTATGCCTACCAATGGCAGCGCCCCACCAACTTCGTCACCGATGAGAGCTGGGCGGAGAATCTCGAGCGACTCTCCGCGCTTGCCCATCCCATCCGCGGCGAAATCCTGCGCCGCCTGCTCGCTGCACCCGCGACAGCCGCTGAGCTTGTCGAAGAAGACATCGTCACCTCAACTGGCACCGCCTACCACCACTTGAGCGCGCTGACCCATGCGGGCTGGACCACGAAGTCTGGCGGCGAGTATTCCATCCGCCCTGCCCGAGTAATCCCCCTTCTCACCATCATCACCGCGAGCGAGGACCACTAATGCGTAGAATTTCCCTAGCCGTCATCGCTGCCATTGCCGTTGCAGCCATCCTGCTCATCACGGGGCCGCAAAGAATTGCTCTGGCAAAAGACAAAACTGGTGACGAAGCCTTAGCTGCCCAGTTGGAAGAGCACTCAGAGTCCGGCTTCCACAACATCACCGCTTTTACCCTCCAGGACGGCAAGGTCACCTTTGCGGGACTGGGCAGCGACGAGCACACGGAGGTCGAAATCGGCTCCGTGACCAAGATGTTCACCGGCGAACTGGCCCACCAGCTCGTCGAAGAGGAAAAGCTGAGAACTGACACCACTGTGGGCGAGGTCCTCAATGTCGGCGATGCGCCCGTCGCGGACGTCACCGTCCAAGAATTGCTCGACCACACCTCTGGCCTACCGCGACTGGCGAGCGCGAGCCTCCTCAGCAATCTCGCCTCGGGTGTCACCGGCTCGAATCCCTATGAAGGTGAGACCATTGAGGACATCGTGGCTGCCGCCACGGAGGCCGAACTAAAAGACCGCGGTGAAGAATCCTATTCAAACCTTGGCTATGGACTCTTGGGCCACATGCTCGAGACCGTTGACGGGCAACCTTATGAGCAGATGCTCAAGGAACGCATCTTCGAGCCAGCTGGCATGACAGAGACCTATCTCATGACTCCGGGCTCTGTGCCTGACGACGCTCCACGCGGCCTAACCCCCACCGGCCGCCACGCTGAGCCGTGGGAGATGGAAGGCTCCGCACCCGCGGGAGCGATCCGTTCCACGGCGAGTGACATGGCCAAGTTCGCCGAGTGGTTCATGGACAACGGCGATACCGACTTCGGCTGGCAGCCTCCCAGCGAAAACAATGCTGGGTACTGGCACAACGGCGGTACCTATGGCTATTCCACGATGCTCATCATCGAACCAGAGACCAAGCGCGCCGCCTTCGCCAACAACGATTCCCTCGCCGGTACCGAAGACCTTGCCCAAGCTCTATTCGACGAGCTCGCATCTTAAGGAGTAAGCATGTTCCTCACCGTAGCGCTCGCCGTCATCACCGCTTCGGAGCTCTGGGCCGCATGGAAGGCCCTGCGAAAGCCCCTTTCCACGGCAAATCACATCGTCACCGCGGCGATTACGATTCTCGCCATACTCTTCATCGGCTACGCCATGCCATGGCACACCTCAGTGAATTTTGGCTGGTGGTACGCCCTTGTGGCAGCCTGCTCGCTGCACATTGGCGCGGTAGCTTGGCAGGCCTTGCAGCCTTCTAGCCACGCAGACGCTGGTCAAGAAGCTCCCGTACGATAGCACTATGAGCTCCTCCCCTACCTGCACCGTTGAAATCCAGGACGTAGACAGTACAACCATCGCAACTCTTCAGCACCGCGCCGCTACCGCTGGTGTTTCCCTCGAAGACTACGTGCGCAACATCCTCACTATGGCCGCGTCATCCCCATTCACTGCTAACAGAAAGTCCATCGAAGAAAAGGCGACCGAACTCTCCCAGCGTGCACCTATCGATGTGAAGGGAGACTTCGACGTCGTCGCCGCAATCCGCGCCGGACGAGACGCATAGAGGACGAGAGAGATAGTTGGTCTCCCTAGTCGACACCCTCAGAAAAGTCTCCCAAATCTCCTGAGTTTAAAAAGTCTCCCAAATCTCCCAATGCTCTAGGATGAGGCTATGTCCCCACATGAAAACCCCTTCCGCCCCACCTTCGGCGTTCCACCACTCTTTTGGGTCGGGCGCACGGCAGTGCTCGACACCTTCCGGGCTGCGCTTGACTCCCAACCAGGCAGCCCGGGCCGCTCGCTCATCATCAGCGGTGCCCGCGGTATCGGTAAGACGGTGCTCCTCAACGAGCTCGAAGATATCGCCTCTAGCCGCGGGTGGATTACCCTGCGGGCCTCAGGCCGCAGCTCCATGGTTGACGAGCTCGTTGACACCACCATCCCACGCATCATGGACAAGCTGGCCCCGGCGGATAAGAGCAAGGTCAACCGCGTGGGGATCGGCGGCTTGGCAACCATCGGCATCCAACACAACACCGAGGAAGCCTATAAACCCACGCTCAACACCCGCCTGCGCGAGCTTTTAGGCCTGCTCGAAGGCACTGGCGTGCTGCTGACCATCGACGAGGTCCAGGACGCCGACGCCGAGGACCTCACGTCGTTGGCCGTGACCTACCAAGACTTGGTGCGCGATGAGCTCGACGTCGCCATTGTCGCTGCAGGACTTCCACAGGGAGTCAACCGCCTGTTAGACCTGCCTGGTGTAACTTTCCTGCGCCGCGCGCAGAAATTCGTTCTGGGCCCGCTCTCCCCCGCGAACGCCGAGGTGGCCTTCACCGAAACCGCCTCACAATCCGGCCTCGAGTTCACCGATGATGCAGTAGCGGCCGCGGTGCGGCTGTCCCGCGGCTACCCCTACATGGTGCAGCTGGTGGGCTCACTGGCTTGGGGCACAGCACAGCGCGAGGGTGGAAGCCGCATCGAGGAGGGTGACGTCGCGGCAGTGTCGGCCGAGGCTATCTCGGTTTTGGGCGCCCAGGTGCACCAGCCCGCTACCCTTTCGCTTCCACCGGCCCAGCGCCTCTTCCTCGAGGCGATGAGCGCGGTCATGGAGGACGGCACGGCAGAAATCAAGAACATTGCGGCGCACCAGGAACGGACGGTGCGGTCGCTGTCGGCCACACGCCAAAGGCTTATCGACGCCGACCTCATCGAAGCCACTGCCCATGGCCAGCTCCAGTTCGTCATCCCGTATATGGAGTCGTATTTCACCACGACGGACAGCCTGGGGAGAGTCGATTAGAGGGTGAGCTAAAGGTCACCGGCATCGCGAGTGAGGATGCCGGCGGTCTCGGTAACCGAGCGCAGGGATCTGGCGGAGGCCTTGACGGGATAGACGTCGAAACGGTCGACGAGCAGGTCGCGCGGCATGCCGATGCGGTCAAGGTGGCGGGCCAGCGCGATGGCCTCCGCGCGGGCATCGGAGCCTTCAATGCCCAGACCGATGCGGTGGCCGGCATTCAAGTGCTCGCCCAGGCCATCCAGGTGGCGCGGGGTCTCCAGACCACGGAAATCCGTGAGGAAGGTCGAGGCTGCAGGCGCTAGCGACCACAGCGGCGGGGCGTGTAGGTAGTCGGCCTCGAAGACAAGGAGCTGCTCAAGAGCGACCTCCTCTGGAACCGCCGGGATGGTATCGAAGTCGGTGGTGCCGGGGATTCGGCCGGAGATGACGTCTGCGAGGAGTGGCTCGTCGAGTTGGACGACGACCTCCCCGTTGAAGCGGCGCGCGACATCCGCGGCGTGGGCGCGGACGCCATAGAGAAGTGACTCCGCGAGCTCGTGAAAGGCGCCGCGATCGGTGAGGACGCGGTGCCCGTCGGAAAGCTCAATGCTCGCTGCAAGCGTCCATGGACCGAGTGCTTGCACCTTGACGCGAGGCACCGTCTCGCCCCAGGCTTCCTGGACCTCGTCGAGGTCACGTTCCAAGCGGTCCCACGTGCGGCGAGTCAGCAACTGCGGGCGCGCCGTCATGCGCCACGAGCGCGGGCCGCGGTCGATGGAGATAGCCTCCAGCATGCTGGCCGTGCGGCCCACCGCGTCGGAACCGAGGCCACGCTCGGGCAGCTGCGGGATGGCAGGAAGTTCGGTCTCCCCCATGATGATGTCCGCAGCCTCCGCCATGGAGGTGCCGGGCATGGGGCCAAGGGCGAATCCCGTCATCTACGCCGTCCCGCAGATGGTGCCCGAGCCCAGCACGATATCGCCCAGCTCGTCCGGGCTCGGCAGGTAGAGCACGGCAGCCTGGCCACGAGCCACACCGGAAAGAGGCTCCTTCAGCTCCAGCGTCATGCGGTCGGCCTCGCGGTCCACGTGGGCGCGGCAGGGAACGACGGAACCGTGGGCGCGGACCTGTACCTCGCAGTCGAAGTCGCCCTCCATAGCCGGGTGCAGGTACTTCAAGCGGTCGGCTTCGATTCGGGTCACGGCCAAGTCGGCGCGCGATCCGACGGTGACGGTGCCGGTGGCCGCGTCGATGTCGGTGACGTAGCGCGGGGAGCCGTCGGCAGTCGGCGTCTTGATGTCCAGCCCCTTGCGCTGGCCGATGGTGTAGTTCCACGCGCCATCGTGTTCCTTGAGCTCATTGCCCTCAGTGTCCACGATCATGCCCGGGCGCAGACCGATGGAACGCCCCAGAAAGGCCTGGGTGTTGCCATCCGGAATGAAGCAGATGTCATAAGAATCCGGCTTGGCTGCCGTGGAGAAACCATGGCGCTTGGCTTCCTCGCGGATCTGCGGCTTCGGGGTATCTCCAATCGGGAAGAAGCAGTGGTCCAGCTCCTCCTTGGTGATGACACCCAGCACATAGGACTGGTCCTTGTTTTCATCCAGGGAGCGGCGCATGTAGCCGTCATCGTCGATAGTGGCGTAATGGCCCGTGGCCACCGCATCGAAGCCCAGCGCCATGCCCTTGCGGAGCAAAGCTGCAAACTTGATCTTCTCATTACAGCGCAAGCACGGATTCGGGGTTTCGCCGCGGGCGTAGGAGTCCACGAAGTCACCGATGACGGCTTCCTTGAACTCCTCGGAGAAGTCCCACACGTAGAAAGGAATGCCGAGCTTGTCGCACACACGGCGGGCATCGGCGGAATCCTCCAAGGAGCAGCAACCGCGCGCCTTCTCACGGGTCTGCTGTGCATCCTTGTGCAGGGCCAAGTGCACGCCAATGACGTCGTGGCCCGCCTCCACCGCGCGTGCCGCGGCGACCGAGGAATCGACGCCGCCGGACATGGCTACCAATACTCGCATGCTTTCCCCTTCTTCTTTCTTTCGGACCCTTAGGTTAGTCGCGGTGTACCCCATACCCCAACACACTGGACTCACGCTCTATTCCCTATGCTAAAGGGCATTATGGGCAGGAAACGCAACAAGACAGATTCAATCGCGGGCACCTACGAAATTTCCACGGGGGAGCTTGTCGTCGAAGCCGACCCCTTCCGCGATGGCGCCTTCATCCTCAACATTAACGGCGTGCCCTCCTCACACCTCATCCCCGAAGAGCCACGCACGCTGGAGTTTGAGTACATGCGCTGGATTGCCGCAGCTGTGGAGAACCTTGCGCGTGGCAAGCGCCTGCTCCACCTAGGCGGCGGTGGCTGCTCGCTCCCCCGCTACTTCGCGGATCTCTGGCCGGATTCCCACAACACCGTCGTCGAACTCGACGCGAAACTGGCCGAGCTCATCCGCGAGCTGGCCGATATCCCTGCCGCTCCCCGCGTGAAAATCCGCGCCGGCGAGGCACGCGCGGTGACGGAGGGCTTCCCGCCGAACCGTTTCGACGTCATCATCCGCGACGTCTTCGCAGGTGATACAACCCCGGAACCGCTGACCACACAAGAGTTCTTCCAGCACGTCCGCGCCACCTTGTCGCCTGGCGGGCTCTACGTGGCCAACTGCGGTGACCACTCCGACCTGCAGGGCGCGAAGGTAGAACTAGCTGGGATGGCGGAGGTCTTTGCACACGTCGCCGTTATTGCCGACCCTCCCATGCTTAAAGGGCGGCGCTACGGCAACATTATCCTCATCGGCTCAGACACCGAGCTGCCAGTCGACGGCTCCCCGCAAGCCGCCGCGCTTGCTAAACCGCTGCTTTCCGGTGCGGTGCCCGCGCACTTTCGCGACGAGTCTTGGACCCGCCGCTTCTTGAAGGGCGCGACTCCGCGCCGCGACGCCGCCGCAACCGCCGAGGATTAGCGAAGGCTATTGAGCAGGTCCGCTACCTGCTTGGAATCAAATGCCGGGATGGCTACACCCGCGGCGTGACCAGCGCTGCGCGCGGCACGGTCGGCGTTCTCCACATCCTGCTGGCTGACGTTATCGGCGTCAACGTCCTGGAGGTGCTGTGCGTTATCCAAGAAGATGGCCAAGTCACCAATGCTGGCGTCATTGTTGGACATGCGCTTGAGGTCATCGGCGCTGATAGTGCCGTCGTTAAGCAGCTTCTCCGCCTGCTTGATAAGCCCGGTCGGATCCACGTCCAGGCCCGCATCCTTGGCGGCATCAGCAACGGCAGGCAGGGCTACAGCACCTGCTGCCAGGGCCAGGATTCCAGCAATCAAAACGCCGGCGTCGTCGCCCAAGTCAACGCCCGGGATGACCAGGTCATCCAAGATTCCGCCGAAGTCAATGTAGTTGCCGCCGGAGAAGGAGTGCAGCTGGGCCTCAGTGCCGTTGAAAAGGTTCATGTCCACATCGGTCTCGATGCCGGCCACGCGGCCGCTGCCGGAGCGCTGCCAGAAAGCCAGCTTGTCCCAACCACCGACCGGGTCCGGCGCGGTGTCCTGGTAGGCCGCCAACCACAGCGGGTACTCAGAGAAGCGCGTGGAGTTACCCATCTGGCCCATCCAGAAGTACTTGTAGGTATACAGCATCGGCGTGCGGCCGGTCAGGGACTTCAGCTCAGTCATGAAGGTGTCGATCCACTCCTCCAGCTGCTTGGCGCTCAGGCCTTCATCGACCTCAATATCGAGCACCGGCGGCAGGGTTTGCGTCGGCACCAGTGCAATCTGGGAGGCGAAGCTGGCTGCCTGCTGCTTGGCGTCACCAGCCGGGCGCGCGTAGTGGTAAGCACCGACCTTCAGTCCAGCAGCTGCGGCAGCATTGGCATCGCGTACGAAGTGATTGTTAACAAACCCAACGCCTTCAGTGGCCTTGACAAAGGCATAGGACTGGCCATCAGACTTCACGGCATCCCAATCGATTCCGCGAAGGGACGCGTGGTTATTTCCGGAGACATCCACACCGGAAGGTGCGGTGGACGGAATGGCAACGGCGGTGGATACGGACAGTGCCACGGCCGCTACAGCAGTAACGGCGGCGGTAACAAGGCGACGTGCATGGCTCATGCGCGCCACACTACCGCTTTAACAACATCAGTCACAGATGCAACACACGTAACATTGAATTCTTTTGGCACATTTCTCACGCAGCTTGCTCCACCGGCACCACCACACCTGCTCCCCTTTGGCAGTGGCCACCGGCTTCCTTTGACGTGAACTACAACTGCGAGTGTTTGGGCAGCGCTTGGCGACGCCCCTACGACCACTGTTTCGAGTTCGCCAACAAGCCGCGCTCGCACACTTCGCTGCTGTCCAGTTGTCAGATTGTGGTTCTCGAGGACGCGCTTGGTCGCGAGCTCAACACCGACGACGTGTGGTCGCTCAGTTCGCTTGACGAGTTACAAGAGTTTGCTAGGCCGCAAGATAGGGCTCCCGCAGTGGATCCATTTGTTCGCCCTTGGGCGTGGCAATAATTTCGCACGTTCTCGCTGGCCTCCGTGGAGCGGGACGTGGGTCTGGCGAAAGGCGGGCCTAGAAGTATTCGTTCATGTAGTCGCGAGAAACCAGACCGATCGAGTCAAAGCACTCTGCCATCCTGGCTTCTTCTTCGAAATATTCGAGTTCCTCACCCTCGGTGCCCTCAGCTCGCGCTTCCTCGAGTTCCTCAAGGGCATCAACAAGCGCGTACGGTTGCCATACGCTAAGCCCCAGTTTCTCGAAAACATAGGATTCTGGAGCTTGATCATCAGCAAGCCGCGCCCCGTGGTTGAGCCTCTTCAACAGCTCGGCGCACTCGATGGCGTTCATGCGGGAGAGGTTATGGCCTTCCCATTCCACCGTGACACCGTCTTTCTCAGGGTTGGTCGCGAACTCAATGAATTCGACACCGTTGTCACCGATGTGAACTTGAATACTTGCTTGGGAGTAGTACAAGGGGCTTTCACTCGGGTGATTCTCCGGTTCCCCGAGAACCGCTACCACCTGCTCAGCACTGTCACCGAAACGGATAGTACCTTCGCCAAACGGTAAAGCGAACCGAGCACCTTCATGCGAGAACAACGTTATTGAAGAAGTCATCTGTACCTCCACGACCTTCCGACCAAGCTCCGCGAGCCTGAACTAATCGGCATGCCTAGGATAAGCCGAGTTGGGGAAAGCGCAACAGATAGTTTCCATCAAAAAAGAACTGCTAAGCCGACACGTGAAGTGTCCGGCTAAGTTATTAGAAACCGCGCTTCCCTTAGACCGAACGGGCGCGGCGAATGATCTCCGGAAGCTCTGCCAAGACCACGTCGATGTCCTCGTCGGTGGTGAGGCGGCCCAGGCTGAAGCGAAGGCTGCCGCGACCGTGTTCCTCGTCGATTCCCATGGCCTCGAGTACGTGGGACATGCGGTTAACGCCCGCGTGGCAGGCGGAGCCGGCGGAGGCTTCGATGCCGGAGGCGTCGAGAAGCATGATGAGGCTGTCACCATCCGTGCCCGGGAAGGACACGTGGAGGTGGGAAGCCAGGGTGGGCTCGGCGGAGTTGATGATGACGTTGTCGATGCTGTCCTGAATACCGGCCTTGAGCTTGTCGCGGAGTGCGCTCAAGCGGGAGGTCTCCTGCTCCATTTCCGCGACGGACTCGCGCAGGGCCGCGGCGAGCGCGCTCGCGCTGGCCACGTCCACGGTGCCGGGGCGGATGCCGCGCTCCTGGCCGCCGCCGAAGGCTAGTGGCAGTGGCGCGGGGGTACGGCGTGCGAGCAGCAGGCCGATGCCCCGGGGCCCGCCGAACTTGTGGGCGCTGGCCGCGAGTGTGGTGGCACCCAGCTCATGGAAGTTGATGGGTAGCTTGCCGGCGACCTGCACGGCATCGATGTGAACCGGGGTGTTCTGTGCGGCGGCGCGCTCGGTGATGTCCGCGACCGGCTGAATAGCGCCAGTCTCGTTGTTGGCCCACATGCACGTGGCCAACGCGGCCGGGGTGTCCAGGGCGCTTAAGTCGTTGACGTGGCCGGTGGAATCAACCGGGAGCAGGTCCACGGTAGCGCCGTGCTCAGCGCGGAGCTTGTCCACGGTCTCCAGGACGGCGGGGTGCTCGATGGGGGTCGAGATGATGTGCGGTGTAGTATCCGACCCCGCACGGAAAAGACCCTGGATTGCGATGTTATCCGCCTCCGTGCCGGAGGAAGTGAAGACTACCTCGATGGGTTCGCAGCCGAGCAGCTCGGCGACGGTCTCGCGGGCGTCATCCAACGCGGAGCGTGCCTTGCGCCCAGAGCCATAGGCCGAGCCCGGGTTCAGGGACCCGGCGGCGTCGACCCAGGCGTCGATGGCGCACTGGCGCATGGGTTGGGTGGCTGCGTAATCGAGGTAGCGAGCCATTAGTTGCCGGCCCCCTTGCGGGACTCAAGCTCGGAGACCAGGGCCGGGGCAATCTCGTGGAGGTCGCCCACCACGCCGAGGTCGGCGATCTGGAAGAAGGGCTCGTCCTGATCCTGGTTGACCACAACGATGGTCTCCGAGGTCTGCATGCCGGAGGTGTGCTGGATTGCACCGGAAATACCCAGGCCAATGTAGAGCTTCGGGGAGACGGTCACGCCGGTCTGGCCCACCTGGTGGGCCGGGTCGTAGAAACCCTCATCCACGGCGTCGCGGGTGGCGCCGACGGCGCCACCGAGGGCGTCGGCAAGCGGCTCCACCACGTCGGCGAACTTATCGCCCACGCCGCGGCCGCCGGCGACGACGACCTTCGCGGAGGTCAGCTCCGGGCGGGCGGTCTTCTCAGCCGGGGTGAAGGAGGTGACAGTGACGTCCTTCGCGGTGGCGGCGGGCAGCTCGAAGGGAGCGGGTGCCGCAGTGACCGGCTGGGGTTCGGCAGCCACGGAGCCCGGGCGCAGGGTGTAGACCACGGAGCCGGTGGCCGTGGAGGAGGTCTCGTAGGAGCCGCCGAAGATGGTGTGGTGTGCGGAGCCGTCAGCATTGATGCCGTCGACGTTGACCAGGGCGCCCGAGCCCAGGCGGGCGGCGAGGCGGCCGGCGATCTCGTTGTTGGTCGGGGTGGCTGCCAGCACGATGGGCGCCGGGTTATTGGCGGCCAAAGCGTGGAGGGCGTCGACCTCCGGAGTGACGATGCGCTGCTCGTAGTCCGCAGCGGTGGCCTGGACTACCTGGGCTGCACCGAGGTTGCCCAATTCGGCGTCGAAGGAAGCTGCGGTGGCGGCGTCCTTGGCCACGACCACGGCGGAGACGGTACCGAGTGCGCGGGCGGCGGTAATCAGCTCGCCGGTAACGGGGCTGAGCTGCTCTGCTTCGTGCTCAACCAGGACATAAACGTGAGACATAACTTTTCTCCTTTAACCCTCGATGAGATTCTTGGCGGCCAGGAAATCCGCGACCTTGGCGGCAGCCACGGCCGGATCAGGATCGGTGATGACCTCACCGGCGGTGCGGGCCGGGCGCTGCGCGGAGGCGGTAACCGTGGTGGTGGACGGCACGCCGTCGATGCCCAGGTCGGCCACGGCGAGCGTGGTGACCTCAGCCTTCTTGGCGGCCATCAGGCCCTTGAAGTTGGGGAAACGCGGCTTATCGGCTTTGTCAGTAAAGGACAGGATTGCCGGCAGGTTGGCGCTGAGCTCCCAGTGGCCGTGGGCGTCCTCGCGGGTGGCGGTGGCGGTGGCACCGGCCAGGGAGGCTGCCTTGAGCTCAGTGAGCGCGGGCAGTTGGCGGTACTCGGCCAGCAGGCCAGCGAGAAGGCCGGTGGAGGCGTCCGAGGAGTTATTGCCCAGGGTGATGACCTGGACTTCGCCGAATTTCTCAGCCACCTTGTTGATCGCGGCGTTAAGGACCCAGGCGGTGGCCAGGGCGTCGGCGCCGGCGAGGGCGTCGTCCGTCACGTGCACGGCGTGGTCCGCGCCCATGGCCAGGGCCTTGCGCAGGGCCTCGTCGGCAGCCGCCGGGCCCATGGTAAGCGCCACGACCTCATAGCCGGCATCGGCGTTATCGTCGCGCAGGCGCAGTGCCTGTTCGACGGAGTACTCGTTGACCTCATCGATGACGTTATCCACCGAGGTGCGGTCCAAGGTGTGGTCCGCCTCGAGGGACTTCGTTGACCACGTATCCGGTACGTGCTTGACCAGAGCCACAATGACTGGCATGTGGGCACTTCCCCTTCCGTAAATTTTGAAACTATTAGGGTGCGTAATTACCTTCGGACGATACTACTCGCGGTCCACACAACACCGCGACTCCCTTCGCCCCGATGCGCGTAACCACGAGGGTCTTGGCCGTGGAGCCTTTGAGTTTGAGCTTTTTGCGCAGCTGGTCCGGGTTCACGTCTTGCCCGCGTACCAGGATTTCTAGCGAGCCGACATCATGGGCCGCCATCGCCGCCTTGAGCTTCTTCATGGGGACCATCTCGATGAATTCAAATCCGGACGTGCCGTGAGGCAGGCGGTCACCGGTGAGGTAAGCAATGCGTGGGTCCAGCTGGTGCAGGCCTTCCCGCGCGGCGTAGTGGCGCACCAGCCCGGCGCGCACGATGGCGCCGTCGGGATCGATGAGAAAGCGGCCGATGGGCCCTGCCTCAGGCAGTTCTTCTTCGTCGAGGTCATCCTCGATGACGTCCGTGTGTAGTCCTTCGGGCGTGGTGGTGAGGACCACTGCCCTCTTCCCCGTTCCCAGCCCCGGGGTATACAGGCAGGTCTCCTTCACCCCGCCGTCGAGGCTGACCACACAGGCCAGCCCCTCCCATTCGGAATGGTCGATGCCCGGCGCGCATTTGATGGCCATCTCGCCGTGGGTGGCCAACAGGTCTGCTGGTGGCGGTAGCAGTTGGTCAAGCCGGGTGATACGGTTGCCGCCTTGGCGCCTGGCGGGGTCGGCGATGCAGACCTCGGCGGTCGTCGTTGTTGTCAGCGCATCTGCGCGAAAGACGGGGTGCTCAATGTTGTGCCGCGCCATGGCCACGCGCGAGGCATCCAGGTCGCTGCCCACATAAGCGCCGGGGCGATAGGCCTGGCCTTCGGTGCCGATGGAACACGTGAGGTCGTGGACGAGTTCCACGTTGCGCTCCTGGAGGAATTGCGCGCGGTAGGTGGCCACCGCGGGTGGAGTGGCCTGTTGTGCAGAGTCGTGGTCCATGAGCCAATCCTGCGGCAGCTTTCCGGAGCTACGAGCTTGGATGAGCTCGGCCACGGCGCGCCCATAATCACCGAACTGCGCCTGCAGCTTGGCGACGTCCCTCAGGTGCGCCTTCTTTGTGCCTTCCAGGTCCTCTGCGGCGGTGTCGATGGCGGCTGCATTCTCGCGCAGGAAGGCAACTTCGTCCAGAGTGTAGCTCATGCAGGTTTCTTCAGGTGTGGCTTAGATTCGGTCAACGGGGAAGGTGGTGAAGTATTCGCGGTAGCGCTCATCATCGCGCGGGTCGCCGATAATCGGGCGCAGATCGGAGAAGGAGGCATCGTCCAAGACTTCCTTGACGCTGGAATAGGACGTGAGGCGCTTGAGCTGCGCCCAGGTGGGAATGGCTAGGCGTACCAACCCGGCGCGCCAGCCATCGAGGACCAATTGTGGGTCGAACCAGCCGGCGTCGTCGGCTTCCCCTGTATCCCCATCGGGTTCTTGGCCCTCGGGCAGCACACCGATGAAGAAGAAGGTGTCGAACCAGTGGTTGTTATCTTCACCGGCCCAGCGGGACCAGGGCAATAGCATGTCGGCGTCGACACGCATGCCGTTGTGTTCGAGGAAGTCGGTGAAGGAAATCTCGTGGGTTTCTAACAGCTCGCGCTCGCGGTGGTAGCGAGAGGCGTCGGAAACCAAACCGTCATCGCGGATCGCTAACAGCGTGCCGGCCTCCTCGAACAGTTCGCGGGCGGCGGCGAAGACGAGGGCGTGTGCCTTGTATTTGGTCACGCCCATGCGCCGCGCAATAGAAACCACTGAGCGACCCGCCCACAGCTCACCGGAATCCCAAGTACGTGGTGGGAAGTCACGCGGGTCTACCCCGCCGCCGGGAAAGACGACGTGGCCAGGGTAGTTACGCATGGTGTGCACGCGTTCTTGGATCCACACGCGCAAGCCCTCCGCGGTATCACGCAAAAGGAGAACCGTGGCGGCCAGGCGTGCCCCATTGAAGCCCGTGGTTTCGCCAGGGTCGATGGCGTCAAGGCTGTCGTGGATGGACTGGCTCATGCAACTTTCCGTGCCTGCAAGCTAAAAGCAGAATTCGAGAGGTATACGTCGAGAATGCGTACTGAGATTATCTACTAGGGGTTATGTACTAGGAGTTAGCGGACTCGTCGGGCGAAGTACCTCTCCCCGATGCGATCCACCTGGATGGGTTGGTGGAAGGCCTTGGAAAGGTTTTCCGACGTCAGGACAGAGTTAATGAGTCCTTTGGCCACGACCTTACCCTCATCCAGAAGCATCGCATGGGTAAATCCATAAGGGATTTCCTCGACGTGGTGGGTAATCATGACAATTGCCGGGGCATCCGCATCGAGTGCTAGGTCCCCCAGGTAGCCCACGAGGTCCTCACGGCCGCCCAAGTCCATGCCGGCGGAGGGCTCATCCAGGATGAGCAGCTCTGGGTTCGCCATGAGCGCGCGGGCGAGGATGACGCGCTTCTTCTCGCCTTCGGAAAGGGTGCCCCAGGTGCGCTTGGCCAAGTGGGATGCGCCGACCTGAGCCAGGATGTCATCGGCGCGGGAGAAATCCATGTCTTGGTAGTCCTCACGCCAGCGGCCGAGGACCGCATAGCCGGCAGACACAACGAGATCATCTACGCGCTCGTTGTCCGGGATGCGGTGCTGGACGGCAGCGGAAGAGATGCCAATGGCGGCGCGCAGATCGCGCATATCCGTTTTGCCCAGGCGCTCACCCATGAGGAAAGCCACGCCAGCGGACGGGAATTCTTCGGCGGCGGCCATGCGCACCAGGGAGGTCTTGCCCGCGCCATTGGGGCCGATGATGACCCAACGCTCATCGAGCTCCACCTGCCAGTCGACGGGCCCGACCAGCGTGCGCCCGCCGCGTCGTAGCTCGACGCCGCGGAAGTCAATCAACCAATCCTCGTCGGTTTCCATCAGTTCAGGGTCTTGCTGGCTCAATTGCTCTGGAGTGTTCACAGGCACCATTGTGGCCGATATCCTCCTTCCCCGGTGAAACTGACACAGCTGCATTATTCTATGGGCATGACACAACGCCTTGGTATCGACGATGTCCGCCCCTCCCTCTCCGGAAATGTAGCCTCGAAGGCCGTTGTCGGAGAAGTCGTTCCTGTTACCGCGCTGGTGTGGCGTGAGGGCCACGATGCCGTCGCCGCGACGCTGTCGGTGTGGAACACCGAATCCCCATCTACCTCCGCCGTGACCATGACGGTGGACCCGGAGAACCCGGATCGGGTCCACGGCGTGTTTAGCCCGGCCACCGCGGGGCGCTGGTTCTTCCGCATTGACGCCTGGTCCGATCCGATGTCCACCTGGCGCAACGCGGTGGTCAAGAAGATGGAGGCCGGTCAATCCGCACAAGAGCTCAGCAACGATCTCTTGCACGGCGCCGAGCTCTTCGAAGAGGCGGCAATCCAGTGCCCGAGCGATAAGGCGGAGCTGCTCTTTCAGGCGGCGAAGGAGCTGAAGGATGAGTCGGTGGACGTCGACAAGCGCGTGCGCACCGCGCTGTCCGACGAGGTCGCGGACGTCCTCCACCACCACCCCCTGCGCCACCTGCTGGTGGAGGGTGACATTCACGAGGTCCTGGTAGAGCGCCCCGAGGCACTCTACAACTCCTGGTACGAGCTCTTCCCACGCTCCACCGGCGGTTGGGATGCAGAGGGCAACCCCGTGCACGGCACGTTTAAGACCACGGCACGGGCACTCGAGCGAGTGGCAGCCATGGGTTTCGATACCGTCTACTTCCCGCCCATCCACCCCATTGGCAAGGTGCACCGCAAGGGCCGCAATAACTCGGTGGTGGCTGAGCCCGGTGATGTGGGCTCTCCGTGGGCCATCCAGGATCACTCCACCACGCACCCGGAGCTGGGCACCATGGAGGACTTCAAGCAGCTGGTCAAGAAGGCCGCCGACTTGGGCCTGGAGGTAGCGCTGGACTTGGCACTGCAGGCCTCCCCGGATCACCCGTGGGCCAAGACCAACCCAGAGTTTTTCACGGTGTTGGCCGATGGCACCATTGCCTACGCCGAGAACCCGCCGAAGAAGTACCAGGACATCTACCCGCTCAACTTCGATAACGACCCGGATGCCATCTACGCGGAGATCTACCGCATCGTCATGATCTGGGTGGAGGCCGGTGTCACCACCTTCCGCGTGGACACCCCGCACACCAAGCCCGCCAATTTCTGGAATTGGCTGATTTCCAAGGTGCACGTGACCCACCCAGAAGTCATCTTCCTCTCCGAGGCCTTCACCCGCGCCCCGCGCCTGTTCGGTTTGGCCAAGGCTGGATTTACGCAGTCTTATACCTACTTCACGTGGCAGACCTCCAAGCACGAGCTCACCGAGTTCGCGCAGATGCACGTGGAGCAGGCCGATATCTGCCGCCCCAACCTCTTTGTCAATACCCCGGATATCCTCCACGAATCTCTGCAGACCGGCGGGCGCGCCATGTTCGCCATCCGCGCCACTTTGGCTGCCACGCTCTCCCCGCTGTGGGGCGTGTACTCCGGCTTCGAACTCTACGAGCATCAAGCAGTCAAGCCGGGCAGCGAGGAATACCTCGATTCGGAAAAGTACGAGCTGCGCCCGCGCGACTTTCAGGCCGCTGTCAAGTCTGGTGACTCCCTGGAGTCCTATATCCGCCTGCTCAACGTCATCCGCCGCGAGAACCCGGCCCTCCAGCAGCTGCGCACGCTGCGCTTCCACAACACTGATAACGAGGCCATCATTGCCTACTCCAAGGCTGATCCCACCACCGGCAACGTGGTGCTCGTGGTGGTCAACCTGGATCCGCGCAATGCACAGGAGGCCACAGTCTTCCTGGATCTTGCCGCCGTGGGCCGCCACCCGGGCGATCACTTCACGGTGCAGGACACCATCAGTGGAGCTGCCTACGAGTGGTCCGACCGTAACTTCGTGCGTCTGGAGCCGCTGCGTGACGTCGCCCACATCTTCGTCCTCCCGCCGGCCCACCATGACCTGCAGGAACGCATAGCGTGGCGCCGTGTCAACGACTACCGCGCTTAAGCTCTCAGGCCAGTAGATACCCGGCGCTGATTCCGTCCCCCTTTCTGGGTAGCGCGGGGTTTCTTTTCGGCCCCGCGAGCACGTGTTCTTGGGTAATTTGGTCTGTATGAACATCCCGGCCTCAGACCTCGAACGCCTCAACCACTGCCGCCACCACGCGCCCCATGATTTCTATGGTTGGCACGATGGAACCGTCCGCACTCGCCGCCCCGGTGCCGAAGCCGTCGAGCTCGTCACCGCCACCGAGACCCTCGCCATGCGCGCGGTTGGAGATGATATCTGGGAGGCCCCGCTCGCCGAAGAAGCAGACTACCGCCTGCGTATCACCTACCCAGGACAGCCCGCAATCGAGGTAGCGGATGGCTACCACTTCCTGCCTACCCTGGGCACCCTGGATCAGCACCTCATCGGCGAGGGCCGCCACGAACGCCTCTGGGAAGTACTGGGCGCCAACCTCAAGAGCTACACCACCGACATGGGCGTAGTCGAAGGCACCGCGTTTGCCGTGTGGGCACCCAACGCGGAGGGCGTGGCCGTGGTCGGTGACTTCTGCGGCTGGAACCCTACCCAATACCCCATGCGTTGCCTTGGCTCCACGGGCATTTGGGAGGTCTTCATCCCCGGTGTGGGCGAAGGCGAGCGCTATAAGTTTGCGGTCCACGGCAAGAACTCTCCGCGCATTGACAAGGCCGACCCCCTAGCCAAGCGCACCATCGCCCCGCCGGAGACAGCCTCCGTGGTGGCGCGCTCCAGCTTTGAGTGGAGCGATGAGGAGTGGATGAGCAGCCGCACCGGGGACCTCGACGTCCCGATGAGCGTCTACGAGCTGCACGTCGGTTCCTGGAAGGTAGGCGCCAACTACAACACCTTGCGCGAAGAGCTCATCCCCTACCTGCTGGAGCACGGCTTTACCCACGTGGAGCTGCTGCCCGTGGCCGAGCACCCCTTCGGCGGTTCCTGGGGCTACCAGGTCTCCGGCTACTACGCTCCCTCCGCGCGCTGGGGCTCCCCGGATGAGCTGCGCGCGCTTATCGACGATTTGCATAACGCTGGCATCGGCGTCTTCATCGACTGGGTACCCGCGCACTTCCCCAAGGACGAATGGGCGCTGGGTCGGTTTGATGGGCAGGCACTCTACGAACACCCGGACCCGCGCCGCGGTGAGCAGGCGGATTGGGGCACCTATGTCTTTGACTTCGGACGCAACGAGGTGCGCAACTTCCTTGTGGCCAATGCCCTCTACTGGGCCGAAGAATTCCACATCGACGGCCTGCGCGTCGACGCCGTTGCTTCCATGCTCTACCTGGACTACTCCCGCGAGGAATGGCTGCCCAACATCTACGGCGGGCGCGAGAACCTTGAGGCAGTTCAATTCCTACAGGAGACCAACGCCACGCTGAACCGTAACCACCCGGGCGTGCTGACCATCGCCGAGGAATCCACCTCCTGGCCCGGTGTTACCGCACCGACTCACGAGGGCGGATTGGGCTTTAGCCTGAAGTGGAACATGGGCTGGATGAACGACACCCTGGAGTACTTCAAGCACGAGCCGATCCACCGCCGCTACCACCACGGTGAGCTCACCTTCTCCATGGTCTACGCCTACTCGGAGCGCTACGTACTGCCGTTTAGCCACGACGAAGTGGTCCACGGCAAGGGCTCCTTGTGGGAGCGCATGCCGGGCGACGACTGGAATAAGGCCGCGGGCCTGCGCGCGCTGTATGGTTACATGTTCTCCCACCCGGGCAAACAGCTGATGTTCATGGGCCAAGAGTTTGGCCAGACCACCGAATGGGCCGAAGGTCACTCCGTGGACTGGTCCAACTTGGAAGGCTGGGGCAACGAGTGGCACCACGGCGTTAAGCGCCTGGTGCGCGACCTCAACGCGGTGTACAAGCAACAGCCAGCCTTGTGGACACAGGACTTTACCCAGGATGGCTTCCAGTGGGTGAAGGCTGATGACTCGAATAACAACATGCTCGGCTACGTCCGCTATGGCAAGGACGGCTCCGCCTTGTTGGCAGTGTGCAACTTCTCCGGCAGCTCGGTGCCAAACTATGACCTCTGGTTGCCGCGCGATGGCGAGTGGGAGCTAGTCATCAACACAGACGACGCCGTCTACCAGGGCGCTGGCAACGACCTTGCCCACCGCGTGCGCTCCGAAGGCAACCACGTCCAGCTGCACCTGCCGGCCAACTCGGTGCAGTGGTATGCCTTCCGTGGCTAGTTTCTAAGAACACAACTGCCCGATCTGCCAAAGATCACCGCTGAGATCGAGGCGAGTTCCAGCCGCTAGTTTTGGCAACTCGGGCAGTTGCAGTTTTCAGTCTTGTGCGTGAGTATCGAGGAAAGCTCTTACGCGAGCATCAATGTCATCGCGCAACGCATCCATTCGCTCCCCTCCCTCTAGACCGCGCACGGACGGGTCCTCAATCTCCCAACGCTCAGCCACTCCGTCATAGTCGGCATCACCGACGATGATGACGTGATCCACCGAAGACGCGAGGCCGGCATCAAGCAGCGTTGGCGTTCCTGACATGTCGGCGTCGACCTTTGCAAGAGAGGCCTGCGCCTCGGCGTTCACGCCCTGTGCACGATGCTGTTCAGTGGTCTTTACGCCCGCAGAGTAAACCTGCCAGTCGGGCGCATGCTTCTTAGCTAAGGCAGCCGCCATCTGAGACTTACCGCGGTTGGTATTGCAAAGGAAAAGTACGGAGGTCATGCCTCCGCACTTTAGTCATATTGCGGTGTGCCTGTAGGGCCAGATCCCTAGTTCTTCTTCACCGCGTAGTACACCGGCAGAGACTTCCAGTTAAACGTCACGTCCTGGACGTTCTCGGACCAGCCGCCGACCACGTTCGGGTAGAACAGCGGGATTGAGGGAAGGTCACGCAGCAGCAGCTCCTGTGCCTGGTTGTAGAGCTTCGCTGCCTCTTCCTCGTTCGCGGCGCCGTTGGCCTTCACAATCAGTTCATCGAACTCCGGGTTGGAGTATTTCGAGTCATTAGAGGCCACACCCGTGGTGAAGTTTGGCCCAAGGAAGTTGCCCATCGAGGGATAGTCGGCGAACCAGGCCGTGCGGTAGGCGCCGTCCATACGCTCGGTGCGGTAGGCATCGCGGAAGGACTTGAAGTCCGGGTAGGGGTTCCCCACGGCTTGAATTCCCAGCGTGTTGCTGATGTTGTTGGCCACGGCATCGGCCCAGTCCTTGTTGTCGCCATCGGTGTTGTAGTTGATCGGGAACGTGCCTTCAAAAGCACCGTACTTCTTATCGGCCTCCGCCCACAGCTTCTTCGCCTCCTCCGGGTTAAAATCCAGGTTCTCCGAACCCGGCAGGCTGTCGTTGTAGCCATTCAGCACCGGTGAGGTGAACTCACGGGCTGGGGTGCGGGTGCCGTGGAAGATGGTCTCCGCGATCTCTTCGCGGTTGATAGCCATCGAGATTGCCTTGCGGCGCAGCGTGCCCTCTTCCCCACTGAAATGGGGCGTCTCGACGTGGATGGACATCTCCAGGTAGGTGGCTGCTGGCTTGGTCTCCTGGCGGCCGGCCAGGTCCTGCTCATAGCTGCCGAAAGCGGACGAAGGAATGGCTTCGAGCACATCGAGGTTATTCGCCAACAGGTCCATGTAGGCCGCGCTGGAATCGGCGTAGAAGGCGAACTCGATGCCGTCGTTCTGCGCTGCGCGGTCGCCCTTATACTCCGGGTTCGGCTCAATGATCAGGTTCTGGTTGTGGTTCCATTCCTTGATCTTGTACGGACCGTTGGACACCGGGGTCTCGCCGAAAGCCTGTGGGTCCTCCAGTGCGGCAGCAGGAACTGGGAAATAGGCGTTGTAGCCCAAGCGGCTTGGGAAATCGCTCTCTGGCTGGGTGAGCTCGATAGTGAAGGTGCGCTCATCGATAACCTTAAGGCCCTCCATCTCCTTGACGCCTTCACCGTAACCTTTGATGGAGGAAAAGAAGCTCTCATTGAGCTGTTCGTTGGCCACCGCGTAGTTCCACGTATCGACGAAGGTAGCCGCAGTTACGGCGGAACCGTCGGAGAATTTCAGGTCCGGCTTGAGCGTGACCTTGTAGGTCTTATCCCCTTCCTTGTCAATGGACTCGGCCATTTCGTTGTGCACGTTGCCGTCGGCGTCGTAGTACACCAATCCGGAAAACAGCATGTCGACGATGCGTCCGCCACCGTTCTCATTCGTCATAGCGGGAATGAGTCCCTGCTGCGGTTCGGTACCGAGCACGCGAACATAGTTGGAGCCGCCGGCACTATCGGAGCTATCGCTTCCGCAGGCAGTAAGGGTAAAAGCAAGAGAAGCGGCGCCGACGACGCCGAGGAGCTTGCGCATGAGAGTCCTCCTGAAAGAGCTAAACAAAGTGTGTGTGATAACACTAGAAAGAATTTAGCATGAGGTAACTCACACTCAAGTTCAAACATGAAAAGACCCTCAGGAGAGGACTCAACGGAATCATCCTGAGGGTTCAACCGGCGACGGTGCTGGGAGGTCGCTATCGGCTCCTGCACAAGCTGAGCGCTATTAGTACAACGCGCTAGCTAGCTTCGTCCGCGCGGCCAGCACGCGCGGATCGCCGGAATCGAAGAGCCCAAAGAGCTCTAGGAGGCGGTTCTTGAGCTGTTCCTTCTCATCCCCAGCGGTGCGCTTCATGGCCTCAATGAGGCGCTCGAAGGCGCGGTCGGGGGCACCGGCGACGACCTCCGCGTCGGCGGCGTCGAGCTGCTTTGCCACGTCCTCCGGGGCAGCATCCGCAGCGACGATGGGATCCTCACTACGGTTAGCTGGGTCCAAGCGCTTGAGCAGCAGCGTGGTATCACGCGCCTGCTTAATCTCCGCATTATCTGGCTCGGCGGCCAGGATCTCC
Source organism: Corynebacterium sp. HMSC074C01 (assembly GCF_001814605.1). Lineage (NCBI taxonomy): Bacteria > Bacillati > Actinomycetota > Actinomycetes > Mycobacteriales > Corynebacteriaceae > Corynebacterium > Corynebacterium sp. HMSC074C01. The sequence goes on along the minus strand of NZ_KV817269.1, from coordinate 90,829 downwards.
TCGTAGGTGGCGATGGCGGAATCGAAATCGCCACGGTTGAGCGCCTCCTCCGCCAGGCTCAGGCGCGGATCAGCAGCTTCCTCTGCGGGGCTCTCCCCTGCCTCACCCTGTTCGGACAGGCCCTTGAGCTGGGGGCCGAGCTTATCGACGATCGCCGCTACCCACTGCTCCAGGTTCTCGCGCGGCTGCCCGCCCTCGAAGTTGGTGACGGGCTGTCCGGCGGCGATGGCAACGGTGGTCGGCAGATTCTGTACGCCGAAGACCTGCGCCACCTGGGGCACAACATCAGCGTTGATATAGCCCACGATGAACTTCAGCCCACCTGCGGCCGCCATCTCCTCGAAGTCCTTCTTGAGCTGCTCGGAGGCCGGGGAGCGAGGCGAGCCGATCAGGGCGATAACCGGTACCTCCGCGGAACGGCGCACCAAGTCATTCTCGAAGTTCTGCTCGGTGACCTCGAAGAAAGGGGCAATTCCTCCGCCGGAGTTAGCAGCTCCGGCATTTGTGGACTTCGCTTGCGCCCGCGCCTCCGCCTGCTGCTTGATGGCGCCTAGGTCGAGGGCTCCTCCTACGTACGGTCCGGTCACTTATTCTCCTCCAGGTAACGGTTAACGGAATCTACTTTTTGGGTAATCTGCCCAGTCACACCTTCACGGATATCGGCCTTAATCACCAGGCTCGTGCGCGGCGACACGGCGCGCACGGCGTCGGTGGCCTCCTTGATAACCGCGAAGACCTCGTCCCATTCACCTTCAATAATGGTGAACATGGAGTTGGTCTCATTGGGCAAGCCGGAAGCACGGACGACGCGCACGGCTTCAGCCACGGCCTCGGACATTTCAGCGCTTTCATCACCCACAACGGTGGGGGCTACGGAAAAGGCAACAATCATGCCCGCTATCCTACCGCCGCTCCCAGCAGTGCCGGTGCCAGTGGCGGCGGTCCTCGCCGCGCCCGCCTGTATCCCGTGGCCAGGCCACGATGTGCGCCACCCCGGGAGGAATATTCTGGTTGCATCCCGGGCACACGTAGTACTTCTGTGCGGCGGCGCTGCCGACATGCCTCATAACGAAAGGCTCGCCATGGGTCCAACGCGGCCCAGGGACAGTCTGCGAGCCGAGGAAGGCGCTGCCATCGCGCGGCAGTGAGCGCGGCTCCTCACGAATTCGGCGGTTGCGGCGAGGCACTAGAACAACCGCAGCTCGTTGGACTCGATGCCGCGCAGCTCCTGGTAATCCAAGACGACGCAACGAATGCCGCGGTCCTCCGCCAAGGTCCGCGCCTGGGGCTTGATTTCCTGCGCGGCGAACACGCCGTGGACGGGTGCTAGCAAATCATCGCGGTTGAGCAGCTCAAGGTAGCGCGTGAGCTGCTCGACACCATCGATGCCCCCGCGACGCTTTACCTCCACGGCGACGAACTCGTTCTTATCATTCTTGGCCATGATGTCTACCGGACCAATAGCCGTGGGATACTCGCGACGCACGAGCGAGTACTTCTCCCCCAACGTTTCGATGTGCTCGGCCAGAAGCTCCTGTAGGTGTGCCTCCACGCCATCTTTGACCAGGCCTGGGTCTTCCCCCAACTCCATGTCGATCTCTTGGTGGATCTGCGAGATGGTGATGCGCAGCTGCTCACCTTTCGGGTTCTCCACCAGCCACAGCTTCACCCCCGTGTCTTCGCCGTCGATATCCTCAATCGCCGACTCCTCAAAGGTGCACGGCGGCGTCATCCAGTTCAAAGGTTTATAGGCCCGGTCATCCGCATGAACGGACACCGAACCATCGGCTTTGATGAGGATGAGCCGGTCCGCCATGGGAAGGTGGGCGTCGAGGCGGCCTACGTAATCTACGGAGCATTGGGCGATGACAACACGCATGCCCTCTACCCTATCGTTGGGCCCCTACTTCTTGGGTAAGCGGGTAGCCCGCTGGCGCATCTGGTGATAATCCAGCTTCTCTTGACGCTTCGACGGCGCGGATTCGACCCACGCATTCAAGGCCATAATTCCCTGCGCATCGGAGGCAATCTCATAGTCCTGCCCATCGACGCTAATCTGGATGATTTGGTGGCCGGAGGGCATAAAAGAAGCCTCGTCATCGTCCATAGGGCGGATGCTACCCAGTTCGATGTCGAGGCGATTAAAGCGCTTGTTGGCGCGGGGCATGACGGAGCGAAGCTTAAAATACTTCATGAACTCACCGTCATAGCGCACGAGACCATGACGCCATGTATAAGAGTCCTTCGACGGGAGTCGGCGCAACAGAATGCTCGTGCCACGGGATCGCACGGTGAAAAAGCGCACCGCCGCCAGGATGAGGAAAACCAGGAGGACCAGTGCACACAGACCCAAAAGAATTGTTAGCCCCTGAAGCACCTGAGAATTCATGGGTTGATTGTACCGCCGTTGGAGCAGGCAATGCTAGTTCTTGCCAGTTCCTGCTAGCCCTGAGGTACCCCTCTTGCTGAGATCACGAAGAAACCCCACCCCCTCTTAATGAGGTTGTGGGGTTCCTAGGTGAGAGTGGGAAGGGCGGTCATTGCTGCCCGTCGTTTCCCTCTCCGCTCATCCGTTAGCTGTTGTGGCGGCGGGCGGCGCGCAGTGCGGCATCGCCACGAGACCTCGTCAGCTCGTGCTCAGACTTCAGGTCTTCCTGTGCCTGGGCCTCATCGACCTCGGAGGCCCAGATGGACCAGTCAGCGAGGACGGTGATTTTGTTCTCGGACACGGAGAGGAAGCCACCCTGGACGGCGGCGACGAGACGCTTGCCGTCCACCGGGTGGATGGTCACAACACCATTGTCGATCAACTGACCGACCATGGGCTCATGGCCAGGAAGCACGCCGATCTCACCCTCGGTGGTCTCAGCCGTCACCATGGTGGCCTTTCCGGTCCACAGCAGGCGCTCGACGGAAACCAATTCGGCGGTGATGTCAGCCATGTGCCTCTCCCTACTTCTTCTCGGTCAGCTTCTTGTACGCAGCCTCGACATCGTCCAAGCCACCCAGGCCGTTGAAAGCCTGCTCCGGGTAGTGGTCGAATTCGCCGTTGCAGATGCGCTCGAAAGCGTCGATGGTATCGGCCAGCGGCACGTAGGAGCCCGGCAGGCCGGTGAACTTCTCTGCGACGAAGAAGTTCTGGCCCAGGAAGCGCTCGATACGGCGAGCACGCTGAACGGTGATCTTATCTTCCTCAGACAGCTCGTCCATACCAAGGATAGCGATGATGTCCTGGAGCTCCTTGTTCTTCTGCAGAATACCGATGACACGCTGTGCCACCTCGTAGTGGCGCTCGCCCACGATGGACGGCTCCAGAATACGAGAGGTAGAGGTCAGCGGGTTCACTGCCGGGTAAATACCCTTCGAAGCAATACCACGGTCCAACTCGGTGGTGGCATCGAGGTGGGCGAAGGTGGTCGCCGGAGCCGGGTCGGTGTAGTCATCGGCCGGCACGTAGACGGCCTGCAGGGAGGTAATGGACTTACCCTTGGTGGAGGTAATACGCTCCTGCAGCACACCCATCTCATCAGCCAGAGTCGGCTGGTAACCCACGGCGGAAGGCATACGGCCCAGAAGGGTCGACACCTCAGAACCGGCCTGGGTGAAACGGAAGATGTTGTCGATGAACAGCAGCACGTCCTGGTTCTGCACATCGCGGAAGTACTCCGCCATGGTCAGGCCGGACAGAGCCACGCGCATACGGACTCCTGGCGGCTCATCCATCTGGCCGAAGACAAGTGCGGTGTCCTGAAGAACGCCCATCTCCTCCATCTCGAGGAAAAGGTCGGTGCCCTCACGGGTACGCTCGCCAACACCTGCGAAGACGGAGGTACCGGAGAACTCGCGTGCGATACGAGTAATCATCTCCTGGATAAGAACGGTCTTACCCACACCTGCACCACCGAAGAGGCCGATCTTGCCGCCCTTCACGTACGGGGTCAGCAGGTCGATGACCTTAATACCGGTCTCCAGGATCTCGGTCTTACCCTCCAGCTGGTCGAATGCCGGCGGCTCGCGGTGGATGCCCCACTGCTCACCGTCGCGGCCCAGACCCGGCTGGTCAAGGCAGTCACCGAGGGCGTTGAAGACGTGGCCCTTGACCACATCGCCCACCGGGACGGAAATCGGCTTGCCAGTGTCGGTCACGGCGGCACCGCGGACAAGGCCGTCGGTCGGAGCCATGGACACGGCACGGACGAGGTTGTCACCGAGGTGCTGAGCGACCTCAAGGGTGACGGTCTTTGCAACAGCCTCGAGGGAAACCTCGACGGTCAGTGCGTTGTACAGTGCCGGCAGCCCGCCACGCGGAAACTCCACGTCGACGACCGGACCGATGACACGCACCACACGGCCGGCGGTAGCCGACGACTGTGTGTTCTGCTCTTGCAGAGCTGTAGTCATAATCTAGTCACTTTCTGCGCTTTCGGCGAGCGCCCCAGCGCCACCGACGATCTCTGTGATTTCTTGGGTAATCTGCGCCTGACGTGCCTGGTTGGCCACGCGCGAGAGGTCCTTGACCAGCTCGGTAGCGTTGTCGGTTGCAGACTTCATTGCGGTACGGCGTGCGGCGGACTCGGAGGCCGAGGACTCCAAGAACATCGCAAACAGGAGGCGAGAAACGTACTGCGGAAGCAGCGCTTCCATCAGGGTGTCCGCATCCGGCTCGAAGTCGTAATCAGGAGTGATCTGATTGTTCGGCTCGGCGTCGGAAAGCGCGGACTCACCCAGGTTGTAGTCCTCTTCCTCGATAACCGGTACCACCGGCAGCAGCTGCTGCACACGCGCGGTCTGGGTCAGCATGGACTCGAACTCGGTGTACACAACGTGCACCTGGTCGAAACCGCGAACGGTCTCGCCCTCCACGTTAATGCCCTCGCGGGTCTTGGCCTGGCCATTCGAACCGGCAACGAAGCCGTCGATAATGTGGCGGCGCACATCGTGCGTCTTTTCCCAGGTCGGATCCTGCGAGAATCCAGTCCAGCTGCCTGCGACCTCAGCCTCACGGAACTTGTAGAAGCCAACGCCCTTGTTGCCGGTCACGTAGCGGACGGTCTCGAAACCCTCGCTCTGAAGCAGGGCTTCCAGCTCGGCCGCCTTCTTGAAGATGTTGTTGTTGTAGCCTCCGCACATACCGCGGTCAGAAGAGACCACGAGAATGGCGGCTACCTTGGCATCTTCGCGTTCCCGGAGCATCGGGTGATCCAGGGACGTGTGCGCCGCCAGCTTATTGAGCACGTTGGACAGTTCACGTGCATAAGGCTGCGCCGCTTCTACCCTGGCCTGAGCCTTGGTAATGCGCGAGGTAGCAATGAGCTCCTGTGCCTTGGTGATCTTCTTGGTGGAATTGACGGACCGGATACGGTCACGCAGTTCACGAAGATTAGCCATGGTGTTCGCTCCTCCCTTCTCTTTCTAGACGGTTAATTCTTAGAGCGTGCGAAACTCTATTTGGCCGTCTTGCGGGAGACGTTGAGCTCGGTCTTATTCACATCATCCGCGGCGAGCGGGTCAACCGGCGCCTCGGTGCCGAGGTTGTTGCCCTCGGTCGTGCGGAAGGACGGAATGAAGTCCTTAGCTGCTGCAACAAGTGCATCCTTGGACTCGTCGGTCAGAGCGGTGCCGCCCTGGATCTGCTCGAACACCTGCGGGGTTGCAGAGTTGAGGTGATCGTGCAGCTCCTTCTCGAAGCGGCGTACGTCCTCGACGGGAACGACGTCGAAGATGCCCTGGTCTGCGAGGAAGATGGACACCATCTGGTACTCGACAGGCTGCGGGGAGGACTCGGACTGCTTAAGCAGCTCGACGAGGCGCTCGCCGCGCTCCAGCTGAGCCTTGGATGCCGGATCCAGGTCGGATGCGAAGGCCGCGAAGGCCTGCAGATCGCGGTAGGCAGCCAGCTCAAGACGCAGGTTACCGGCGACCTTCTTCATACCCTTGGTCTGTGCGGCACCACCAACACGGGAGACCGACACACCGACGTTAATTGCCGGACGGACGCCCTGGTTGAACAGGTCGGACTCCAGGAAGACCTGGCCGTCGGTAATAGAAATAACGTTGGTCGGAATGAAGGCGGAGACGTCGTTCGCCTTGGTCTCGATGATCGGCAATGCGGTCATGGAACCTGCACCCATGTCGTCGGAGAGCTTCGCTGCGCGCTCCAGCAGACGGGAGTGGAGGTAGAAGACGTCGCCCGGGTAAGCCTCGCGGCCCGGCGGACGGCGCAGAAGAAGGGAAATCGCACGGTAGGCCTCAGCCTGCTTGGTCAGATCATCGTAAATGATCAGGACGTGGTTGCCCTGGTACATCCAGTGCTGGCCCAGAGCTGCACCGGAGAACGGTGCCAGCCACTTGAAGCCGGCGGCATCGGATGCCGGAGCCGCCACGATGGTGGTGTACTCCAGGGCGCCGTGCTGCTCCAGGGTGTGGCGCACACCAGCAATGGTGGAGCCCTTCTGGCCGATGGCGACGTAGATGCAGCGGACCTGCTTGTTCTTGTCGCCAGATTCCCAGTTAGCCTTCTGGTTCAGGATGGTGTCGATACAGACAGCGGTCTTACCCGTCTTACGGTCACCAATGATCAACTGACGCTGACCGCGACCAATCGGGGTCATCGCGTCAATAGCCTTGATGCCGGTCTGCATCGGCTCTTCCACCGGCTGACGCTGCAGCACGGACGGTGCCTGCAGCTCGAGGACGCGGTCCTCTTCAGCGGTGATCGGGCCCATGCCGTCGATCGGCTGGCCCAGGGGGTTAATTACGCGGCCGAGGAATTCCTCGCCCACAGGGATGGAGAGAACCTCGCCGGTCCTCTTGACCTCGTCGCCTTCTTTAAGCGACTCGAAGTTGCCCAAGACCACGACACCGATGGAGTTGGTGTCAAGGTTCTGTGCGACGCCAATCACGCCGCCGGGGAACTCGAGCAGCTCATTCGCCATGACGGACGGCAGGCCCGAAACCTGCGCAATACCGTCAGCTGCCGAAATGACCACGCCGACCTCCTCACGGGAGGCCTCCGCGGAGTAGCTCGAGGTGTAGTTCGCAATCGCGCTACGGATCTCGTCGGAGGAGATCGTCAGCTCCGCCATGTTCTTCCTGCTCTCGGTAGTATCTTCCAGCAATTACTTAATCGTTTCTGTCGTTTCGGCTTATGCCATCTGCGCACGAAGGCGAGCAATCTTGCCTGCCGTCGAGCCATCGATGACTTCGTCGCCGACGCGGATGGTCATACCACCGAGGAGGCTGGTGTCAACCTCAGAGTGGATGGACATCGCACGACCATAAATTTTGCCCAGCTTTTCAGCGAGTGCTGCCCGCTGGCTATCGTTCAGCTCACCCGCGGTGGTCACTCGCGCGATGGTACGGCCCTGCAGCTTGGCTGCGGTGTCCGCCAAACCGGCGAGATCATCAATCGGGTTCTGCTCCGGGCGGCCAATGGCCTGCAGCGCGAGCGCCTCAGTAACCATCGTGACCTTGCCGTAGAGCACGCTTGCCAGCAGCCCGACCTTGCGATCGGACGTAGCAGTACGGTCTGAAAGCAGCTGGGTCAGTTCGCCTTCGCGGTCAAGCACGCGCGACAGGGAGAAGAGCTCGTCTTCTACCTGGCCCAGCTTGCCCTCAAACTCAGCGCCACGCAGCAGTGCGCGGCGGCCGAGGATGATAAGGCCACGGGCGATATCACGCGGCGTCGACCACTGTGCGGCGGCGGCCTCCTGCAGCACCTGGAGTGCTACCGGGGAGACCTTCCCGCCGAAAAGGGTCTGGACCAGGGACTTGCGCTCCTCAGCGGTGGCGGCGTCGTCGGTCAGCGCGACGCGCAGTTCGCGGTCGCCGTCGAGGACGCGGACCACCTCGAAGAGGTCCTGGCCTGCCTGGGTAGCAGTCGCTACCGAGCGGTCGCTGGAGAGAAACTCATCCAGCTTGGACTCAACGGTAGCGAGTGCTTCGCGGCTAGCTGCCTTCATCGTTGCCTACTTTCCGGCCGGTGCCACAGTGTCGAGCTCGGACAGGAAGTTATCAATCGTGGAGGACTGCTTGGTGGCGTCCGAAAGTTCGCCGCCGAGCAGCTTCTCTGCCAGGTTGATGGAGTTCTGTCCGATGTCGGAACGCAGCTCAGACACGACCTGTGCACGGGAAGCTTCAAGCTGCTTCTCGCCGGCGGTCAGGATGCGACGAGACTCTTCCTCTGCAGCTTCCTTAGCCTCTGCCTCGATCAGCTTGCCGCGCTCGCGCGCCTGCTCGCGGATCTCCGCAGCCTCTGCTCGAGCGTCAGCGAGCTGAGCATTGTACTTTTCCAGAGCGGCCTTTGCTTCGGCCTGCTGAGCCTCCGCACGCTTAAGGCCACCTTCGATCCGGTCTTCACGCTCCTGCAGCATCTTGTTGTATGCCGGAAGAACAAGCTTCCAGAACACAATCAGGATGATGGCGAACGGAATGATCGACCAGACCAAGTCGTACATCTTGGGCAGAAGGATGGAGTTGCCGCTCTCCAGCGGCAGGTGCTCACTTCCCTCTGCTGCAAGGTAGTAAATGACGTTGTTCATGGGGCTCCGTTCTTAAAGTTCGATTTACTTTGTGTAAAGCGCTCTTTAGAACAGGAAGCCTGCAACGAGGCCGATAAGTGCCAGGGCCTCAACGAAGGCGATACCCAGGAACATGGTGGTACGCAGCTGGCCGGCCATCTCCGGCTGGCGAGCCATGCCCTCGACGGTCTTGCCGACGAGGATACCGATGCCCAGACCCGGGCCGATGGTTGCGATGCCGTAGCCGATAGCGCCGAGGCCCTTGAGGGTGGACTCGTCAGCAGCCTGAGCAAGAATGATTTCGTTCATGATGAAAGTCGTTCCCTTTCAATGTTTTCCCGCGAATTGTTCCGCGGGGGAAGTGGTGATTTCTGGGGTATTTAGTTAACCGCGAGGTTCGCGTTGTTGTTAGTGCGAATCTGCATGCAGCGACAGTTCGATGTATACCGCCGTCAGCAGGGCGAAAATGTATGCCTGCAGGAAGATGACGATAATTTCGTACAGCGTGAACAGAACCGCTGCGACCAGAGTGAGGCCACTCAGTGCGGTCCAACCGTTGAACTGGAAGAAGAAGAAGTTCGTTGCCGAGTACAACAGGACCAAAATGAGGTGACCAGCCAGGAAGTTCGCCATAAGACGAAGAGCCAGCGTGACTGGACGCATGACAAACGTAGAGAAAGCCTCAATCGGTACAACAAGCACGTGCAGCAGCGGTGGAAGGTTAGGAATAACCACCGAGGACTTGATGAACTTGCCGAAGCCAAAGCGCTTTGCGCCGGCGTAAATCATGGCAATGTACGCAACGACTGCCAGCACGATTGGCATACCGATACGAGCATTCGGAGAGATGTTTAGGGCTGGAACAATGGTTGCCACGTTCCAGAACAAAACACCGAAGAAGATCGTGGCCAAGATAGGAAGGAAACGGCGTCCTTCCTTGCGGCCCAGAATGTCTTCTGCGATGTGAATTCGTACGAAGTCAATCGCATGCTCCGCTACGTTTTGCAATCCTTTAGGAACCAACTTCGGGTTCCTGAAGGCGACAACAAAAAGGAGCACCAAGATAGCCGCCATGAACAGGCGAACCAGCATGATGCGATCCAAAGCGAACCAACCGTTGGCGAAATCGGCGAACAAAAGATCGACGACATCACCATCATCGGTTACGTGCCCCGGGAAAAATTCTGGATCCAGTTCGGGTGCGTGAAACTCACCCTTCATGGCCAATGTCGTAACGCTCAGCGTTCTCTCCCGTGTTCGGGCCACACAGCTTGTCGAAGGCTATGTGGTGCGATGGACGTCTCAAGCTCTTTGCCCTGCTCACGGACTCCGTCGCACATCAGCGTAAACAGGGCAAGGATAAACCGTACTTTTTCGGGATAGCATGACGCTAACCCGCGGTAACCCGAAGAGAATGCTATCAGTTCGCCCTCAAGTTTTCGCACGTGGGGGCAGTGTTGCGAGCCTAAAGGCACAGCCCAGCACTAGAAAGCCTCATAAAAGGCCCGCATTCTGCCAAAACCCTGCTGAGTGTATTTGGTCACATACCCACGTTTTCCCACCTTGACGGGGGTAATGAGCATGCTGAAAGGAGCGTCTTACTACACAAAAAGCCACCCTCCCGGGGTCACCGGAAGCAGTGGCTTTTGATGAAGATTAAGGCGCATTAGGACACGTAGGTCACGTTGGAGGTAATGACGCCCCAGACCTCGGTTCCCAGCGTCACCGCTAGTGCTAGCAACACAGTCACGAACAGCGCCATCGTGTCATAGAACTCCAAGTCCTTAATCAGCAACAGCACCATGATCAGGATGACCACCTTGAGCAACCAGCCGCCGAGTACCACAGCCATCGTGGTCGAGGGAGTAGTCCGCGCGGTGAGAAGCACCGACGCTGCGGTAAAGAGCACGAAGCCGCCTCCGATAGCAGCGCCGACAAGCACTCCCCAGATACCAGGCAACCCGCGGACGCCACCCCAGATAGCCAAGGACGCGATGGTCACTACGACGAGGCCAATGACCCCGAGGCGCAGGGCGCGCTTGAGGGGACGACGATGATCGTCATAGGGCGATAGCTCTTCGGAAGTCGTTGAATCAGTCACAGCCCCATACCCTACCTCAGGAAGGATCCGTTTCCAGCACCACGCTAGTAGAACGCGGACGGCGGCCAATCTTGCCTTGGCGCAGCGGAATCAAGGTCACGCCAAAGGCTACGAGGAGCGCGAAAACAGCCAGCGCCACCGCGACGGGGGCCGGAACGATAGAGAAAGAAACCGCCCCGAAAGCTACCGCGGAGACCCACAGATAGAGCACAAGCACCGTGCGGCGATGCGTGTGCCCCAGCGACAGCAACCGGTGGTGAATGTGGGCCTTGTCGGCAGCGAAGGGCGAGCGCCCCTGCGAAACACGCCGAATAACCGCCCAGACAAGGTCCAGGACTGGAACAAAGACCGCAGCGATAACGACGATGACGGGTGACATCAGCGCCACAATGTCCACGGTGCCGTAGAGGGACATGTTGATCTTGCCGGATGCTGAGGTCGACGCCGCGGCAAGCAACAAACCAATCAGCATCGCCCCGCTATCCCCCATGAAGATGCGGGAGGGCTCGAAATTGTGCGGAAGGAATCCGGCACACACACCAACGAGCGCCGCCGCAATAATCGCGGGCGGATAAGCCGATACTGTACCGCCCTGGTCATGCAGAACAGTCAAGGAGAAAACCAGGATGGCTCCGCCGGCAATCATTCCCAGTCCAGCCGCCAAGCCGTCGAGGCCGTCGACGAAGTTGATGGCATTAATGAGCAGTACGGTAAAGAAAGTAGTCAAGAGTGTTCCCTGGACCTGGTCAAGGATGACCGTGGTTCCATCACCAAAAGGCAGAAAGAGAAGCGTCCACGTCAGCCCCAATCCGCTCATGATGGCCGCGGCTACGAGCTGCCCGATGAGTTTGACCAAAGCGCTTAGCTCCAACAGGTCGTCCACCACACCGACAACCACGATGGCGGCAGCGGACCAGAGCACAGCGTTCATCTCTGGCGTGACGGGCATAAAGCCGCGAGTCAAGGCTGGAAGCTGGCCTGCGAGATAGACGGCGGCGGCAAAACCCGTAAACATCGCCACTCCGCCAAGCTGCGGGGTGGGCTGGGAGTGACTATCGCGCAGGCGGATCTCCGCCACCTGGCCGCTGCGCACTAAGAAGGTGCGCACCAGTCCGGTGGTGAGGTAGGTAAACGCCGCGGCGACGAATATCACCAACGCTAGCTCGCGCAGCGGCACTCCGGTTCCAGCCACTAAAGTCTCCTTAAGAGGATTGGGCGCCCGGGCGGGTGCGCAGCGATTCGGCGGAGACTCCGATGACTTCACCAATCTGCTCGGAGCTCAGCGCGCCTTCGCGCAAGAGGTAGGGACGCGGGCCAGACAGATCGATAATGGTGGAAGGCTTGCCCACCTCAGCTTCTCCCCCGTCGAGGTAGACCGTGACCGCCTTGCCCAACTGCTGCTTCGCAGCAATCGCGGTGGTGGGCGGAGTCTGTCCAGAGATATTCGCAGAGGACACCGCCATGGGGCCGACCTCGCGCAAAAGCTCAATAGCAATCGGGTGCAGTGGCATGCGCAGCATCACCGTGCCGCGGGTATCGCCCAGGTTCCAGGGAAGCGAAGGCGCTTGGGGGACCACAATGGACAGACCACCCGGCCAGAAGGCCTCGATGAGTGTTTGCGCGGTGTCATCCAAAGAGGCGACAAGGCCTTTCACGGTGTCCCAGGATCCCACGAGGACCGGCACCGGCATGTCTGGGCCGCGGTGCTTAGTGGCCAGCAGGCTGGCGACGGCATCATTATCGAAGGCATCGCAGCCCAACCCGTACAACGTATCGGTGGGCATCACGACGAGCCGCCCCGACTTGGCCGCCTTGACGGCAAGGGCCATTCCTTCTTCGCGTTCTGCCGCGTCCGCACAGTTATAAATCTGTCCCTGCATTGGTCTCTCCTTAATCCCGTTCCTATCGGCTTGTCGACCAATCTTCGACCAATCTACTGTACTCCCCGCTCGGCCGTGACAAAGCGGGCGGTGCCAGTCAGATCCTTGAGCACCTCGATGTGCGTGAACCCGCCATGCGCGCGCAGGGCCTCTTGCACCTGCTCGGAGGTGTCATCATCGTGTTCAATACCAACTTTTCCGCCGGGGCGCAGCAGCGCAGCGATGGTCGGAATCATCGCGGTGATGGTCTCCATGCCGTCTTCTCCCCCAAACACCGCCTCGTGGGGGTCTTGGTAGACCTCCGGATCCAGGTCCGGGGTCTCGGGGACGTAGGGCGGGTTGGTCAGCACGAGGTCAACGGTGCCGTGCAGCTTCAGCAAGAGCTCAGAGTCGGTGACGTCGCCCTGGACCACGTCCACCGATCCCGCACCGTCGCGCACAGTACTCGCGGCATTGCGGCGGGTGTAGGCCAGGGCGGCGGCGGCAAGCTCCACTGCCCCCACCTCGGACTGCGGCACGTAGTGGGCGGCGTATAAGGCCAGCGCACCGGATCCAGCGCACAAATCCACGACGCGGGGAGGACGCGCGTTAGTCTTCGTCGTCCCCAACGAGTTAAATTTCTTTAGAAATTTAACTCCCCAGTCGGCAAGCACCTCCGTCTCCGGGCGCGGGATGAACACGCCGGGGCCCACCTCGAGTTCGAGGGGTCCAAACCACGCCACTCCCAGGATGTGTTGAAGGGGCTCGCGCGCTTCACGACGCCCCACCAACGCCCCGTATGCCACGTCAAAGCCGGGGACCGGAGCCTCGTTAAGCGGGATATCCATGTGCCCGCAGTGAATGAGGTGGGCCGCCAACAGCCGCGCATCCCACTCGGGTGAAGGTACCCCGGCAGCGCGAAGGCGCTCCGTGGCATCACGAAGCGCCTCCTTATAGGTGTGAAAAGTCACCGTATCTAACCGTGCCTTAGCCTTCTAGCCTTCAGCCTCAAGGCGCTCCGCGCGCTCCTGAGCCTGCAGAGCCTCAATGAGATCCTGCATATCGCCGTCGAGCACGGAGTCAAGGTTGTTGGCCTTGTAACCAATGCGGTGATCGGTGATGCGGTTCTCCGGCCAGTTATAGGTGCGGATGCGCTCCGAGCGGTCCATGGTGCGCACCTGAGAGGCACGCTGCTCGCCAGCCTCGGCCTCGCGGGCCTCGCGCTCCATCTGATCCAGGCGAGCTTGCAGCACCTGCAGGGCACGCGCCTTGTTCTGAATCTGCGAGCGCTCCTTCTGACAGGTCACCACCAAGCCAGTGGGCAGGTGGGTAATACGCACAGCGGAGTCAGTGGTGTTCACGCCCTGACCACCCTTACCGGAGGAACGGTAAACGTCGACACGGATGTCCTTGTCATCGATGTTGACAGAGTCGATCTCCTCCGGCTCCGGGTAGACCAGCACACCAGCCGCAGAGGTCTGGATGCGGCCCTGGGACTCGGTCACCGGCACGCGCTGTACACGGTGGACGCCTCCTTCAAACTTGAACACGCTCCACGCGCCATCGCGCGAGGGGGTCTTGGACTTGAAGGAAATGGACATATCCTTCACGCCGCCGAGGTCGGACTCGTTGAGGCCCAGAACCTCCCACTGGAAACCTGCCTTGTCGGCGAAGCGCTCATACATGCGGGCCAGGTCGCCGGCGAAGAGCGCTGCCTCTTCGCCACCGGCACCGGCCTTGATCTCCATGATGATGTCCTCGGAGTCATGCTCATCGCGCGGGGCTAGCAGATCCGCGAGTTGCTCCTCCAGCTGCACAACGAGCGGCTCGAGTCGGTCAACCTCAGACTGAAACTCGTGATCCTCGTAGGCCATCTCTTTGGCATCGGCCAAGTCCTGGCGGGCCTGAACCAATTCTTCGTTGACGGCGACGATGGGGCGCAGCTCAGCGTAGCGCTTGGACAGCTTGCGGAATTGCGACTGATCCCCGGCTACTTCCGGGTCAGCCATCTGCATTTCGATGCCTTGGTACTCGGAGATGATGTCATCAACGAGGGAAACCTGATTAGACATTACTTGTAGTCCTCCTCGTCCGTATCTGCCGCCATGGGCGCGGACGAAGCGACCTGCATGAGGAACTCGCCGTTGGAGCGGGTCTTCTTAAGCTGCTTGATGAGCAGGTCAATGGCAGCGAAGGAGTCCAGGCCGGAAAGGATGCGGCGCAGCTTGGTCATGATGCGTGCCTCCTCCGGAACCAGCAGGAGCTCGTCCTTACGGGTACCGGAGGGGTTGACGTCCACAGCCGGGAAGATGCGGCGCTCGGAGATGGCGCGGTCGAGCTTGAGCTCGGCGTTGCCGGTGCCCTTGAACTCCTCGAAGATGACGGTGTCACCGGTGGAACCGGTCTCCACCATCGCGGTAGCGATGATGGTCAGTGAGCCACCGTTTTCGATGTTGCGGGCAGCGCCCAAGAAGCGCTTCGGCGGGTACAGGGCGTTGGAGTCCACACCACCGGACAGGATGCGGCCCGACGCCGGGGAGGAGTTGTTGTAGGCGCGGCCCAGGCGGGTGATGGAGTCGAGCAGAACGACGACGTCCTTGCCCTGCTCCACCAGACGCTTGGCACGCTCGATAGCCAGCTCCGCCACGGAGGTGTGCTCTGACGGCGGGCGGTCAAAGGTGGAGGCAATGACCTCACCGTTGACGCTGCGCTGCATGTCCGTGACCTCTTCGGGGCGCTCGTCCACGAGGACCACCATGAGGTAGCACTCCGGGTTGTTCGTGGCGATGGCGTTGGCAATGTTCTGCAGGATCGTCGTCTTACCGGCCTTCGGCGGGGAGACGATGAGCGCGCGCTGGCCCTTACCAATCGGCATGATGAGGTCGATGACGCGGGTGGTGAGGATCTTCGGGTCCGTCTCCAAACGCAGGCGCTGGTTCGGGTACAGCGGGGTGAGCTTGGCGAAGTCCGGGCGCTCCTTCGCGGTGGACGGATCCAGGCCGTTGACGGTGTCAACCTCCACCAGCTGGTTGTACTTGCGGCGGTTGCGGCCGTTGCCGTGGGTGTGAGTCGGGCCGGAAACCTTGACCTTGCCGGTCAGGGCGTCGCCAGAGCGCAGGCCCAAGCGGCGCACGAGGTTGTTGTTGACGAAGACATCGGAGCTCGCCGCGCGGTAACCGGTGGTGCGCAGGAAGGCCACGTTGTTGTCCACGACCTCGAGGATGCCGCCAACTACCTGTACTTCATCGCCCTCGCGGATCTGCAGGTCATTGCCACCGTTGCCGCCGCCATCGCGGTCACGCCCGCGGCGGTTGCGACGGTTACGACGGTTACGGCGGCCACCGCCACCATTGTTGTCATCGTCGTTGCGGTGGTTATCGCGGCGGTTGTTGTTGCCGCCCCCGTTATTGCCACCGCCGTTGTTGCCATTGCCACCGTTACCGTGGTCACCGTTGTCGGAGTTCTTTCCGCCACGGGACTGGTTCTCCTCGGACTTGCCGTTGTTGTCCGACTTGGCATTGTTGTCCTCGGCGCCGTTGTCATTCCCGTTGCCCTTGGACTCTTCGCGGGCCTCGCGCTCCTGACGGCGCGCACGGTTACGGCGGGCGCGGCGGGCCTGGGAGCGAGACTCATAGCGCTGCTCGTCGTGGCCGCCCTTGTGCTCAGACTCTTGAGCACCGTCCTCGCCCTTGCGGGCATTCTCGGATTGCTGCTGCGGCTGCTCCTGCTGGCGCTTCTTATCCTGCTCCGACTGCTCGGAGGCTTGCTCAGCAGCACCGGCAGGGCGCGAGGCCTTGCGGGCGGCGCGACGCGGCTGTGCGTCCTTAGCTTCGCCCTCGGCAGCAGCCTTCGCGCCGCGTGCCGGAACCTGGCCGGTGGTCAGTGCGGTAATGAGGTCCCCCTTGCGCAGGCCAGAAACGCCGCGAAGTCCGCGCTCCGCAGCCAGCTTGCGCAATTCCGGCAGCTTCAGGGATGCGAGATCCTGTGCTGCGGTCTTGTCCGTATCGCTCACGGATATCCTTTCGTCGCTTCACCAACGCGCGCTGTTTCTTGTGCTGCACCTGCACTGTGCGCGGTGCCGCTCCGAATGGGCGTTGGAAGCCAGTGTGTAATTGAGATGGTCCACCGCCACCAGCGAGTTCACGCGACGGCGATCCCCGTGGGCGGTGGTTTTCTTTGGCTCTCCCCCCTCTCCGGCCCTGCGGTACAGAACATGAAGAACTCCTTGCAGAACTCCTGAAAAGTTCTCGAGGAAGCGGCCGCGGGTCAATCGCGGGGAGATATTTTAAGAAGGCGACTGCGAGCGTGTCTCTCCCCTC
The DNA here is from genome assembly GCF_001814605.1 of Corynebacterium sp. HMSC074C01. Classification (NCBI taxonomy): domain Bacteria; kingdom Bacillati; phylum Actinomycetota; class Actinomycetes; order Mycobacteriales; family Corynebacteriaceae; genus Corynebacterium; species Corynebacterium sp. HMSC074C01. Next base: position 74,031 of record NZ_KV817269.1, on the reverse strand, counting down.
TCACCGTCGCGTGCACCGTTGGACTGCCATGAGTTTTCACCGCAGGTGTGTGCGCCGTGGAGGGAGCTCGGAGGTGCGGAGAAGGCCTTCCCCGCCAGTCGCCGACAACTATACCGCATCCTTCCACCGCGCTCACACTGACACGGCTAAAGTAGTGCGCATGCTCTCCACAATGCAGGATATCCCGCTGTCCCTCACTCGCATCCTGGAGTACGGTTCCACTGTCCACGGCCAAACCCAGGTGGTTACGTGGCACAGCGCCAATCCCGGCAATGAACGCGAAGAAACCACCTTCGCCGATATCGGCGCTCGCGCCGCTGCCTTCGCCCACGCCCTGCATGACACCCTCGGCATCACCGGTGATGAACGCGTGGGCTCCTTGATGTGGAATTGCGCCGAGCACCTCGAGGTGCTTTTCGGCACTGCCTGCAAGGGCGCGGTGTTTACCCCGCTCAACAAGCAGCTGATGAATGATCAGATCCGGCACATCATCAACCACGCCGAGGTCCGCGTCATCGTCGCGGATTGTCGCCTCGCCGAGCAACTAGCCCAGGTTCTGGAAGGCGTGGACTGTGTGCGTGCGGTGGTGTTCACGGGCGTCGACAAGCCCAGCACCGCTCTGCCGGGCAACGTCGAGATTTATAGCTATGAGCAACTGCTAGATGGGCGCTCCACCGTATATGACTGGCCGGTTCTGGATGAACACACCGCCGCCGCCCTGTGCTATTCCACCGGCACCACCGGTGCGCCAAAGGGCGTGCTCTACTCCCACCGCGCCCTGTACTTGGAAGGTATGCAGCTGCGTTCCTCCGATTCCCTGTGTGTGACCCACGGTGAGACCTTCCTGTGCTGCATCCCCATCTACCACGTCCTGAGCTGGGGAGTTCCCTTTGCGGCGTGGATGACGGGCACGCCGCTGGTGCTTCCCGACGCCGACGTCTCCCCCGCCACCCTGGCCAAGATCATCGCCGCCACCTCCCCACGCGTGGCGCATGGCGTGCCCACCATCTGGATCCAGCTCTTCGTGCACTACCTCAAGAACCCACCAGAGCGCATGACGCTGACGGAGATCTTCGCTGGCGGCTCCCCTGTGCCACCGCAGCTCATCAAGAGTTGGGAAGAGCGCTACGGCGTGGACGTGGTCCACGTGTGGGGTATGGCGGAAACCACCACGGTAGGTACCGTGGCGCGCCCGCCCTCAGGCGCCTCGGGTGAGGCCCGCTGGGCCTACCGCATTTCCCAAGGTCGCTTCCCTGCCGCCCTGGAATACCGCGTGGTCAACGACGGCCACGTGGTCAACACCACCGACCGCAATGCGGGCGAGATTCAGGTCCGCGGCAACTTGGTCACCGGCTCCTACTATCACTCACCCACCTCAGAGGATGGCGGTGCTGCCCACGAGTTCCGCGGCAAGGATGTCGAGGATGCGGCCTCGAAGTTCACAGCCGACGGCTGGCTGCGCACCGGCGACGTCGGATTCGTCAACGAGGATGGCTTCCTTACCGTGGAGGATCGCGCGCGCGATGTCATCCGGTCCGGTGGTGAGTGGATCTACTCCGTGCAGTTGGAGAACCTCATCATGGCCAACCCAGTGGTGCTCGAATGCGCTGTCATTGGCTACCCCGACAAGCAGTGGGTCGAGCGCCCGCTAGCCGTCACCGTGCTCGCCGCAGGCATCAGTCCCACCATTGAGACCGCTGAGCGTCTACGCAATGGCATGCGCTCTGAGCTGCCCTCCTGGATGCTGCCGGAGTATTGGACCTTCGTGAAATCCATCGACAAAACCTCGGTGGGCAAATTCGATAAGAAGGACCTGCGCGCCCACCTGGCGGAAGGCGAGTACAACATCATTCGCCTGAAGGGCCCGGGTGAGGCGCAGCGCTTAGACGCCGAAGAGGGCACACCGCAATAAAGGGGCTGAGCGACTATAGATCTGCTTTTACTCCGGCTAAAGTGTGGTTAATGTCTGATCGCGTCTTCCTGCCTACGCCCTCCCCACGCGGAATCCCCCGCGGCGGGGCCGACGCAACGCCTCCGGACCTGCCGCCTGCCCTAAGCGATGGTCGCCGCGACCTGCTCGACCGTTACGGACGCCAAGCACGCGACCTTCGCGTCTCGCTGACGGATCGCTGCAACCTGCGTTGCACGTATTGCATGCCCGCCGAGGGCCTCGAGTGGATGCCCACTGAACAGACACTCAGCGATGAAGAGACTATCCGCCTCATCAGAATTGCTGTGACCCAATTGGGCATCCGCCAGGTGCGTTTTACCGGCGGCGAACCTTTGCTGCGCAAGTCGCTAGAGAAGATAGTCGCCGCCACGACGCAGCTGCAGACGGACGAACAGCTGGCTCCCGCCACCGCCCTGACCACGAACGGCTTGGGACTGCCCCGCCGCCTAGACGGCCTCATTGAGGCGGGGCTTGACCGCGTCAACATCTCCCTAGACACCATTGATCCTGACCTCTATGCCCGACTCACCCGGCGCGACAGGCTCATCGATGTCTTTGCTGCCATCGAAGCCGCAACTGCCGCCCACCGCGAAGGCCGTCTAGGCACGGTCAAAGTCAATGCTGTGGTGATGCCCGGGGTAAATGAAGAGGACATCATCCCCTTGGCACGCTACTGCCTTGGCCACGGTGCACAGCTACGTTTTATTGAGCAGATGCCGTTGGGGCCGCGCGATCAATGGAATCGGGAACAGATGGTGACCGCTGATGATATCCTCGCCCGCCTCGCTGAGGCATTCACCTTGCAACCTGCGGGCGAGCAGCGGGGTTCCGCCCCAGCGGCGCTGTGGGAGGCAACCGGGCTCGATGCTGACACTCCCTCAGGGCGCATTGGTGTCATCGCTTCCGTGACGCGTCCTTTCTGCGGCAGTTGCGACCGCACCCGGCTGACCACCGACGGCGCTGTGCGCAACTGCCTCTTTGGCAACTCGGAAACCTCGCTGCGGGATCTCATGCGCGCCGGAGCCAGCGATTCCGAGTTGGCACACGCGTGGGCCAAGGAGATGTGGGCCAAGCTTCCAGGCCATGGTGTTAACGACGAAGGTTTTTTGCAGCCAGACCGCCCTATGTCTGCAATCGGCGGATAAGCGCTACAAGGTTCCTTTTAATCCCGCTGTTAGGCTATTGACGTGCTGAATTCTTCTCATTCACCTGTTCCTTTTGCTTCCCCACATAGTGCTTCCGGCCCGGGCAACGCCCGCACCCTAGAGGAGCACTTCACCGCGGTGCTCGATCTTGTTCTCAGCTCATCCCCACTGCGTAGTCACGAGCGTGACGTCGATGCCTCCATCGTGGGGCTGGTGTTGGCACAGGATGTTTATGCGAAGTTCCCTCTGCCACCGTTTAGCAATTCCGCAATGGATGGTTTTCTCCTCCACGCCTCTAGCCTCGAGGGCGGTCCGGGCCCGTGGACGCTTCCGGTGGTTGGTGATGTCCCCGCCGGCAGTACTCCGCTCGAGCCTTCCCCAGGCCAGGCTGTGCGCATCATGACTGGTGGCCCAGTGCCTGAAGAGCACTCGGCTCTCTGTGTGGTGCCGGTCGAATTGACTACCACTGCGCCGGGCCCGCAGCCCGTGCCTCAACAGGTCACTATCACCGAGGCGCCACATCGCCGTCACATCCGGTCCCGTGGCGAGCACATAGCCCAAGGGGAGGTCATTGCGCGCGCTGGCGAGCTTGTCGACGCCGGAACGCTCGCCGCCCTACTCTCCGCTGGGGTGTCACGCGTCAGTGTGTATCTGCGCCCGCGCGTTGGGATTATTTCTACCGGGGCCGAGCTCAGCGGGCAGACGCACGATGATCTCACTGCATCAGCAGAGTCCGGTACACGCATACCTGACTCCAATGGTCCCATGCTCAGCGCACTCGCGTGCCAGGCCGGCGCGGAGGTCATCGACACGCTTCACAGCAGCGACGACGCGGCTGAGCTTGCTTCGAAGCTGGACGCTCTCGCTGAACGCTGTGATCTCATTGTCACGACCGGCGGGGTCTCAGCAGGAGCCTTTGATGTCGTGCATGAAACCCTAGGCCAGAACCAGGGCGCCTGGTTCGGGCACGTGGCGCACAAGCCTGGTGCTCCCCAGGGGCAGGCCAAATGGAAGGACACACCGGTGCTGAGTTTGCCGGGCAATCCGGTAGCGGCGTTTATGTCTTTTCACCTTTATGTCAGTCAGGCGATCGCTGCATTGGCAGGGCATCCGCGCCCGGAGACACCCTGGCAGCGCCCACACGTGAACGCCACCATCGATGCGACGAAATTCCCGGCGGCTGCGCCGGCGAAAACCACGTTGATACCTGTGCACGTGGATTTCCGGGGCCCTGTACCCGTGGCCGCACCTTTTAGTCACCGCACAGTAGGCAGTCACCTCGTGGCCTCGTTGTCAGGCACGCACGGTTTCGCGGCAGTTCATGCTGGTGAAGAAGTACATAACAGCTTAACGATTTACCTGTTCTAGCAAGGAGAAATACCCATGAAGTTCACCCACCTCAACGAGTCCGGTTCGGCCTACATGGTCGATGTCACTGAGAAGCAGCCCACGGTGCGCTCTGCCACCGCACAGGGCGAAGTGGCTTGCTCCCCAGAGGTTCTTAGCGCGCTGCGCGATGGCACCGTCCCGAAGGGCGACGTCCTTGCGGTGGCGCGGGTAGCAGGCATTTCCGCGGCCAAGAAGGTTCCGGATCTCCTCCCCTTGGCCCACACCATCGGTGTGCATGGCTGTGAACTCAACATCTCCCTGGCCGAGGAGCACGTCTTTATCGAGGCCACCGTACGCACGGCCGACCGCACTGGTGTGGAAATGGAAGCCTTAACCGCGGTGAACGTGGCAGCACTATCCATCATTGACATGGTTAAGGGTGTCGATCGCTCCGCGTACATCCGCCGCTGTGGCATTACCGCCAAGTCCGGTGGGCGCTCGGGTGACTGGTCCCGCGAGTTGCCCGCATGTTAGCCAGAACTGCGCCCTATGCCACCATCATCGTCGCCGGTGGTCGTGGCAGCCGCATGGGCGGAGCGGACAAGGCCAGCCTGCGCGTCGGCGGGCAGCGCTTAGTCGACAGGCTGCACAGTTACCTGCCTTATGGCACGCCTAGCGTGGTGGTATCCCCACACTGGCTGGGCCTCCCGCAGGTCTGCGAATCACCGCTCTACGGCGGGCCCACCGCGGGCATCGCGGCTGGCTACCGCTTCCTCACAAGAGGCGACTCAGCTCAGCACTCTCAGCGCGAACTCGTTGCGGTTTTGGCCGTCGACGCGCCGGAGTCCCCAATAGCTATTCCGCACCTCATCGATGGACTCGGTGAGCATTCAGTTGCGGTTGCTGCCGCAGGAAACCAGATTCAACCACTATGCGCGGTGTGGCGTGTTGACGCTCTAGGCCGCGCATTGACGCGCCTGGGCCGTGTGCACAATCGCTCCGCACGCTCGCTTCTCCGCGCCGCGGACTCGGTAGCTGTCGTCCAGGTGGGTGAGGAGGTCCGCGACTACGATACCCCGCAGGAATTGCGGACTTATGAGCAAAGAATTAGTGGTTCGGTTTAGAGTCACCGCTACTGCAACTGCCGAAAATGTCCGGCACCAAAGGCAGCACCACACCAAGGGTGTCCTCCACCGCCCCACGGGAGGATGCACTATTGATGATGAGGTTTCCGCCGTGGTGGTCAAGGCCGATGATGCCCCGGCACAGTCCAGCCTTTGGCGAATTCTTCAGCCCCTCCATGAGCACTTGGGTCTCCACACCATGTAGGCGCACGCGCACGTAGCGCTCGCTAACCTCCGGAGTGACGTTTCCAACATGAGTGCCGGTTGCACCAATGATGATTACCACCTGTGCGCCTGACTCCAACGCGGCTCTTAATGCCTCATCGATTGCTTCAAAGTTTTCCGCCACCACCGTGGAGCTCACCACCGCGCAGCCGAATTCCTTGGCTAGCTCCTGTGCGCGAAAACCAGCGTTATTGGCTTTCTCCCCGCGGAGTACCCGGTCCGAGGCGACGATGATGGATGTCGTCCATGGCGTCATGTTTCTTCCTCCAGTGGTTAAGAATCGCAGAAGTTGAAATCCACACACAGCCGTCCCGTAGAAATCCGAGCGACAAAGAATTTCGCAACATTTTTGTGTCGTTATTTTCCACGAGATTCTTCTTGTTAAATGCCATATTAACGGAGATACTCGGGTACTTTGGCAGTTACAGGTTCACTTCGACCAAGAGAGGCATCATGTCAGCTCTCACCACCTCAGGAAAGGTCATCCAAGGCTGGGATCCAGAAGATCCCGCCCGCTGGGACTCTAAAATTGCCTGGCGCACTCTGTGGGTATCCACTTTCGTTCTGATCATCGGTTTTGCCACCTGGTACCTGGTGTCTGCCATCGCACCGATGCTCAACCAGATTGGTTTCGATCTCACCAAGCCACAGCTCTATTGGCTGACCTCCATCGCAGGCCTATCTTGCGGACTCTTCCGTCTACTATTCATGTTCCTGCCGGCAATGATCGGCACCCGAAAACTAGTCAGTCTCTCCTCGCTGCTCTTCATCATCCCCATGTTGGGCTGGTTCTTTGCAGTGCAGGACACCTCTACCCCGTACTGGTGGCTGCTCACCCTATCCTTCCTCTCCGGTATTGGCGGCGGCGTTTTCTCCGGATTCATGCCCTCCACTGGTTACTTCTTTCCCAAGCGCATGTCCGGCACCGCCCTGGGCATCCAGGCAGGAATCGGTAACTTCGGCATCTCCTTCATCCAGCTCGTGGCACCGTGGCTTATGGGATTCACCCTGCTGGGTATCGGCTTTGTCGCTCCGCAGCGCACCGACACCGGCGAGATCTTCGTCCACAACCCCGCCATCTTCCTCGTTCCCTGGGCACTCGTCGGCGCCGTCGTCGCGTGGATGGTTCTTAAGGACGTGCCGGTCAAAGCCAACTTCCGTCAGCAGATAGACATCTTCGGCAACAAGAATACCTGGATTCTCACCGTGGTTTATCTCATGACTTTCGGTGCTTTCTCCGGATTCGCCGCCCAGATGGCGCTCCTCATCAACCAGACTTTCGGCGCGGACTCCCAGTTCGCCGGTTCCTACGACAACCTCCCTAAGGGAGCAGCCTTTGCATTCCTCGGCCCACTCATTGGTGCGCTCGTACGCGCTCTCTGGGGCCCGCTGTGCGATAAGTTCGGCGGCGCGATCTGGACCTTCATTGGTTGTGCGGGAATGACCGTTTTCACGGCTGTCGCCGCACTCTTCCTGAATCCCTCCAGCCCGGATCAGTTCTGGTGGTTCTTGGGTTCAATGCTCATCATGTTCTTCTTCACCGGTCTGGGTAACGCCGGAACCTTTAAACAGATGCCTATGATCCTGCCGCCGCGCCAAGCTGGCGGTGTCATTGGCTGGACCGGCGCGATCGGCGCCTTCGGTCCTTTCGTCGTGGGCGTCCTGCTGTCCATGATGCCGGCCGCCGCGTTCTTCTGGGGTTGCGTGGTGTACTTCGCCATCACCACAGTCTTGGTGTGGGTCTACTACGCCCGCCCCAATGCCCCGTTCCCTGGCTAACCGCACCGGGGCTACAGACTCTCCCCGCGAAACTTATCTCAAGGAGACCACCACATGGCTTATTACGATGGGCCCAACAACGACAAACAAAACCCGCTGTTCAAGCTAGGCGCGCACCTCCGCAAGGGCGAAGCCAGCGACTCGGGCCAGCAACTCTTCCTCCGCGGTGGCCGTCAAGCTGATGTCTTCTACCGCAACCGCTGGGCCTTCGACAAGATGGTCCGCTCCACGCACGGTGTCAACTGCACCGGCTCGTGCTCGTGGAAGGTCTACGTCAAGGACGGAGTCATCACCTGGGAGTCCCAAGCTGTGGACTACCCCACCACCGGCGCTGACATGCCGGAGTACGAACCCCGCGGTTGCCCGCGCGGCGCTTCCTTCTCGTGGTACACCTATTCACCCACTCGCGTACGTTATCCCTACGCCCGCGGTGTCTTGGTGGACATGTTCCGTGAAGAAAAGGCTAAGCACGACGGGAATTCCGTCCTGGCGTGGAAGGCAATTCAGGAGGATCCTGAAAAGCGCCGCGCCTACGTCTCCCAGCGAGGAAAAGGCGGTCTCATCCGCATCTCCTACGAAGAAGCCATCGACATCGCGGCCGCCGCACACGTCTACACGCTGCGCAAGTACGGCCCGGACCGCATCTTCGGTTTCACCGTCATTCCCGCTATGTCCCAGGTCTCCTATGGTGCGGGAACTCGTTTCCTGCAAATGATCGGCGGCGTCGCGCTATCCTTCTACGATTGGTACGCTGACCTCCCGCCAGCATCACCGCAGACTTTTGGTGACCAGACCGATGTGCCAGAGTCCGGAGATTGGTACAACTCTTCCTATCTCATGATGTGGGGCTCGAATATCCCGGTCACCCGCACCCCGGATGCTCACTTCATGGTCGAGGCCCGTTATAAGGGCACCAAGGTGGTCGTGGTCTCTCCCGATTTTGCGGATAACACCAAATTCGCCGACGAGTGGGCACGCATTGAACCCGGCACAGATGCTGCCCTCGCTTTTGCCATGGGGCATGTCATCCTCAAGACCTTCCACGTCGAGCGCCAAGAGCCTTATTTCCTCAGCTACATGCGCAAGTACACCGACGCGCCCTTCCTCATCACCCTCGATGAGCGCGAGGATGGCACCTACACCCCGGGCAAGTTCCTCACCGCTGCTGAGCTGGACACTGACCCCCTGGCGCAGTCCGCCAATGCTGAGTCCCGCACACTCGTGATGGAGGCCAACGGCCGCATCGTGGACCCGGGCGGCACGATGGCCGACCGCTGGGATATGGACTCCGCCAAGTGGAACCTCTCGCAGGACAACGTTGACTCAGTGATGTCTATCGCCGAGACCGACGAGTTTAGCACCGCCGAGGTTCTCTTCCCCCGCTTCGATCTCGACGCCGACGTGGAGGGAGAAACCGCCGATGGCGGTCATGGCCCCATTGGCGCGGGCATCGTCCACCGCGGAGTCCCCGTGCGTGACGTGAATGGCACGAAGGTGACCACCGTCTTCGACATCATGCTGGCCCACTACGGCGTTGAGCGCCCCGAGCTGAATCTCCCCGGCAGTTGGCCGAAGGACTTCTTCGACTCCAGCGAGGTAGGAACCCCGGCATGGCAAGAAGAGCTTACCGGTGTGCCGGCAGAGACCGCCATCCGAATCGGACGTGAGTTTGCCCAAAACGCTGCGGACTCCAAGGGTCGCTCCCAAATCATCATGGGAGCCGGTGTCAACCACTACTTCCACGCTGACACCATCTACCGCACGTTCCTGGCCCTGACCTCCATGTGCGGCACGCAGGGCGTCAACGGCGGCGGCTGGGCTCATTACGTGGGCCAGGAAAAACTGCGCCCCATCAACGGCTGGACCCAGTGGGCTATGGCGACAGACTGGCAGCGCCCGCCGCGTCACATGATCTCCACTGGTTTCTACTACTTCGCCACCGAGCAGTACCGGTATGACAATTCCCGTGCCTCGCATCTGGGCTCCCCCTTGGCCACCCGCGGCAGTATCGGCGACAAGATGGTGTCGGACACCATGGCTGAATCCATGCGCCGTGGTTGGATGCCGGCCTATCCGCAGTTCAATAAGAACAACCTCATCATCGCGGAAGAGGCTAAACAGGCAGGCAAGGATATCTCTGACTATGTCGTGGAGAAGCTTGGTACTGGCGAGTTGGAGTTCTCTTACGACAACCCCTCCGCTGAGGAAAACTGGCCGCGCATCCTGCTCAACTGGCGCACCAACCTTCTGGGGTCCTCCGCTAAGGGAACGGAGTTCTTCCTGCGTCACCTGCTGGGCGTGGACTCTGATGCCAACGCCGAGGAGCTCAGCGAAGAGGATCGTCCCAAGACCATCAAGTGGGTCGACGAAGCTCCTGAAGGCAAGCTCGACCTGATGATGACGACGGATTTCCGCAACACCTCGACCACGCTGGTCTCTGACATCATCATGCCGGCGGCTACCTGGTACGAGAAGCACGACATGTCTTCCACGGACATGCACCCCTACTTGCACTCCTTCAATGCCGCCATCAACCCGCCGTGGGAGGCGCGCACTGATTTCGAGGTCTTCAGGGACTTGGCGGCCTCGCTGTCAGATAAGGCGGTCAAGTGGCTGGGTACTCAGACCGATATCATCACGCAGCCTTCCCACCACGACTCCCCCGATGAGATGGGAATGCCGCGCGGTGTGGTGCCGGACGTCGACAAGCAGCACCTTATTCCGGGCAAGACCATGCCCAAGCTGCACGTTGTCGAGCGCGATTACACCAAGATCTACGAGAAGTGGACGCACCTTGGTCCCCTGCCGGCGAAGGCCGGAACCGGCGTGCATGGCACCAAGTTCGATGTGTCCAAGCAGGTCAAGGAATTGGAGCTTATCTGCGGCACCTCAGAGACCTCGCAGGGCCAACTGGTTGACCTCACCAAGGACACCAAGGTCATCGACGCCATCCTTCACCTTTCTGGTGTCTCCAACGGCGAGCTGGCCAAGCAGGGATTTGAGTTCCTCTCTTCACGCACGGGCAAGGACCTCACCCCGCTGGGCGCCTCGGACGAGGATGTGCGCATTACTTGGGACTCCATTAAGGAACGCCCGACTGAAGTCATCACGTCGCCGGAGTGGACCGCGGACAAGCGCGGGAAGCGCCGCTACACGGCGTTCAGCATCAACGTGGAGTTTGATAAACCCTGGCACACCGTGACGGGGCGCATGCAGTACTACGTGGACCACGACTGGTTCCTCGACTACGGCGAAGCCCTGCCGATTTTCCGCCCACCTCTCGACCACGTGCGCATGCACGGCGAGTTCGCCCCGGGCCAAACTCTGCAGAACGAGCGCGGTGAAGTCGAAGTCACGCTGCGGTACTTGACCACACACAACAAGTGGTCCATCCACTCGCAGTACTTTGACAACCTTCACGTGCTCTCCATTTCACGTGGTGGCCAGGTGGTGTGGATGTCCGATAAGGACGCCGCCAAGATTGGCGTGAGCGATAACGAGTGGGTGGAGGTCTATAACCGCAACGGTGTGGTCTCCGCGCGTGCGATTGTCTCTCACCGCATCCCGGAAGGCACCATGATCTGCAACCACGCCCAGGAGCGCACCGTTGGCACCCCGCTCAACGAGCACACTGGGCGCCGCGGCGGTACGCACAACTCGCTGACCCGTATTTCCATTAAGCCGGTGCACATTGCTGGTGGCTACGGCCAGCTGACCTACCACTTCAACTACATCGGCCCCACCGGCAATAACCGCGACGAAGTCACCCGCGTACGCCGTCGTTCACAGGAGGTTACGTACTAATGAAAGTCATGGCACAAATCTCCATGATCATGAACCTGGACAAGTGCATCGGCTGTCACACTTGTTCAGTGACCTGTAAGCAGGCCTGGACCAACCGCGAAGGCACTGAGTACATCTGGTTCAACAACGTAGAGACCCGCCCCGGCGTGGGCTACCCGCGCACCTGGGAGGACCAGGAGAAGTGGAAGGGCGGCTGGGAGCGCACATCCAGCGGCGGGCTCAAACCCAAGGCAGGCGGCCGCCTCAAGAAGCTTGCCACCCTCTTCCACAACCCCAACCTGCCCACCATCAAGGACTACTACGAACCCTGGTCCTACCAATATGAGGACCTCATGGGAGCCAAACCTGGGCAGAAGACCCAGCCCACCGCCAAGCCGGTCTCCCAAATCGATGGCCGCGAGATCAACAAGATTGAATGGTCCTCCAACTGGGACGATAACCTGGGCGGTTCGACGGAAACGCTGGACCAAGACCCCACGTTGCATGCGATGAACCTGCAGGTAAAGAAGGAGATCGAAGACTCCTTCATGTTCTACCTGCCGCGCATTTGCGAGCACTGCCTCAACCCCACCTGCGTCTCCTCATGCCCTTCAGGTGCCATGTATAAGCGCACTGAGGACGGCATCGTGCTCGTGGATCAGGATCGCTGCCGAGGCTGGCGCATGTGCGTCTCCGGCTGCCCTTATAAGAAGGTGTACTTCAACCACAAGACCGGCAAAGCGGAGAAATGTACGCTGTGCTACCCGCGCCTTGAGGTGGGCCAGCCCACCGTGTGCTCCGAGACTTGCGTCGGTCGCCTGCGCTACCTGGGCGTCATCCTTTATGACGCCGACCGCGTAGCAGAGGCTGCTGCCGTTGAGGACGAGAAGGACCTCTTCGAGGCACAGAAGTCCGTGATGCTCGACCCCCACGACCCTGAGGTGGTGCGCGCCGCGCAGGCCGAAGGTATCCCGCATTCTTGGATCGATGCCGCGCAGAACTCACCAATCTACGACCTCATCTTCACCTACGGTGTGGCCCTGCCTCTGCACCCAGAGTTCCGCACCCTCCCCATGGTCTGGTACATCCCGCCGCTGTCTCCCATCGTGGACCAAGTCAGCGCCACCGGCAATGACGGTGAAGACCACAAGATTCTCTTCAGTGCGTTGTCGAATATGCGCATCCCGCTGGAGTACCTCGCGGGCCTCTTCACTGCGGGCGATACTGTGCCGGTGGAAAAGTCCCTGCGCCGTCTCGTGGCCATGCGCTCCTATATGCGTGATATCAACCTCGGTAACGAACCGCAGGAGGAGATCGCTCAGGCCGTGGGCATGACAGGTAAGGACATGGAGGCTATGTATCGCCTGCTGTCCATCGCCAAGTATGACGATCGCTATGTGATCCCCACCGCCTCCCCGGAAACCCCGCGTGGCATTTCCGCTCTCGATCCTTTCGGCGGCGTCGATCCAGCGCGCCAGAGTGATGAGATCTTCCATGACCTGGGCATGGGAGCACCCGAGGCCTGCTCCACTGGAGCATCGGGGGAAGGCCAGCCGGTCTCCTTGTTGTCCTGGACAGGGGATCGCCCCGATTCCATGTTCCCGCCCAAGCGCGAGGATTAACGGCCAGCGTCCACACCAGCATGTACAAGCTAGGAGAACGAGGATGAATATCTTTGAGAAGCTGGCGCAGCGCCGAGCCGCAGCCAAGCTCAGCGCTACCCACCGCAGCACTGCCTCACACGGCGGTCCAGCGGGCGCGCCGCTTGACGACGCCATCGCTGGTTACGGAACTCCGGCCGGCATCGGCAGCGCGGGCGGGGCGAAGGATCTCAAGCGAACCGCGCGCACGCACACCGGGCCGGTCCCGACGGACTTCGTGGATCCGGTGAGGATGAGCGAAGAGCAACGCCGTACTGTAGCGATGTCCGCGGCCGTGTTGCTCCACTACCCCAACGCGGACTACCTTGAGCGGCTTGCCGTGGTGGAGGAATCTACCGCCGGGCTGCCTGAGGAAGTGCGAACCTGCTTTTCGGAGTTTGCCGCGTGGGCCACAGAAGCCGGCCTACGAGCCATCGAAGAACACTACGTGGAGACTTTCGATCAGCGCCGCCGGTGTTCGCTCTACCTTTCCTACTATGCGGTAGGTGATACCCGCCAACGCGGCATGGCAATCCTGGCCTTCCGCCAACAACTAGAGTCGATGGGGCTTTTCCCCAACGACGACGAGCTAGCTGATCACCTCTGCGTGGTCCTCGAAGCTGTTGCCATGGCTGAGGGCGCTCATCACGCGCACGCCATCGAGATGCTGGCCAGCCACCGTCAGGGCCTCGAGGTGCTGCGCGCAGCATTGCTGGGTTTGGGTTCACCCTTTGCGTCGCTCATCACCGCGGTGTGCGCATCCCTGCCTGCCGTGGATCCCGACACCGCGCAAAAATACGTTGACCTTATCCGCACGGGCCCACCGGCAGAGATGGTGGGCATCGCTGATCTTCCATTTCCGACCACCCAACCCGACTACATTTAAGGACCACCCATGGACTATTTCACTAACTTCCTCTGGGGCGCATTCCCGTGGTTGGCTATCGCTGCCTTCGTTGTAGGCACGTTCTGGCGCTGGCGCACAGACCAGTTTGGCTGGACCACGCATTCCACCCAGATCTACGAGTCAAAGCTGCTCCGCCTTTCTTCCCCGCTGTTCCACTGGGGCATGGTCTTTGTGATCATCGGCCACCTCATGGGCCTCGCCATTCCCAAATCCTGGACGCGGGCGATGGGAATTAGCGATGCCGTCTACCACCTCATCGCCACCATCCCCGGTACTCTTGCGGCCATCGCCGTCGTGCTGGGCTTCATCGGCTTGCTCTACCGCCGCATAGTCAATCGCTCCGTTTTCCTGTCGACCTCAACCTCGGACAAGGTGATGTACCTCGTGCTTGGCCTAGCGATTGCCTCCGGCACTATCGCGACGGTAAGCACCCAGGTATTTGGTGGGCCTCATGGATACGACTACCGTGAGACCATCTCCCCGTGGCTGCGTGATTTGTTGGTGTTCAATCTCCACCCGGAAACCATGGCGGATGTGCCGTGGCAATTCAAGGTGCACGTGCTCTGCGGGTTCACAATTATCGCAGTATGGCCTTTTACCCGATTGGTGCATGCCTTCTCCGCCCCGGTGGGCTACGTCACCCGTCCGTACGTGGTCTACCGTTCTCGGGATAACCGCACCACTGATATGCGCGGTCACACCGCGTGGGAACCTGTACGCTCCCACCGCGCGCAGCTCGATGCCAGCGAGACTCCCTCGCACGGCGCCTAAAAAGGTTCAAGCGGCCTGGCACAGCCCTCTCACTGAGGGCTGCTGCCAGGCCGCTTCTCTTTCCCCTTGCTAGCCTGCTAGCCGTCTATTCCACGATGAATTGGCCGTGCTGGCCCTTCTCCGCGTTCGTCATGAGGTGGTTGACAAAGGAGTAGGTCCCCGGCTCGTTGAAGGTCATCTCCACGAATCCGCCCTGGGCAGGTAGAAGGTCGAGCGCCTGGGATCCGGAATCCTTCGCGCCCTTAATCAGGTAAGCGCCTTCCTTGTACACGGTGTCGAATTGCTCGCCCACGACGTGGAAGCTCAACGGCAGATCCGGGCCGAGGTTAACCAGCCAGATGCGCACGGTATCGCCCACCTTCGCGCGCAGCGGGGCTAAGCCTTCGTCATATTGATTGGGATAGTAGTTAAAGGCCGTGAGGTCATAGTCGCCGTCGCTGACTCGCTGCGCATCCGCACCGTCAGCTTCCTTACCGGCGGAGGCCAGGAAGACCTCGCTCGCCGTCATGACGTACTCCGCATCGACGTCTGCCAGCGCATCCTCGCCGCGCGGATCGATGATCACCGCTCCTGCCATGCCGTTGGCAATGTGCAGACTCATCGGCATGGTTGAGCAGTGGTACATCCAGATACCCGCCCTGTGGGCCTCGAATTCATAGGTCAGCGATTCACCCGGCTGGATCGTCTTCATGTTCTTATCCGGGTTGACCTCACCGGCATGAAAATCCACCGAGTGCCCCATCGAGCCTTCGTTTTTGATGGTGATGCGGAACGTATCCCCTACCTTGCCGCGCAGAGTTGGTCCGGGCGCCTGCCCGTTGAAAAGCCAGCGAGTTTGGCGCACTCCTGGGGCGACTTCCATCTCTTCCTCAGTCATCACCCAGGTTTCCTCATGGAGGTCGCCTTCGGCGGGGGCAAGGGAGGCGTCGACGGCTTCGAAACCTTCGCGAGCTGCCATGCGCTCGGCAACCGAGGGCACCTTCGCCGGGGCACCAGCAGAGCCCGTGCTTTCCGATACCCCCGCATGATCATGCCCACTCGAAGCGGAGTCATCGACATTGACCATGAACGTCATGCCCTGCATCTTGTGGCCGGCGATCGTGCAATATCCTTCGATGGACTCCTCAATGACCCCGGCATCCAGCTGCACGGTCTCGCCCGGTTCTACCCGTCCGGTCTCCTCGCGTCCGATCTTCAGGTCATGTACCTGGTCACCGGTGTTGGTGAAGTTCACTACGAGGTGACTGCCCGCGGCCACGTCAATGGAGGACGGGACAAAGGCCATGCCGTCCACGGAGACGTCAACAGTCACGGCGTCGGCGGATGCCACCGTGGCTGGGTCCTGCTTGCCTGTGGCCGAGTTGAACACCGCCAGCCCAATGACGGCGAGAAGCGCCACGATGATAATGAGCCAGGATGCCCATTGCTTCTCAGAATGCTCCTGTTTAACGGGCGCGCTTGACATGAACTTCTCCTTGAGGTGACGAGACGGCCCACACCAGGGCCACAATATTGGCGATGAGGCCTAGCCCCATCATGATAAGCCCGGCGAAGGACACGCCAGCAATGCCAAGAAGGCTGAGCACGCCGCCGAGATTGATGAGCCCCACGCGCAGGAACCCTGCGAGGTGCCCACGTGCGGGACGTGCCGCCCCGGCCAGGATGGGCAGCATGTGGTGGAGCACCCCGGTCACGAGCTGCAGTAGGCCGGCACCAAGAAATGCCGGCATGAGCAGCAAGGTAACCGCACGCGGGTAGGCCCCTGCGACGGTAGCGGCGGCATCACCGGCGCAGAGCGCCACCATCCACACCAGGCCTGCCATCGCGGACACGCTTGCCGTCGTCTTTTCGCCGCCAAGAGCGCTGGCAAACACGGGCTGGATGATGAGCACGGCAGCGAGCACCGTGAGCAGCTGTGCCATGCCGGCGGCGCGGGTGAGCCCGGAGGCGTCGGCAAGCATGGCCGCCGCCAGGCCCACGCAATGCACTGCCAAAGCCCGGCTGCACCGCGCCCGGGCCACCGAGGAAAAGGGGGTCCGGGTAAACGTCGGCACAAGCGTGATGACCGTGCCCAGGATAGTAAGCAAGGCGAAGCCCCACACCATCCCGCGTGAGTGCGCTGCCACCAATAACGAGTAGTTTCCCACCCCGTGCGCAGCAAGGATGACCACGAGCACCGAGAGAACCATGAAACAGGCCGCAGCCAGATAAAAGGGCACGGTGACGGCGAAGGAACCAGACAATGACCCCCGGAGCTTGCCCCACAGCGCCCGCAGGTGCCACGCAACGGCAGCGATGACGAGAGCGGAGCCGATATCCGCAAGCACGCCCCAGTCGTAGCCTGCGCGATCAACGAGTAAAAGAACCAGCCCCACCTGAACCAGCCCCACCCGCGCGCCCACCCCGAGGAACCCTGTGGCCGGGGTGCGGGTCAGCGCCTCCGTGAAGTGGGTGCTGAATACGAGGATGGCGGTGGTCAGCGCCCCGAGGGTGAAAGGATGAATGAGGTCCCACCATACGACGGGCGCGCCCCAGATATTCGCCACGGTGATCCCCACGCCTGCCACAATCCAGAACGCGACGAGGCTGAAAGCAATGGTGTGCCAGCGCCGGCGAGAAGCCAGGGAGACATCACGCAGAGACATATCTGACATTTTTATTTGCACGGATATAATCGTAGTAAATTAGTTGCACGGGCAGCAACGCCCGCCGCCCTAGAACTCGAAAGGGATAACCCGAATGAACTTGCCGCTTGTTGACGCCTCCAAGGGCCACGACATCCCCACCCTCAACGCCTCCGAAATCCCTCACGCAGTGCGCCACGGTGCCATCCACGGAGCGCTGGGCACCCTCAACGTGGGCGAATCCATGATTCTCATTGCTCCCCACGACCCGCTTCCGCTGCTCAAGGAGGTGGACCAGCGGGAGGAGTCCTTCACGCGTGAGTACCTCAAGAAGGAACCAAAGGAAGTACATATTAAATTCACGCGAACCGCGTAGAGCTCCCGTAAGCTGACTGAACATGCGCCTTCTCAAGATTGCCGTCCCCGTCCTTGCCGCCGCGCTGACTGTCGCTGGCTGCACCTCCAGCTCCGACGAGCCATTGCAGGTATTTGCAGCGTCCTCCACGCGCGTGCTCAATGACGACCTCTCCAGCGCTTCTGAAACTCCGCTGGCCTTCAACAATGGCGGCTCTTCCGCGCTCGTTCAACAGATCAATGAAGGAGCGCCCGCAGATCTGCTCCTTACTGCCTCTCGCGAGACCATGGAGAATGCGACTGCGCAAGGCAGCGTGGACACTTCTGTAGCCCTCGCTAGCAACGTCATGGTCATGGTGGTGCCGAAGGGCAATCCTTTAGGTCTGCGCTCCGCTGCCGATCTGGATTCCTCCGCACGCTTGGTTCTTTGCGATCCCAGCGTTCCCTGCGGTGCCATTTCCACGCGCATCATGGAGGCCAATAATTGGGATCTGCAGGCCTCCTCCTTGGAGGGACAGGTAGCTGACGTCCTGGGTAAGGTCGCCTCAGGTGAGGCGGACGCAGGGTGGGTTTACTCCACTGATGCCGCCGCTAACGAGGATGTCGAGGCCATTCCGCTCGACCACGCGGAAAACTTCCGCAACGAGATCATGGGCGCGGTGGTGTCTGATTCACCACGGCATGAGGAAGCCCAAGAGGTCCTCTCGCTCCTCGAGTCGGATTTTGATAGCACCTGGGAAAAGTACGGTTTCACCCCGGTGAACTAAGTGTCACCCACGTTTTTGCGCGAGCAGCGCCCGCGGACAACCTGGCCGGCCATCGCCACCGGCGCGCTCGCCGCGCTCTACATCCTTGCCCCGGTCCTCGCCCTCGGAGTGCGGGTACCGTGGCCGAAGCTCTCCGACACGCTGAGCGCTCCGGCGACCCATGACCTCCTCCGCGTCAGCCTCTCCGCAGCGGCCTTGTCGACCTTGCTGTCGACATTCCTGGGCACCTGCCTGGCGCTGTGGCTCCAGCAGCTACGCCGTGTTTCTCACCTTGTGAGGCTGGTGGTTTACCTCCCTTTGGCCTTGCCTCCTGTGGTCGGCGGCTTGGCCCTTACCGCGCTACTCGGGCGCCGTGGACTCCTTGGCCCGGCATTGGAGCAGGCAGGGCTGCACGTCTCTTTCGCCTTCCCCGGTGTCGTGGCAGCACATCTCTTTGTCACCCTCCCCTTCGTGGTGGTGGCGGTGGATTCTGCTTTGCGGCAGCTCGATCCTGAGGTCGTGGCTAGCGCGCGGGGCATCGGCCTCAGCACAAGCACCATCCTTCGACACATCATCCTCCCGGCTATCCTCCCCGCCGTGTTCACGGGCGGTGCACTGGCTTTCGCCCGCTCACTGGGTGAATTTGGAACGACGATCACCTTCGCCGGATCCCTGCCCGGTTCTACCCGAACCATGCCGAGCGGTATCTACCTTGAACGTGAAGTCAGCGCGGACAATGCCTATGCTCTGTCGGCCGTGTTAATCGGGATAGCCATCCTTACGCTCACCGCTGCCGGAATGCCCCTGCTGCTACGGCGCCGCCGCGAGCAAGCTGTACGCGCTTTGCAGCCGATGGACCCAAATGCACTCCGCGCGGCGACTGCCCCGCTGACGCCGCCCCACGATCTTTCCGTGACGGTCGGCGACACCACCACGACGTTCCGAGGCGGGCGCGTAACCGCGGTGGTCGGACCCAACGGCGCCGGTAAGACCACACTGATGCGTTTTATTAGCGGGCGGCTCCAGGGAGCGCAAACTAACACTGAACGCGTCATCATGCTCTCTCAAAACCCCGGGCTACCGCCCACAGCCACCGTGGCTCAAGCGTTGACCATGGTGACCAATGACCCGCGACGGACGGAGGAGTTACTGAAGGCCGCCGGACTGCAGGAGCTAGTCCATGTCTCCGAGCTCTCCGGCGGCCAGGCCGCGCAAGTTGCACTTCTGCGCGCGCTCGCGGCACGGCCAGAGGTATTGGTTGCGGATGAGCCCTTTGCCGCCATGGACGTCGAATCCGCCGCACGGTGGCGCCACCTCCTGTGTATCTCGGCCGCTGACCGCACCACGGTCATTGTCACCCACAGCCGCGTGGACCTCACCACGCTTGCGGATGACGTCGCGGTGATGGAAGCCGGCGAAGTCACTTCCCAAGGCCCTGCGGACCGACTATTGGAGCAGCCCACCACCCGCTTCATGGCGGAGCTAGCGGGCGTTAATGTTCTGCGCGGTTCCCTCAGAGGAGACGCGTTTGCTCCAGACCGCGACGGTGAGCACTGGGCGGCCTTCCCGCAGTCAGCGCTGCACTTCGACTCCACTGACGCGCAGCATGCCACCAGTTTGAGTGCCACCATTGTGGCTGATTTGGGAAGCTCTACCCTCGTTGATATCGACGGCCAACGGGTCACGGTGGGCCAGCCAGCGCGTAAAAACGCTCCCGGTCAGGCGGTGCCGGTGGCGCTCGACTCCAGCGCCCTCACGGTCTATACCCGTACTTAATCTACTGGGTCTGCCCACGTCGTGAGGAAGATCTCGGTATTTAAACTCACCACGATAGTAGAAATTCGACGGAGTGGATGTAGGATCCTCGTAGCGTTTACCAAGGAGCTACAGTCCATGTCCACAATGTCTACCCATAGTCCTCGCTCATCTAGCGAGCTATTTCCTGACACGATGAGGCTCTCCCCCAAGCAGCGCGAAGTCCTCTCGGTTCTACAGACGTTCCCGCAAGGAGCGCGGGCCGCAGCAATTGCTAAGAAAATGGGCATGCACGTTAACACAGCGCGCGGGCATCTGGACGAACTCGTCGGAGCCGGGGCGGTGCGGGTAGTCACTGCCCCAGCGAAAGGGCGTGGGCGCCCCTCCCTGATCTTCCAAGTGCGGGTACCCGACAACCGTTCGGTGGCGGAAGAATACGTCACGCTGATTAGCGTGTTAGTCAAAGCGCTCGCGGATAAAAATCAACTCAATGATTATTCTTCCGAACAAGCACGAGAGATCGGCCGCGCATGGGCTAAGGCCGCGGCCAGCAGCCACGGCGCTGAGGCGCTGGCACCGCTCTACCAAACCATGCGCGATATGGGCTTTGACCCGGTAACCTCGGCCGAGCAATTCGACCAGGAGGGC
The DNA here is from genome assembly GCF_001814605.1 of Corynebacterium sp. HMSC074C01. NCBI lineage: Bacteria > Bacillati > Actinomycetota > Actinomycetes > Mycobacteriales > Corynebacteriaceae > Corynebacterium > Corynebacterium sp. HMSC074C01. The sequence continues at coordinate 53,250 of NZ_KV817269.1, read as the reverse complement.
CGCACCGACGTGGAGCTGAACGCCTGCCCCTTTGTGACCGCCGGTGTAGAGCCCTCCCCCTTCGTCTGCGCCATCCACGATGGCTACTTAGAGCAGGCGGCTGCCGATTCCGGCGGTCGGTTAAACCTGAAGCTCATCCCCAAGTCCGGCAACGGTGTGTGCCGGATCAGTGTGGAAAAGTCCAGCTAACTAGCCTAGCCACGCTCGACGGAGACCGGCCCGGCGACCTCCAGCTCCAGCACGCGCAGGTTCTGTTCGCGGGCGTCATCGAGGATGGCTTCCTCGATGGGCTCGGTGTGCAGGACCATGACGGTAGGGCCGGCGCCCGACAAGTAGGCGGCATAGCCGCGGTTGCGCAGGCGGTTGACCCACTCCGCGGTAACCGGCAGCACGTCAGCGCGATAAGGCTGGTGCAGGCGGTCGCGGGTGCCCTCCCACAGCAGGTCCGGATAGGCCGTCAGCGCCGCCACGTTCACTGCGGTGCGGGAGACGTTGAAGGCGGCGTCGGCATGGGTGACGTGCGAGGGCAGCACGCGGCGCACTGCCTGCGTCGAGGCATGGAAGTCCGGGACCAAGGCCGTCGCCTTGATGCTCGGGTGCACCTCTAAGGTGGCGGCGCGGTACTCCGGAAGGGAGCGGCCGTCGACAGGCACGGTGGTCCAAGAGACCACAGCATTGCCTAACACGGAGGCCGCAGCATTATCCGGGTGGCCTTCGAAGGCAGATGACAGCTGCACAACCTGCTCTTCGGAGAGTGGGAATCCAGCCAAGCCGTTGCCCGCGGCAACACCTGCCACCGCGGCGGACGCCGAGGAGCCCAGGCCACGGGACTGCGGGATGTTATTCGTGCACACCACGCGCAGGCCAGAGACTTCGACGTCGGCGGCCTTGAGTGCGGAACGGATGGCCTTGACCACGAGGTGGGAGCCGTCGCGCGGCAGTTCATCGGCGCCCTCTCCGAAGATCTCTACCTCCAAGCCGGAGCGGGTGACCTCTACCTCCACGGTGTCGTAGAGGCTCAGCGCGATGCCGAGGGTGTCATAGCCCGGCCCCAGGTTGGCCGAGGAGGCGGGAACCTGGACGGTGACCTTGGAGCCTACTTCGATATCGATACTCATTGTTGTACCTAAGCTCCTTAGACGCCCAGGCGGATGACGGAGTGAACGGCCTTGACCTCATCGAGCTCTCCAAGGGCGGCGACGATATCCTCGAGGACTGCTTCCTTCGCCGCGTGGGTGACCACAATGAGGCGAGCGGTAGCATCGCCGTCTTCCTGGCGCACGGTGCGCAGGGAGACCCCGTGGCGGGCAAAGACACCGGAGATGGCGGAGAGCACGCCGGTGCGGTCTTCAACTTCCATGTCGACGTGATAACGAGTTTCCACTTCTCCGAACTCCGCAATAGGTAGGTTGGCGTAGGTGTTCTCCCCCGGTGCACGGCCGCCGTGGACAATGTTGCGTGCCGCACCGATGACATCACCCAGCACAGCAGATGCCGTGGGGTTACCGCCGGCGCCGTTGCCGTAGAACATCAGCGAGCCAGCGGCCTCTGCCTCGACGAAGATGGCGTTGTAGGACTGGCTGACCGAAGCCAGCGGGTGCTCCTTCGGCACCAAGGTCGGGTGCACGCGGGCGTTGACGGATTCCGCACCGGTCTCCTCATCGACGAGGCGCTCGCAGATAGCCAGCAGCTTGATGGAGTAGCCAGCCTGATTAGCAGCCTTGATGTCATCCGCGGTGATCTTGGAAATACCCTCGCAATAAACATCGTCGAAGGTCAGGCGGGTGTAGAAACCCAGGGATGCCAGGATGGCGGCCTTGGAGGCGGCGTCGTGGCCCTCCACGTCAGCGGTAGGATCGGCCTCCGCATAGCCCAGGCGCGTGGCCTCAGCCAGTGCGTCCTCATAGGAGGCGCCGGTGGACTCCATGGCGTCCAGGATGAAGTTCGTGGTGCCGTTGACGATTCCGGAGATGCGCTGGATCTTGTCACCGGCTAGGGAGCGGCGCAGCATGCCAACGACCGGAATGGCGGCGGCCACGGCGGCCTCGAAGTACAGGTCAACGTCGGCGCGGTCGGCGGCCTCAGCGAGCTCATCCGCGTGTGCGGCCACGAGAGCCTTGTTGGCGGTAACCACGGACTTGCCGGCATTGAGGGCTGCGAGGACGAGCTCGCGCGGGAAATCAATGCCGCCGATGACCTCGACGACGAGGTCGATATCATCGCGCAGGACAAGCGCCTTGGCGTCGTCGGTCAGCAGCTCCGCCGGCACGCCCGGGCGCAGCTTGTTCTTGTTGTGCACGGCGACGCCGCGGATCTCCACGGGGCCGCCGATGCGGTGCGCAAAAGCGTCAGCGTTCTCCTGCACGAGGCGGAAAACCTCGGCGCCCACGGTGCCAAATCCAAGCAGCGCGATTCCTACGGGTTCGCCTTCGGGCTTCTTGCTACGGTTCGTCGTCGTCATGGTGTCCCCTTGTTGAAATTGCGAAAGATTCTTACGTGCTAGCCCATCACTATACAGAACGAGCTGTCTATTTCTATACAAAATGGCCGGCACAACGTGCGACCGGCCATGTCTTTGTGAATAAAATGCGGTGAGCTGTGGCAACGCCGCGCTAGTCGACGTCCAACGCCAGCAAGTCCTCCACCGTTTCCCGGCGCAGCATGAGCGAGGCTTTGCCGTCACGCACGGAGACGACCGCCGGGCGCAAAGCACCGTTATAGCGCGAGGCCATCATGTACTGATAGGCACCGGTGGTGGCGAAAGCGAGGAGATCCCCGGTAGTGATATCCGAGGGGAAACGGCGCTCGTTGACCAGAATGTCGCCGGACTCACAGTGGAAGCCCACGATGCGCGAATCTACGGGCTCGCCCTGGGTGCGGCGGTTGACCACGCGCACGTCGTACTCCGAGCCATAGAGCGCCGGCCGGATGTTATCGGACATGCCACCGTCCACGGAGAGGTAGCGGCGCATCGGCAGATCCGCCTTGCCGGTCTCCACATCCTTGACCGTGCCCACCCGGTAGACGGTGACCGCGGAGGCGCCCACTAAAGAGCGGCCGGGCTCCACCAGCACGAAGGGCGGCTTGATACCGAGCTCGGTAGCGGTGCGCTCCACGGCGTCGAGCAGGTCCTTGGCCAGCGTGGCGACGTCGAGGGCTTCCTCGTATTCCATGTAGGGAATGCCGAAGCCGCCGCCCAAGTCCAGTTCCTCGAGGGCAACTCCGAGCTCGGAGTGGATGCGCTTGTACAGGCTCAGCACGCGCTCGGCTGCCAGCTTGAAGCCATCGGCGTTAAACACTGAGGAGCCCACGTGGCAGTGCAAGCCCACGAGCTTAAGGTTCGCGGATTCCAGCACCGTGCGAGCGACATCGAAAGCGGCGCCGGTGGACAGGGAGATGCCGAACTTTTGATCCTCGTGAGCCGTGGCGATGAATTCGTGCGTGTGGGCATCCACGCCAGGCTTCACGCGGATCATCACCGGCTGCACACGCCCGGCGGCCGCAGCGATGCTGTTGAGGCGCGAGAGCTCCGACGCGTTATCCAGCACCACATGGCCAATGCCCTCGTTTACGCACAGTTCGAGGTACTCGTCTTCCTTGTTATTGCCGTGCGCGGTCATGCGCTCCGACGGGAAGTCCGCGGCAAGCGCCAGCTTGGCCTCGTTAAGGGAGGCCACGTCAAGACACAGGCCCTCCTCATCGACCCAGCGCACGATGCGCTTGGTAATGAAAGCCTTGGAAGCATAGTGCACGTGGTCAGGGCCGCCGAAGGCCTGGGCCATGTCCCGGCAGCGCGAGCGGAAGTCCTGCTCATCGAAAACATAGAGCGGGGTGCCGTATTCTTCAGCCAGCTCGGTCAGGGAAACGCCACCAATCGAGACCACACCATCGGAGCCTCGAGCGGCGTTGCGCGGCCATACGTGGGCCGGAAGAGAATTGAAATCAGTCATCGATACCTTTTCTTACATCTTCTCCGGTGCGCTGACCCCGACCATGGTCAAGGCATTGGACATGACCTGGCGGGTGGCGCTGGCCAAGGCGAGGCGTGCAGAGTGAATCGGCTCTGTCTCTTCACCGGCCTTTGGCAGCACCTGGCACTGGTCATAGAAGCGGTGGAACACGGCGGCAAGCTCCTCGGCATAGCGCGCGATGCGGTGCGGTTCGCGCAGCGTGGCGGCGGTGGCCACAACCTCCGGGAACTCGCCCAGGGTGCGGATGAGGTCGCCCTCCTTGTCGTGGGTGAGGAGGTCGAAGGGGGCGTCGCCAAGCGCGGCGGTGTCGAAGCCCAGCTCTGCTGCCTTGCGCAGGATAGAGCAAATGCGAGCGTGGCCATACTGCACGTAGTAGACCGGGTTATCCGCCGACTGCGAAGCCCACAGGCCCAAGTCGATGTCCAGGCTGGAATCCACGGAGGAGCGCACCAGGGAGTAGCGGGCGCCGTCGACGCCAATGGCCTCGACAAGGTCATCAAGGGTGATGACGGTGCCGGCACGCTTCGACATCTTGACCGCCTTACCGTCGCGGACCAGGTTCACCATCTGCCCGATGAGCACCTCGACGGCCTCCGGGTCATAACCCAAAGCCTGGGCCGAGGCACGCAAGCGGGAGATGTAACCGTGGTGGTCAGCGCCCAGCATGTAGATGGCCAGGTCGTGGCCGCGGTCGAATTTATCGGCCACGTAGGCGATATCACCGGCGATATAGGCAGCATTGCCATCGGACTTGATGACCACGCGGTCCTTGTCGTCGCCGTATTCGGTGGACTTCAGCCACCACGCACCCTCGGCTTCGTAGAGTTTGCCGTTGTCCTTGAGCGTCTGGATAGCCTTCTCCACGGCACCGGATTCGAAGAGAGAATTCTCGTGGAAATACACGTCGAAGTCCACGCCAAACTCGTGGAGTGACTCCTTGATCTGGGCAAACATCATCTCCACGCCGTCAGCGCGGAAGTTCTCCTGGACCTCGGCATCGCTGCCCTCGAGAGCCTGCGGTTTCTTCTCCACTACCGCCTGCGCGATGTCCTTGATGTAGTCTCCGCCGTAGCCATCCTCCGGGGTGGGCTCGCCCTTGGCCGCGGCCACGAGGGAGCGAGCAAAACGGTCGATCTGTCCGCCGTGATCGTTGAAGTAGTATTCGCGAGTCACGTCCGCGCCGGAGGCCTCGAGCACGCGGCCGAGTGAGTCACCCACGGCGGCCCAGCGGGTGCCACCCAGATGGATCGGGCCAGTCGGGTTCGCGGAGACGAACTCCAGGTTGATCTTCTTGCCCTGGTAGGTGGTGTTGCTGCCGAAGGCTGCGCCGGCGTTGAGGACCTGGGCCACGATGGCGCCCTGCGCTGCGGCAGCGAGGCGAATATTAAGGAATCCCGGGCCCGCGATGGAGGCCTCATCGATGGCGTCATTGCCGGCGAGGGCATCCGCCAGCCACTGCGCCAGCTCGCGGGGCTGGGTGCCGGCCTTCTTGGCCACCTGGAGTGCCAGGTTGGTGGCGTAATCGCCGTGCTCCGGGTTGCGCGGGCGCTCCACGCTCACGGTCTCCGGCAGGACGGAGGAGTCCAGCTCATGCTCGGTGAGCACGGCGGCGGCAGTGTTCTTGATCAGGACGGAAAGATCTTCAGGATTCATAGGGCCAAAGTCTATCGTCTCCGCCGCTTGGAGGCGCTATCAGGTCTCAGACGTTAGCAAGGTCACTCACCCCCATCGGGTGAACAATGCAGCACAGCGAAGCGCCAAGTTCTACCCTAAAAGGCGCTATCTGAATCGATTCAATCTTTCGCCCTCTCGCTCGGCCGAAACATGCGGTGCCGCATCCTGGGGATCTCCACGAGGACGCCAGCGGGAGCCAACTGGAATTGAGATTTATGTCAACCTTCAACATCACCACCGACGCCATTGCTGGCAACGTGGGGCTTACCGCGCTGGTGTCCACGCTGCCGCTCATCGCGTTCTTCATCATGCTCTTGGGCCTCAAGGCCCGCGCCCATACCTCGGGTGCGGTAGCGCTTCTCGTGGCACTCCTCATCGCAGTCTTTGGCATGGACATGCCCACCGGCATGGCCCTGTCCTCCGCGGTGCGCGGCGGACTCTTTGGCCTCTTCCCCATCGTCTGGGTGATCATCACCGCCATCTGGTTCTACGAAGTCACCGTGGCCTCCGGCCGCTTCGAGGACCTGCGCAAGACCTTCGACCTCCTAGGCGACGGCGATATCCGCATCCAGGCCATCCTCATCGCCTTCTGCTTCGGTGGCCTGCTGGAGGCACTCGCCGGCTTCGGCGCACCGGTGGCTATTACTGCCACGATGATCCTAGCGCTGGGCGTGAAGCCCCTAAAGGCTGCCACCACCGTCCTCATTGCGAACACCGCCCCGGTGGCCTTCGGTGCCGTGGGCATCCCGGTCACCACCGCCGGTTCCGTGGGCGGCCGTACTGCTGAGCAGACCGCGGACATCGCCAGCCTCATCTCCCTGCAGGTGCTGCTCATCGCGGCGGTCGTGCCTTTCTTTATCCTCTTCATCCTCGACGGCATGCGCGGTGTTAGGGAAGCTGGCCCCGCAGCCGCCGTCATCGGCATCTCCTTCGCCATTGCCCAGTGGGCCGCGGCCACCTTCTTTGCCTACCAGCTCACCAACGTCGTGGCCTGCATCGTCTCCCTCGGCGCGGGCTTTATCTTCCTGCGTGTATGGAAGCCCAAGGGTGTGGACAGCCTGCGCGAGCGCATGAAGCTGCCCGCCCAGGAGGAGGTCACGGACCTCAATGGCAGCCGCATCTGGATGGCACTGCTGCCCTATGCAGTGGTCACCGCTGTCTTCGCCATCGCCACCGCGTGGCCGGCCATCTTCGGCTTCCTGCAGGTTAACGTTGCGTGGCCGCTTCTCGACGGCACCGTCTTCGACGCCGAAGGCCAAGCCATGGACACCGCCTTCACGTTCAACGTGCTGGGCAACCCGGGAACCCTACTGCTGATTTCCGGCATCATCGTGGCCCTTATCTACATGACCTTCAACGAGAACGGCCGCTACAAGCTGGAAGCTTCCGAGCTGCTGGCTAAGTTCGGCGAGGTTATCTCCCGTATGAAGTTCTCGGCGCTGACCATCATCCTGGTCCTCGCACTGGCCTACACCATGAACTACTCCGGCCAAACCATCTCCATCGGCCAGTTCGTGGCTTCTGTCGGCGGCATCTTCGCGCTCTTCTCCCCCGTCCTGGGCTGGATCGGCACCGCCGTCACCGGCTCGGATACCTCCGCCAACGCACTCTTTGCCAACCTGCAGGTCACCGCCGCCGAGCGCATCGGCGTCAATCCGGACCTCATGCTGGCCGCCAATACCTCCGGTGGCGTTGTGGGCAAGATGATCTCCCCGCAGTCACTGGCCATCGCCGCCACCGCCGTGCAGATGGAGGGCGAGGAATCCCGCATCTTCAAGGCGGTCGTGGGCTACTCCGTGGCCTTCCTCGCCGTCGTGTGCGTCATCGTCTTCCTCATGACCAACGTGCTGGGCTTCTTGGTCCCCTAAAAGGATTTAGCCATAAAGTTCTACACCACTAACTACCCCCAGATTCGGGCGTCTTCATCGCCCAGTCTGGGGGTTGCCTCATATCGGCCGCGACCGCTGCGACCATCACCGCACGTTAGGAATTTCACAACATTAGTGTTGCGATAAAAAGCCAGGTAGGAGGGGTAATCCCGTGTCGATAATGTGAGTTTTGGGCGGTAGGCTCAAAGATACAAACTCGAAAAATGCCCAGTGCGGCTGTCCTGGTAGCGCGCATCCGAGCACAACTCCGCTGTGCACAGCACGGGACAAGCCACATGGAGGCAGATTAAGGAGCGCTCACAAATGCGAATAGCATTGTTTTCCACCTGTATCGGTGATTCACTCTTCCCCGATGCCCACAAGGCCACGGCCCTGATCCTCTCCCGCCTGGGCTACGACGTCGTCTTCCCCGAGGAACAGACTTGTTGCGGCCAGATGCACATCAACACCGGCTACCAGGAGCAGACCTTGGGCATGATCCGCACCTATGCGGACGCCTTCGCGGATCCCTCCATTGATTACGTGGTTTCTGCCTCCGGCTCCTGCGTGGGCGCCGTGCGTGAGCAGCACGAGATGATCGCTGATCGTTTCGGTACCTCCGCCGATGTGGACGGCGCCAAGAAGGCAGCCGGCAAGACCCTGGATCTGCCGGAGTTTCTTGTCGACGTCGCCGGGGTCACCAACGTCGGCGCTTTCTTCCCGCACCGCGTGACCTACCACCCCTCCTGCCACGGCCTGCGCTTCCTCAAGTTGGGTGACCGCCCCTACCAGCTCCTTAAAGAGGTCGAGGGAATCGACCTCGCCCCGCTGCCTAATGCAGAAGAATGCTGTGGTTTCGGCGGCACCTTTGCACTCAAGAACGCCGAGGTTTCCGCAGCGATGGTCGGTGATAAGACCCGCCACATCCGCGAAACCGAGGCCGAGTACGTCACCGGCGGTGACTCCTCCTGCCTGATGAACATCGGTGGCGCTTTGGCTCGCCAGCGCTCCGGTGTTCGCGCTATCCACCTGGCGGAAATCCTCGCCTCCACCAAGGAACACCCGTGGACTCCCACCTCCGCGGCCTACTCCAAGGAGAAGATGCTCTAATGACTTCCTTCCTCGACACCACCCCTCCCCGCGCCCCAGAAGGCTACGGCAACCTGCGCGGATCGAAGGCCTTCGTGCCGCTGGCTCACGTGGGTCTCAACAACGCCACCCAGCGCCGCAACCTGCACCACGCCACCACCACGATTCGTGACAAGCGCCAGCACGCCGTTGATGAAACACCGGACTGGGAGCAGCTTCGCGACGCCGGCTCTGCACTCAAGGATGATGTCGCCGTGCGCATGGGCGAACTGCTGCTCCAATTCGAAGAGCAGGTGACCAAGCGCGGAGGCATCGTCCACTGGGCACGCGACGCCAAGGAAGCCAACGAGATCATCGAGGGGCTTATCCGCGAAACCGGTGAGACCGACGTGGTCAAGATTAAGTCCATGGCTACCCAGGAAATCGCTCTCAACGAGCACCTGGAAGAGGCCGGCATCCACGCCCAGGAAACTGACCTGGCGGAGCTCATCGTCCAGCTGGGTGAGGACAAGCCTTCCCACATTCTGGTCCCGGCTATTCACCGCAACCGCGCGGAGATCCGTGACATCTTTGTCAACAAGATGCCGAATACGGATGACTCCCTCAAGGCCGAGCCGGCGGAGCTGGCCGAAGCATCCCGCCAGTTCCTGCGCGAGCAGTTCATGAAGGCTAAGGTCGCCATCTCCGGCGCCAACTTCGGTGTGGCAGAAACCGGCACCATCAACATCGTGGAGTCTGAGGGCAATGGCCGCATGTGCCTGACCCTGCCGGAGACCCTCATTACCGTGATGGGTATTGAGAAGCTGGTCCCGACTTTCCAGGACCTCGAGGTCTTCCTGCAGCTGCTGCCGCGCTCCTCCACCGCGGAGCGCATGAACCCGTACACCTCCATGTGGTCGGGCGTGACCGAAGGTGACGGCCCGCAGAACTTCCACATCGTGTTGCTGGATAACGGCCGCACCGCTGCACTGTCCTCCCCCAAGGGACACGAGGCACTCAAGTGCATTCGCTGCTCTGCCTGCCTGAACGTCTGCCCGGTCTACGAGCGCGCCGGCGGCCACGCCTATGGCTCGGTCTACCCGGGCCCGATCGGCATCTCCCTGACGCCGCAGCTGACTGGCATGAAGGACCACAACGATCCGTCGGCAAGCTTGCCCTACGCCTGCTCCCTGTGTGGCCGCTGCGATGAGGTGTGCCCGGTGCGCATCCCGCTCTCCCAGGTCATTCTGGAAAACCGCTACCAGAAGGTCACCCACGCCACCCCGCCGGTCGAGGAGAAGCTCTTCCAGGTCGTGGAGCTGGTGTGGAAGAACCCGAAGATTTGGAACCAGATCACCCACATGGTGGCGCTCGGCCGTGTCCTCGGTGGTTTCAACGGAGTCATCGACAAGCTGCCGCTGTTCATGTCTGGTTGGTCCGAGGTACGCGATACTGCCGTTCCGCCGAAGAAGTCCTTCCGCCAATGGTTCAACACCGACGAAGCTCAAGAACTCCTCGCCCAAGCCAAGAAGGAGGGCATCAAGTGACCACCGCCAAAGAGGAAATCCTCAACCGAATTTCAGCCGCCCAGAAGCAGGCCGGCCTGCCGGAGCACGTAGACATTCCGCGCGAGTACCAGAAGCAAGGCACGCTCAACGAAGATGAGCTGCGTGAGATGCTGGTGGACCGCCTCGAAGACTACAAGGCTGATGTGCACGTCACCGATGAGTCTGGACTGAACTCCACCCTTGTGGACATCCTCACCGAGCGCGGCTGCTCGAACGTCGTCTACGCACCCGGCATGGACGCTGGGCTTCTCGACGGCTTCGAGGGAACCATTACCCCGGATGACAATGCCAAGGACCCGCGCGAGCTCGACGCCGTCGATGCAGTGGTGACCGAATCCCACGTCACCTCCGCCCAGACCGGCACCATCGTGCTCGAGTCCAATGAGACCTGTGGCCGCCGCGCGCTGACCTTGGTGCCGGACCGTCACGTGTGCATCGTGCGCAAGGACCAGATTGTCTATGGCGTCCCGGAGATGGTCTCCCGCATGAACCCGGAGCGCCCGGCAACGTGGATCTCGGGCCCTTCCGCGACCTCGGATATCGAGCTCTCCCGCGTGGAGGGTGTCCACGGCCCGCGTGATCTCATTGTGGTGATTGTTAAGTAATGTGACGTTCGGGGGCACCCGCCCCTTCCGAACACTCGGCTCACATCACCCCCGGCGCATAGGATAAGGCACGTACTAATTAACGATTCTAGGAGCCTTATTCTATGCGTCTTTCTCGCGTTTTAGGTTCGGTTCTGGGCCCAGTAGCTGTTGCTGCCGGCCTGGTTGCCGTGCCCGCTGTTGCTCACGCCGACCAACCCACCATCAACTGGGGCCCGTGCCCGGAGGGGGTCACCGAGGAGCGCGCCGAGTGCGGCCACGTCACCGTGCCGAAGTACTACGACGCACCGGACAAGGGCACCATCGACGTCGGTTTCATCCGCCTCAAGGCCACCGGCGAGCGCAAGGGCAGCCTGTTTACCAACCCGGGCGGCCCGAGCGGCGATGCATACGCCTGGGTGAACAACGCGAATTGGCCAGACGAGATTGAGCAGGAGTTCGACATCATCGGCGTCCAGCCGCGCGGCCTGCGCGATTCCGGCGCGCTGAACTGCTCCATGACCGCGGCCACAGGCAATCCGCTAGAGACTCTCACGAAGGCAGGTGCCGTTACCCGCAACAACTGCGAGAAGAACACCCCGGGCTACACCGACTCCCTTACCACAGAGAACACCGCCCGCGACTGGGAGGTTGTACGCCAGGCACTCGGCGATGAACGCATTAACATCGCTGGCCTGTCCTACGGCACCTTCCTGGGGTCGACCTACGCCACTCTCTTCCCGCAGCACACCGACAAGGTGGTGCTGGATTCCGGCATGAATCCGGACATGGCCTGGAACCAGATCTTCGCATCCCAGCAGGCAGGCTACGAAAATGCCCTGCATGACTTCTTTAACTTCGTGGCGAAGAACGATGACACCTACCACGCGGGCAAGACTCCGCTGAAGGCCTACGAGCGCTGGTCTCAGATTGTCGCCGCCGAGGCCGGCGTGCGCCCCACCGTATTGCCGCCGGACGCCGAGATTGGTGATCTCCCGCCGGGCCTCGAATTCGCCGGCCAGCCGGGCGCGAATATCATGACCGCCACGGGCGAACTGCGCGTGCAGGCCGAGCACCTCGCAGGCAAGGCATCCAACCCGCAGGGCATCCAGGCTACCTCCCCCACCCTCCAGGTAACGCGCGACCAGGTAGTCCCGCGCCCAGAGGCCTGGGACGCGATGGCCAAGCACATCGGTGGCATCGAACCGCTCGACTTCAACGCAATCGAGCCGCAGGCTAGCGAAGCGGACCAGGAAGCTGCGATCCAGAGCCTGGTGAATACCCAGAGCATGCAGAACATCATCATGTGCAACGAGAACACCGCCCCGATGGATCCGACGCGCATCCCGGCCTTCCTGTGGTCCAACTACGTCACCGTTGACCCCTTCACGCTGTTTAACTCCATGTACGCCTCCGGCGTCGGCTGCGGTGGCCGCGCACCAATCACCAAGCCGGTACAGGTCAGCGGCGCGCAGCTGGCTACCAAGCCGCTGCAGATTCAGTCCACCGGCGACCCGCAGACCCCGTATGCCTTCTACCGCGGCCTGTCTGACCCGATGCAGTCCCGCGTGGTGACCGTCCACGGCCCGGGCCACGGACACTTCGCCATGGGAAACCAGGCTGTGAACCAGATTGTGGTTGATTACCTGCGCACCGGTGAGGTCCACACCGCAGATGCGCCGGGCTTCTTTGACCAGCCCCAGGCTCAGGAGCAGCCCACCCAGTAACACAGGTGCGGAGCGATGAAGGGGCGGATTACTTACCTAGCCGCCCCTTCCTCCCATCACACCCCCATCGGCGTGAGGCCAATTACTGCGCTTCAGTCTTTATAGGCTAGAATCGCATCGTTGGCATTTCGCCAGCAATGCCCTTGTAGCTCAGCGGATTAGAGCATCGGTTTCCGGTACCGAAGGTCGCAGGTTCGATCCCTGTCAGGGGCACTTTTTCATGCCTAAACCGCCCCGCACTATGCCGCGCCTCGGCCCACCGTTTCAACGACGCCACGTGTGCGGGGCCGCAACCGTGCGCATTTTGCATTCCCCCAGACCTGAAACCCGCAACCTGCCCAGGTGGGCGTCGCCCAGCGCTTGCCGACGTCTCACCACCCACCAGGAGGTTTCGGGATCGAGGTCTGGGGATATGGAACTAGCGCAAGCGCGACTCAATATCCGCGACCACTTCTTCCGGATTCTTCGCGGAGGCAATCACGCAGCTGCTGCCCTGTTCAATGCGCACAGTCGGCCCGGACACGATGTACGCCGAAGCTCCGTCGACAATGCGCGGGCCTGCGCCTTCCTTGAGCCCGGTCGCGGGACCGACGCTCGCCCCGGTGATATCGCTGAGTGGAATCCTCTTCGTGAATATGCCCAGGATGGAGACCGCAACGTCGTCGTCACTCACGACGATCTTCACCCGCATCAGAATGCAAGCCACAGTTGCGGCGAGCACCAGGGCGCCGAAGAGGATTGCCGCCCACGTGGAGTCAATCATCGTGGGAACCACCGCGGCCACGACGGCAAAGCCAACGATAATTCCCAGCCACAGGAGCGGGCCGTTGAGATAGCGAACGTAGATGCGAGAGTCCATGGAGTTCAGGCTATCGGATGAATACACTCCCTGCCTGATAGATACTCCCTTCGCGCTCACCGAGCATGTTTGTGGCAGCAGATTAAGGCCCACGGTGAGCGCGAAGGGCGCGGGCGAGAAGTGAGTGAGCGCGAAGAGAGACGGATGAAAGGTTGAGAGGGTGGCAGGTGAGAAGGATGAAGCCCCAGCAGGCAATTCTGCTGGGGCTTGAAGTCAGCTGTTTTCCCCCGCTTGGCGGCAGCGTGAGGAGCGAACCAGTTACTGGGTGATGTACTGGTTGACGATCGGCTGGGTGATATCCAAGGTGCCGTGCTCGATGTAGTACATGCCGAACATCAAGGCGCCCAGCATCACCACGGAGAGAAGCATGGAGGGAATCCACTGAACGAAGACGGATACCCAGCCGTCAGCCTTGTCACGTGCAGCTGCTTCGCGCTGCTCCTGAGCCAAAACGCGCTCGCCGATCATGTTTAGTCCTTTCACTTAGCTCCCCTAGCCAGACTGCGCTCTCATTGAAGCTGTCTTTAAAAAGCATGGGGGATGCTCGCCCTTTAACACAGAGTATCTTAGCAGTTTATGCAGAGCCGTCCGTAGTTAAACGCAGATATTTCCGCCGCTATCCGCCTTTAGTTTGACACCGACTGTGGGCTAGACCCCAGGGTCCTCGTTGTTATTGAGCGCTTCGACGAAATCTTCGCGGTCCTGGAACATGCGCTCAATATCTTCTTCCGCGCCGACGATCCACAGCTGCGAAGCGTCATCGAAAGTCAATGCACCCTCCGGATGCTGTTCAAGGGCAGTCTCAAGTGCGGTGGCTTGTTCCTCAGTGAGCTCCTCTAGGTCCTCAACGGGGCCTACCTGAGCGCTGAGCTCTGTCAATGGGGTGATGCCATACGTGGTGTACTGACGCTGCGGATGCTCAAACAGTTCTTGTCCCATCATGGTGCGGGAAAGTCACCTCCTAGTGCGTAAACGGACGGGCCCTACTCTACTCGCGCTAAGCGGAGCTAGTCGGCGTGGAGGCCCAAGCGTTCATCCGGAACGAAGCCCTCATAGCCCGGAAGGTTGCTCTCTGAGAGGACCCCCTCACAGAATCGCAGGAGTGCAGGGGCATCGGCAGGATCGAGGTGATCAAAGACCATGCGGCGTACGGACTCAACGTGCTCAGGCACCGCCGCCTCAAGGCGCTCCTGTCCGAGCTTCGTCATAACGACTTCAACACCGCGCGCATCGCCCGCGCACTTTTCTTTGCACACCAAACCCCGCTTCTCCATGCGGGTGATTTGGTGGGAGGCGCGGGAGCGGTCCCAGTCCAGTTCCGAGCACAACTCGCGCAAACGCAGCGTGTGCTCAGGTGCCTCCGAAAGCGAGACGAGGACTGCAAACTCCGCCGCAGAGATATCGCTACAGGCTAAGAGAGTTTCCTCCATGCCGCGATTAATCTTGCGAATGCTGGCCAGAATATGCCGCCAGAGGTTCTGTTCGCTTTCGGTGAGCCATCGAGTGTCCGCTGTCATGGCTCATACCCTACACGCTAGGACTTAGGAGCTTGTAAGTTTCTCCATATCTAAGTCCGTGCGCCCAGATACCCACGAGTAGCGCTGCGGCATACAGGTCAGCACAATGACCTGCGTGTTCCTTCCAGCCTTGCTAAACAACGCCGCCATGAGCTGAAGGCGCTGTGAGTCAGTGGAGCCCAAGGCGTCATCGATGATGACCGGCACCGGTTCTTCAGAGACCAGCTGCGCTATGGCAAAGCGCGTCAAGATGCTCAACTGCTCCTTGGCGCCACCGGACAGCGCGTTGAAGGCTACGGTCTCACCATTGCGGCTGCGAGCCTGGACCTTGAGCTCTTCTGAGAGTTCAAAGTCCACATCGCCACCGAAGACCGTGCGGGCCAAGCCGTTGAGCGCCGCGACAAACGGCGCGGCATAGCGCTGACGGGCGGCATCGCGATGGCGCAGCATGAGCGTGCGGAGGTAGCGCGCGGCATTCGCTCGGCGCTCGATGGCAGCGTGCCGCTCATGCGCTACTTCCAGCTCCGCGGTGGCTTTCTCCGCGTCCTCAGCCGCACCGGAGTGCATTGTGATGAGCCCATTGAGCTCGCGCATATCGCCAACCGCCGTGTTTACCGCTGACTTCAGGGAGTCCAGGTGTGTGTGCGCTCCCTGAGCTAAGTGCTCGGCAGTTTCCACGTCCACAGCAGACATCTCCTCTAAAGCCGCCTTCTCCTTCGCCAGCTCAGTCTGTGCTGCCTCAATTGCTGCAGTCACGTCGGCATCACTGAGCTGAGCACGGGCAGCCTCCACTGCTGCGGCCTTGGCATCGCGCTGCGCGGTGGCCTCCTCCGCGCGCACGGTGGCTACCTCCAATGCCACGCCTGCCTTGTTCTCACGGTAGGGAGCCACAGCGCGGTCAAGCTCATCGAGCTTCCTGCGCAGCTCCTCTTCCTCGCGCTCCACCACGTCCAACTCTCGCGGCTTCGCAGAATCCTCGGCAATCCCGGCGGCGTCCACGGCGTCCTCATTATCCTCTGCACTGGCCTCAAAACGCGCACGCAGCTCACCGAGGTCCTCCCCGCCGAGTGCGGCGGCCAGTTCGCGAGCGGCAGTGTCGAGAGCAGAGGCGAGTTCGGTGTGTTTCTCGTGAGCGGCACGGGCGGACTCAAGATCCTCGCACCCGGCATCTTCCAGTAGGCGCGCGAGCTCAGCGCGGGCCTTCTCCACGCCTTCCTCACCGGTTTCACCAGCGCCTGCTGCATAGCGGGCTGTAACCTCACCGAGCTGAAGGGTGGTGCCCTCACGCAGCTCAACTGCCAGTTCTTTGCTACTCTCCAGCGCGCGTTCCTCACCATCAACGACGACGGAGCCTTCTCCTGAAAGGTGAAGCTTGGCCGCCGCGGCAGCCCGCAGACGCTCCTGGACGGTGACCTCACGAGCCGCAGCTTCCAGATCTTGAAGGTGTGGTACGTCCGGAGTGGCAGCCAGCTCGCGGCGGCGGGAGGCCAAAGTCTCTTCCAACTTGTTCAGTGTTTCGAGGCGGGTGCCCAGGGCCTCGCGTTCAGCGCGTTGCTGGGCGCGGCGGGCGCGCTGGCGCTCCTCGCGCACGGCCTCATAGCGCTGATGAACCTCGGCGCGCTCCTCCTCTAGTTTCCTACGGGCGGCGGCTTCTTCCTTGGCCCGCTCGCGGGCTTCCATAACCGCTGCGGCGGCGCGCTCAGCAGTATCAATAGCCGCGGCATGCTCAGCAACCACAGCTTTACGGCGCTCCGCTTCCGCCTCCGCGCGCGTTACGGCCTCCGCTGCCCTCGTCACGGCCGCCTCCTGCGCTGTGACCTTCTCCTGGGCGGCCCGGGCAGCAACAAGCTCACTGTCCCGGCGCTCGCACTCTTCCGCAGCGTCCGGCAAAGCGGCTTCGGCCTCAGACTTCTTCAGCTCGGCAGCTTCATAGCGCTCCACCACTCCATCGAGTTCGCGCAATGCAGACTCGGCAGCAGCCAGCTTCTCCTTTGCATCTGACAGCGCGGCGATGGCGGCCTTAAAATCCCCCGCCGGCTTGTCCGTCTTCGCGGTGAAGTACTCCTTATACTCCGCCTCAATGCGCGTGAGCAGCTCGGAGTCTTCCGCCGCGGAACTCGCCCCGGTTTCCTCCTCCAGCGCTGCGGTCAGGGAAGGAATGCCCACTGCGGCGATGCCTTGGTGGTGCTCGTCCTGGCGGACGAAGAGGGCGTCGAGAAGCGCGCGGTCCACGTGCTCACTGAGGATGCGCTCCAACTCCCCATCCGCCTCGGCACCGGTCCACTGGCCCGGGCGTGGGGCGAAAACATGCAGCTCCGACGTGCGTTTCTTCACCCACCGCTTGCGAATGCGGAAGCGGTAAGGCCCCACGGTCGCCTCCAGCGTGACCTCAGGTCCCACATCGCGGCCTGCAGGCTGCAGCGCTCTCACCGGCTTGGAATTGGCCGTGTGCTTTTCCGTCAGCACGAAGTCAATAGCCTCCACCAGCGTGGATTTGCCGGCCTCGTTCGGCCCGCCGATAACCACCACGCCGTTCTCCGGGAGGTCTTTGACCTCTAGGTGCTCCACACCGCGGACGTTGTTCAGTTCAACAGAATGTAGCTGCATCATGGTTTAAGCTCCCATCGCGCTGAGGCGGAACAGCAGGTTGGCGGCGTCGCGGGTGGTGGGATTATCTAGGTCCTCGAGCAGCTCCGCCAGGGCATCCGCGGCATAACCGCTCAAGCTCAATTCGCTGAGCTCCTCTTCGGAGGGCGCTAGGTGCAGATCCATCGTCCTCTCGCGCGGCTTGAGGGAGGCGAAGACCTCCTCTAGCTCCGCCAAGCCCTGCTCCAAACGAGCCTGCGCGCTCAACCCCACAGTGCCACGCAGACTGTATTTCACCGCGGTGCGGATCTTCTCCGGAACGGCGTCTAGCCCCGCAAGAAAAGCCTCGACCTCCTCCAGTGAATTAACGTCCGCATCAATCGCCCGGAAGTCCCAGCGACCGACGCGGTGCTTGGCGACGTCCACCCGCGCCCCCTCAACGGTCACCACCAAGGCATTGCCCGAATCGCGCTCCCTATCGTCGAAGGCCGTGGTCTCCGGGCTGCCGGAGAACCACACCTTGCCGGTACGGCCCAAGGATTCGGTGGAGTGCGTATCCCCCAGCGCCAGATAATCAATAACGCCTTTATCCAGGCACTCCTCCACGAAGGAGAGGTCGATAGTATCTGCGTCAGAGTCCTCGCCCTCGCCCGCGCGGGACTCCACCTGGCCATGTCCCACCGCGATGCGAACCGTGCCCTCATCGGCAGGCTGCAGCGGCTCCAGCGCGCGGCGCACCAGGTCATAATTGGCCCGCTTGGACAAGTAGGGGGCGCCGACGATTTCCACGCCTGGGCGCACCTCGATGGGCTCTGAATCCGCGATGACGTGCACGTTATCCGCAAAGGAGTTGAAGAAGATGGAATCCGCCACGAGAGGATCGTGGTTGCCAGGCAGCAGGTAGACCGGCACCGGCAGGCGCTTGAACATGTCCTTGGCGCGCAGCAGCGTGGACGTGCTCAGGGAATTGTGCTCAAAAACATCACCGGCCACGACGATGAACTCGGCACCTGTCTCGGTGGCCAACTCCCCGAGCCGCAGGACCGCTGCTTCGCGGTCATCATCAAAGCGCGACTGCGCGGCGGGGCTTAAGAACCAGCGGGTCATGCCTAGCTGGAAATCTGAGGTGTGGATGAACGTGACCGCGGCCATGCAAACTCCCTACAACGTGGTCCAGGGCTGGCGCTTGAGCCTCTCCCCTGGGGTGGCAATGTCTAGTGCGTCAGATGATAGTAAAGGTCCTCGACATCGGAGACGGCCCGAAGCAAATCTATGTTCGTATGGCTGACAGACCTCATGGCCTTGCGCAGCAGTTCCGGGTCGGAATCATCGACGGCGGGAGCGGTCTTCGGCTCCGGCAAGGGCGGGAGTTCTCGCCCCTCCCAGAACAAGGCATTGCGCTCCTCGGCCGAGATTTCAGAGGCCGCGGAAGCGGAATAAGAGTCCTCCGAGGCCGCCTTGGCCTGCTCCATGACCGCTTGCTCCAGCCGCGCGAAGTCGAGGCCGCGCAAGGCGAAGATGACGGACGGGTCAGCGTCCATGCGCGCGGCCAGTCGGTCCGCCACCGCCACGACGTGCTTGCACACGTACTCCGGATCGGGGCAGGTGCACGAGAAACGGAGGTCGTCGGGGTACTCGGCGATGAGGATGTCGAGGGAGGCGTCGGCAAGCATGCCCTCCCTAGCCTTCGCCACGGAGTTGGGGGTGCGCGCGAACATCTCCGACAGCCGCCCGATGTCCTCGTTGTTGCGGTAAGGCACCTGGATGAGCACCGCGAAAGGTTCATTCTGAGAGCCCGCAACCTTGCCGTGCACAGCACCATTGCGCACGTCGAGGCCCACGACATGACCCTCGGTGGCGTACTGGCGCCCGCGGCGAATGCGGCCGGAATCCGTTTGCTGGTTGACAAAGTTGAGCAGGCGCGTGGCCGCCGGCTGCATGGTGCGCACGCGATCGACGCGGTTGACCTCCTCAGGCGTGCTCACGCGCTTGCGGGTGCCGAAGTTGGCGTAGATGACGTTGTTGTCCTCAGGACTCTTCGGTGCCATTTACTTCTCCTGCTCCCTATAGCTCATGAGATCCGCCAGCTGCTCGGGGCTCAGTTCGGTGAGCCAGCCCTCGCCCTCGCCCACGACGGCCCCGGCCAGCTGCGTCTTACCATCAAGAATGTCCTGGATGGATTCCTCCAAGGTACCGGCGGTAATCATCTTGTACACCTGCACGTTGCGCTGCTGGCCAATGCGGAAGGCGCGGTCCGTGGCCTGGTTCTCCACCGCCGGATTCCACCAGCGGTCCATGTGCACGACAATCGACGCCGCCGTGAGGTTCAAGCCTGTACCGCCGGCCTTGAGCGAGAGCAGCATGACGGGTGCGCCATCCTCGGCCTGGAATTCCTCCACCATCTGGTCGCGCCGGTTCTTGCTCACCCCGCCGTGGAGGAAGGGAATCTCACAGCCCAGCTGCTCAGACAGGTAAGGCTGGAGAACGTCACCGAAAGCCTTGTACTGAGTAAAGATCAGCACGCGCTCCTGAGATTCGATGGCTTGGTCGATGATCCGCATGAGTTCTTCAACCTTGCCGGAGCGGTGCTTGCCCTTGATGGTCACGGGACTGCCATCGGCCAAGAAGTGCGCTGGGTGGTTGCAGATCTGCTTGATGCGGGTCAGCGATGCCAAGATGAGGCCGCGGCGCGAGATGCCCTCCTTCTTCTTCGCCAGGGCCTGTTCCACATCATTGACCAGGGCCTTATAGAGGGCGGCCTGCTCATCGGTCATGCGCACGGTGATGATCTGCTCGGACTTCTCCGGCAGGTCATCGATGATATTAGGGTCCGTCTTCAGGCGGCGCAGGATAAACGGGCCGGTGAGCAGGCGCAGGCGCTCCGCCATGACATCGCTGCCTTCGCGCTCGATGGCCTTGGCAAAGTGGTTGCGGAAGAAAGAGGCCGAGCCCAGGATTCCGGGGTTGCAATAGTCCAGGATGGAGCGCATTTCTGACAGCCGGTTCTCAATCGGCGTGCCGGTCAGCGCCACGCGGTGACGTGACGGGATGGCGCGAACCGCCTTGGAGGAACGCGTCGAGGCGTTCTTGATCGCTTGAGCTTCATCGAGGACCACGCGGTCCCACTCCACCTTGCTCAAGGTCAAAAAGTCACGGCTTACCGTGCCATAGGAAGTGATGACGATATCGGCCTCCTGAGCTGAGGTAACCAATTCCTCGCCCTTCAGGCGCCCGGTGCCGTGTTGCACCATGACCTTAAAATCCGGCACGAAGCGCTTGGCCTCCCTAGCCCAGTTGCCCACCACGGAGGTCGGTGCGACGACGAGGGTGGGTTTCCACGCCTCCGCTTCCCCTTCTGTCTCATGGGCGGCCTTTTCCACCGCCAACAAAGACAGCAGCTGCAGGGTCTTGCCCAAACCCATGTCATCTGCCAGCACCGCGCCGATGTTGTTGCGGGACATCCAGTACAGCCAGTCCACACCGCGACGCTGGTACTCGCGCAGCTCGGCATGGACCGTATCGGGGATGTCCACGCGGTCGGGTGCCGTACTATCCAGCCCGCCGAGCAGCGAGGTATGCCACTCGGATCCGGTGAAGGCCACGGGGTCCTCCGCCATGGACTTCAAGGCCATCTCGCGCAGGTCTGCAAGCGTGACCGCTTCTTCTTGCTCGCCCTCGTTGAATTCCTTGCGGCGGCGCTCCACCTCGGCCACAAGTTCTTCCCAGCCGGGCTGTTCCAGCTGGCGGGCCATTTCCGCGGTCGCGGCGAGTTGCTCCAGCTCCTTCAGAGCGCGCTTGCGTGCGGTATCGGCCAACTCGCGCATGTACTGCGAGATCTTGTTCAAGGCCTGGGTATCCGCCATGACCCACTCACCGCGCAGGCGGATCAGGCCGGACTTGGAGGAGATGAGCTCTTGCATTTCGGCGTCGGTTAGCTGCGTGTCACCCACCGAAAGCTTCCAGTCATAGCTGAACAACTTCTCCATGCCGATGTGCGCCTTGGTGGCGGCATCGGCCGGATCGCGCACCTCCGTGGTTTCCAGCTTGGCCTTGGTCTCCATGTGGGACCAGGACTTGGGCAGCAGCACGGTAAAGCCGGCTTTGCGCAGGGCGGCGGCATCGTGGGTGACAAATTCCACGAGCTGCTCCGTGGTCAGGTACACATCCCAGTCACCCGCGTTCCGGCTCGCCGGCGCGGAGTTGTACTTCAGCCGCGGTGCCACGTCGAAGGCATGGCGGCGGGCTTCGCGCAGCTTCTCGACGCTTCCCCGATCCAACTGCTCCTGCCGCACCGGCAGGGGTGAATTGGTCCCGGAGCGAACCAGCAGGCGGATGGGCCACGCTGCGTCTTCGACGGAGACATTCTCATTTGGTGGCTCCTCCACGAGGAACACCAGCTGGAGATCGACGGAGGTAATGGAGTCTTTCCACTCATTGAGTCCGCGCAGCAGTTGGGCGCGGCCCTTCTTCACCGGCGCGGTCTTCAGCAGCGCCTGGGCGAAGTCATGCCAGGGCGCGGCGCGCGGGGCGTCGATCTGCGGACGCAATTGGGTATAGGCAATCCAGTGCGTGAGCTCATCAGCCAAATCATCAGAGAGAGCCCGGTTATTTATGGAAAGGATGCCGGGCGCGGAGGCCAGCATCTCCGCCAGCCAGCTACGCTCACCCAAGCCAGAAGCCAGTTGCCACATGGGGTACCACTCGCCTGCTTGATAAGACAAGCGGATAGTCACGCGGCCGGCGCGTACAAAACGGTAAAGCCCGCGGTAGGCCCGGATGAGCCACAAGAGATCTGGCGCGATGGTCGCGCGCTGCTCCGGGGTGGCCGCTTGACTATCGGTGTCGAGGTATTCCAGCTTGGCCAATGTTTCCACCGCTTCATCCGGGGCGAACATAGCCATGGGCACCATGAGGGAGACATCTTTGCCCTTCGGTGTGCGCAGGGACACTCGCGCTCGGTTGCGGAAGGTCTTCTTGCTCAGGATGGAGTCCACCACATCCGGGAAGGTTCCCTCTGGGACTGCTGAGGGCATGATGATCTTGTGCCCTTCGACCTGTTCGATCCATAGACTCAGGCCGGAGACGGGCAGCCAGAGGCCATGCAGCAGGTAAGAAGCCATAGGGGCCAGTTTAGCAGCACGCCTTTTGGGGGTCAGGGTCGCAGAAAGTTCCCGAATCCTGCCCAAATAAGCAATCGTTACAGTCTCGTTATATAACGGCGTAACACCAGTAAGACCGTACATTAAGCTGTGACCAAGGTAACCAAATACTGGTCAACCAGCCAATTTTCAGTTGGGTAGGAGCATTTGCCTCGTTAGCGTGGGTGAGTCCTATTCTTTAATCTCAATCTCAAGGAGAGATCAGTGCAAGACTCCACTTGGTATGTCGTTGCGATGATCATCTACCTGCTTGCCATGGCCGCTATTGGCTTCTGGAGCTACAAGCAGACGGATGAGTATGACGACTACGTTCTCGCCGGCCGCGGCCTTCACCCGTTCGTAGCCGCCCTATCCGCCGGCGCCTCCGATATGTCCGGCTGGCTGCTCATGGGCCTGCCGGGCGCTTTGTTCCTGACCGGTATGTCCGAGCTGTGGATGGCCATCGGCCTCCTCATCGGTGCTTGGGCCAACTGGAAGTGGGTTGCGCCGCGTCTGCGCTCCTACTCCGAAATTGCCGGCAACTCTATTACCGTGCCCTCCTTCTTTGAGAACCGCCTGCACGATAAGTCGCGCCTGCTGCGCATTATCGCGGCGGCAATCATTATCTTCTTCTTCACCTTCTACGTCTCCTCCGGCATGGTGGCCGGCGGCCGCTACTTCGAGTCCAGCTTCGGCGGCGACTACATGGTCGGCATGCTCGTCGTGGCTGCCGTGACGGTCTTCTACACCTTCGTCGGCGGCTTCCTTGCGGTGTCCTACACCGATACCGTCCAGGGCCTGCTGATGTTCGCCTCTCTCATCATCGTGCCGATCATGGTGCTCTTCTCCTTGGACAACCCGGGCGAGATTTTCAGCTTCGCTGCTGAAAACCCCTATGCCACCGGTGGCGTCATTGAGAACCCCGACTACTTCTCCTTGTTCTCCGGCGTTTCCGCCGCCGTCATCATCGGTAACCTGGCCTGGGGCTTGGGTTACTTTGGCCAGCCGCACATCATCGTGCGCTTCATGGCGCTGCGCAAGCCTTCCGACGCCCGCGCGGGCCGCTTCTACGGTGTCAGCTGGATGGGAATCTCCCTCATCGGCGCTATTTTCGTCGCGCTCTCCGGCACGGTTTTCTTCACTGAGACCAGCCACTCCATTACTGACCAGGAGAACTACGAGACCATCTTCCTCGACATGGCCCAGGTTATGTTCCACCCGCTGTTTGCTGGTCTGGTCCTGACCGCCGTTCTGGCGGCCATCATGTCCACGATGTCCTCCCAGATGCTGGTGGTCTCCACCTCGCTTATTGAGGACCTCTACCTCATCTTCGCTAAGAAGAAGCCACGCCAAGAAGTTCTGATCAACCTGTCCCGCACCGCCGTTGTGGCCATTGCCGTCATCGCTGCCGTGCTGGCCATCAACCCCTCCGACTCGATTCTGGGTCTGGTTGGCTTCGCGTGGGCCGGCTTCGGTTCCGCCTTCGGCCCACTGGTGCTGCTGTCGCTGTACTGGAAGCGCCTCAACTCCACCGGCGCCGTCGCTGGCATGATCACCGGTGCCGTCGTGGCTATCGGCTGGGGCATGAGCCCGCTGGGCGATACCCTCTACGAGCTGGTACCGGGCTTCATCTCCGCTCTGCTCGTGACTGTCGGCGTTTCGCTGGCCACCAAGGCTCCGGATGAGAAGGTCACCCAGGAGTTCGAGGAGGCATCCCGCCTGGCCAAGCTCGTTGAGAAGAACGATGACTTGGACTTTGAGGAGGCCGCGGAGAAGGTTCAGAAGTAACCTTCACACTCTTTTCCCTCTTCCCGAACCCCGCTCACAGCAGTTCACACCATCTGCTGGGGCGGGGTTTCGCTTGTGATCGGCTCGGTGGCTCTACAAGGTCGCTACTCAAAAGCCTCTACTCAAATGGTATTTCTCAAAAGGTGCTTTTGCCTCGAAAACGCCGTGTGCGGGCCCCTAAAAGGTGTCTTTGCCCCCAGAGAAACCTTCTTACTAATGCCTTTTAGAAGATGCCTTGTGGCTGCCCCACCTAACCCGTTTCTGCAACCACGTGCTTCCTGCCTATACGGGAACCGCCCATACATCCCAGCAGTCTAAAAGTACATGAACCTGCGCGCGGCCTATATCGGCTTCCTCTCCATAGCCACGGTGGCCTACGGCGGCTACCACCTCCTCCCCGGCCCCGACCTGGGCGTGGCTACCGTGCCCGCGCGCGTGGAGGTCCCTGGCTACGACCGAGAAGAGTTCGGCGGCTGGGCGCCGGGTACCCGCGATAGCGTTAAAGCAACGCAGACCATCGACGGCACCCTCTACGACCCCTATGCCCGCGCACCGGCACCGGCGCGCGTGGAAGTCGACCACGTTTTTCCGCTCGCCGCCGCCTGGGATCTCGGCGCATCAGCCTGGCCGCGTGATAAGAAAATGGCCTTTGCCAACGATCCGCTCAACCTTGTTGCCACCGCCCGCAATCTCAACCAAGCCAAGTCCGATTCCTTGCCGGCAGACTGGCTTCCACCGGCTGATCGTTGCGACTACTCGCAGCGCCTTGCCGCTGTGGCGCGTAAGTATCAACTCCCGCTTCCCTCCCGCGATTATGCGGTCATGCGCCACCAATGCCGATTCGATTTCATCTCACAGCACCGTTAGACTTTCGCTGGGAAAGCCCCGTACAGAAAGGTAAAGCGCACTCCCCATGACAAGCTTGCTTATTTTCCTCCACGCCTTCGCCGCTATCTTGTTGGTCGGTACCGTGTGTATCTCCACCTCCGCCTTCCCTGCCCAGCTGGCAAAGGCTGGCGCCGGTGATGCTTCGGCTGCTGGTGCCGCCGGCATCCTCAACAAAATCACCTCGACCTATGGCTACATTTCCGCCATCGTTCCGGTCATCGGTCTGGCCGTTTTCCTCACTGACCTGGCCACTTACAAGTCCGAGGTCCAGTTCCACATCGCTCTGCTGCTTTCTGTCATCGCTTGGGTCATTCTGCTCGTCGTGGTTATCCCGAAGCAGAACCAAGCCATGGCTGCGATTGCGACCCCCGGCTCCGCGGATGTGGCCAAGCTGAAGAAGCAGCTGTCTATGTTCTCCGGCATCTTCAACCTGCTGTGGGTTATCTGCGCCATCCTGATGTACGTCTAAACTCTCCGGTTTAGGCCTCAACAGCGAAAACCTCCCAAGCTCTCATTGAGAGTTCGGGAGGTTTTCTCGTGCAGGATTAAGGCCGCTGCGGGGTTGAACGGAGCCTAGTCGCGCCAACCGCCGCGGCGCCCACCACGGTCGCGGCCATGTCCACCGCGGTCACGGTCGCGGTATCCCCCGCGCTCACCGCGTCCACCACGACCACGTCCGCCGTAACCACCACGGCCACGGTCGTCATCGTAGTTCCGACGCGGCGGGCGGCCGGTATCCTTCTGGATCTTGATGAGCTGTCCGGAGATGCGGGTGTCCTTCAGACGCTCCAGCACCGCCGGGTCCAGGTTCTTCGGCAGGTCCACCAAGGTGTGGCCCACCGCAATGGTGATGCGGCCGAAGTCCTTAGAGGACAAGCCACCCTCGTTGGCCAGCGCACCCACGATGGCGCCGGGGCGCACGTTCTGACGCTTGCCGACGTCCAGCCGGTACGTCTCAAAGTCCCCATCCGGGCGGCGCGGGCCACGGTCGCGGTCGCGGCCGCCGCGGTCACGGCCGCGGCCTTCACGATCGCGGTCACGCCCGCGGCCGTCGCGCTCAAAGCGATCGCGCTCGCGACGGTCCTTCTTGGATACCGGACGTTCCTTGAGCAGGAAGTCCGTCCCACCCTGCAGCTGCACAGCCAAAGCAGCGGCGATATCATCCATCGCCACGTTCTCCGCCGCGGAGTACTCACGCACCATGTCGCGGAAAAACTCGAACTGCTTGTCCTGCTGGGAGGCACCGATGGAAGCGAAGAACTTCTCCTTGCGCTTGGCGTTGACTTCATCCGCGGTCGGGAGATCCATCTCCTCCAAGCGGGCATTGGTCACGCGCTCGATGGAGCGCAGCATGCGGCGCTCACGCGGGGTGACGAACAGGATGGCCTCACCAGTGCGGCCAGCACGGCCGGTACGGCCGATGCGGTGCACGTAGGACTCGGTGTCGTTCGGGATGTCGTAGTTGACTACGTGGGTAATGCGGTCCACGTCGAGACCACGAGCAGCCACGTCGGTAGCCACCAAGATGTCCAGGCGGCCATCCTTGAGCTGATCGACGGTGCGCTCACGCTGCTGCTGGGCAATATCGCCGTTGATGGCGGCAGCGTTGTAGCCGGCCTCCTTGAGGCTATCGGCCACGTCCTCAGTCGCGTGTTTGGTGCGGCAGAAGACGATGATGGCGTCGTAGTCAATAACCTCGAGGATGCGGGTGAAGGCATCCATCTTGTGGCGGTGCGGGGTCAGCAGGAAGCGCTGCGTGATGTTGTCATTCGTGCGGCGCTCCGACTTCACAGTGATCTCAGCGGGGTTGTTGAGGTACTGCTTGGACAGGCGGCGAATCGAGTTCGGCATGGTGGCCGAGAAGAGTGCGACCTGCTTGTCTTCCGGGGTGTCCTCAAGAATGCGCTCGACGTCTTCCTGGAAGCCCATGTTGAGCATCTCGTCCGCCTCATCGAGGACGAGGAAGCGCAGCTGCGAGATGTCCAGGGAGCCCTTCTCCAGATGGTCGATAACACGGCCCGGGGTGCCCACGATGATTTGGGCGCCACGGCGCAGCCCAGAGAGCTGAATGCCATAAGCCTGGCCACCGTAGATAGGCAGAACTTCGATGCGGCCCAAGTGGTCGGCGAAGGACTGGAAAGAATCCGCAACCTGGAGGGCGAGCTCGCGCGTGGGCGCGAGGACCAAAGCCTGCGGGTAGCGGGCCTCGGTATCGATCTGGGAGAGAACCGGCAGCGCGAAGGCCGCGGTCTTACCCGTACCCGTCTGGGCCAGGCCGACGACGTCGCGGCCCTCCATGAGGATCGGGATGGTTTCTTCCTGAATTGGGGATGGCTTGGTAAAGCCCACCTTGGACACGGCTTCCTGAACGTCATCGGGAAGGCCGAGGTGTGCAAAACCCTGGGAGTTGTCGTTGGCTGAAGTTTCTTCAGCGCCGGTGTCCTCAGGGTTATTCGCAGCCCCGGTGTCCTGGTTCGACACCTGCGAAGCGTCCAATGCTTCGCCACCTTGCGAGTTTTCCTGAGATTCCGACTTATTGAATTCTTCCGGCTCGTTGACGCCGCCGGTGGCGTTATCGGTAATGCTCATTGCTCAAACCAGAGTACGGCACTGCGGTGAGATTAGCTATTTCTCCCCACGGCCTGCCGCTACCCCATGCTGCGCCCCAGTCTCCTTTGAGCCTCAGCCCGTTAAAACCCACACAGCAGCTCGTGAGGAGCACTCTGCAACCTTTGGATCAGCCCCCCAACCCCCGAATCCCAAGGCTCGGAGAAAGACCAAAGGCACCAAACTAAAGGCACCATTTGCGGCTTTCGAAAGATAAAACCCCAGGTTAAAGCATGCGGTTTCCTTCATAAGGTGCCCTTCAAAAGGTGCCTTTGCGGCTGGGTTTAGCCCTAGCACGCCCAACGCGCAGGCCACACGTAATCAACACGCGGGCCAGACGTGATCTGCGCCTACACCTCGCGGCCGCCGACAAAGGTCTTGAACGTCATCGGCATGCCCGGGCGGTAGGCCAGGTGGATAGCGCTCGGGGCATCGAGGACGTGCAGGTCCGCGGCAGCGCCGACCACCAGCGAGCCCTTGGCCGGGCGGCCCTTCGCGTCCTTACCCTCACCGACATCCTGGCGGCGCAGCGCGGTGGCACCACCCAGCGTGCCGGCGGCGATGGCCTCATCGAGAGTCAGGTGCTGCTGGAGCACGGCCGTGGTCACGCAGAAGTTCATCGAGGACGTGTACGAGGTGCCCGGGTTGAGGTTGGAAGCGATGGCGACGGTCGCGCCGGCATCAATAAGCTTGCGGCCAGGCGCCAGCGGCTCACGCGTGGACAGGTCGCAGGCCGGCAGCAGCGTGGCCACCGTCTCGGAGGAGGCCAGCGCCTCAACATCGGCATCACTGAGGTAGTTGACGTGATCCACGGAGGCCGCGCCCAACTCCACTGCGAGTGCTACGCCTGGACCCTCGCCGAGCTGGTTGCCGTGCACGCGCACGCCCAAGCCCCGGGCCTTGCCAGCCTCGAGCACGCGGCGCGACTGCTCCTCGTCGAATGCACCGCGCTCGCAGAAGACGTCAATCCACTGCACGTGCTCGGCCACGCCGTCGAGCATCGGGCCCACAACCTCGTCGAGGTAGGTTTCAGCCTCCGCCCCCGGCGGCACGAGGTGCGCGCCGAGGAAAGTCACGTCATCGACGTGGCGGGCCGCCACGCGAGCAGCCTCCACCTCGGATTCGGTATTAAGACCGTAGCCGGTCTTGGTCTCCAGGGTCGTTGTACCGCCTCGGCGGGCCGCTGTGATGCGCTCCACCAGGAGCTTTTCCAGGCGCTCCTCCCCCGCCGAGCGGGTCGCATCCATGGTCACGGCGATACCGCCGGCCTGGTAAGACTCGCCCGCCATGCGGGCTTCGAACTCGGCGGAGCGGTCACCGTCGAAGATCATGTGGGTATGGGAATCCACCCAGCCCGGCAGAACTGCGCGGCCGCCAAGGTCGACCTTCTCGTCCGCGGCCGGCGCCTCGGAGGCTGGGCCGATCCAGGCGATGGTGCCGTCGGTGTTGGCGATGAGTGAGGCGTCGGCAAGCGTGCCTGTCTCCGACACCGTGCGCAGCTCTGAGATTCCAGTAAACAGGGTGGACATGATCTTCTTTTCCTCTCTTGTCTAGTCGCGGGCCTTGAATTCCATCGGGATACGCACGCCGCGCTCGTCGGCGACTTCCTTGGCGCGAGTGTAACCGGAATCCACGTGGCGGATAACGCCCATGCCCGGGTCGTTGGTGAGCACCGCGCGCAGCTTGGCGGCGGCCAGCTCGGTGCCATCGGCGACGGTAACCTGGCCCGCGTGGATGGAGCGGCCCATGCCCACGCCACCACCGTGGTGGATGGACACCCAGGTGGCGCCGGAGGAGACTGCGGTCATAGCGTTGAGCAGCGGCCAGTCAGCCACGGCGTCGGTGCCATCGAGCATGGCCTCGGTCTCTCGGTACGGGGAGGCCACGGAGCCGGAGTCCAGATGGTCACGGCCGATGACGATCGGGGCCTTGATCTTGCCTTCCTTGACCAAGTCATTGAAGAGCAGGCCGGCCTTGTGGCGCTCGTTGTAGCCCAGCCAGCAAATACGCGCCGGCAGGCCCTCGAACTCCACGTATTCCTCGGCGGCATCAAGCCAGTTGTGCAGGTGCTCGTTGTCCGGGAAAAGCTCCTTGAGTGCCTGGTCGGTGACCTTGATGTCCTCCGGGTCGCCGGAGAGCGCTGCCCAGCGGAAGGGGCCAAGGCCCTCGCAGAAGAGCGGGCGGATGTAGGCCGGGACGAAGCCCGGGAACTCGAAGGCGCGCTGGTAGCCGGCCTTGCGGGCCTCGTCGCGGATGGAGTTGCCGTAGTCGAAGACCTCGGCGCCCTCATCCTGGAATTCCACCATGGCCTGGACCTGGGCGGCCATGGCCTCGCGAGCCTTCTTCGTGAAGGTGGTCGGGTCCGCCTTGGCCTCGTTGTGCCAATCCTCGACGGTGATTTCGGTGGGCAGGTAGCTCAGCGGGTCGTGCGCGGAGGTCTGGTCCGTAACGATATCCACGGTGAACTCACCGGCGCGCTGGCGGCGCAGCACCTCCGGGAAGACCTCGGCGGCATTGCCCACCAGACCCACGGACAGCGGCTTCTTGTTCTCCTTGGCGTCGAGCACCAGCTTGAGGGCCTCGTCGAGGTCGGTGACGACCTCATCGAGGTAGCGCTTGGACTGGCGGCGCTTCAGTCGGGTCTCGTCAACATCGACGATGAGGCAGGCGCCGCCGTTCAAAGTAACGGACAGCGGCTGCGCGCCGCCCATGCCGCCGCAACCACCAGTCAGGGTGAAGGTGCCGGCGAGCGTGTCGTTGAAGCGCTTCTTGGCCACAGCCGCGAAGGTCTCAAAAGTACCCTGCAGGATGCCCTGGGTAGCGATGTAAATCCAGGAGCCGGCCGTCATCTGGCCGTACATCATCAGGCCCTCGTCCTCGAGCTTGCGGAAGTGCTCCCAATTGGCCCAGTCACCGACCAGGTTGGAGTTGGCGATGAGCACGCGCGGCGCCCACTCGTTGGTCTTCCAAATACCCACCGGCTTGCCGGACTGCACCAGCAGCGTCTCGTCGGACTCGAGATCCTTGAGCGACTCCACGATGGCATCGAAGGCTTCCCAGCTGCGGGCAGCGCGTCCAGTGCCGCCGTAGACCACGAGATCCTCGGGGCGTTCGGCAACCTCGGGGTCAAGGTTGTTCATGAGCATGCGCAGCGGGGCTTCGGTCTGCCAAGACTTGGCGGTGATTTCGGTTCCGCGCGGGGCGCGTACTTCGCGGGGTTCAGACATGACTTCCTTTCGCTCGTGCTTTTCGACGCCCTCCCAAACCCCCAAGGCCGGTTCCCCGGGGCTGTCCCTTTTAGGGCTTGGTCAGCGTCACACCGAACAAGTTACTGTGACCCACGACCATGAACTAGCACTCTTTCGGGCCGGCTGTCTCAGATACAAGACTGTTGCACGACCAGTACTGCAGCGCCGCGCTTCCCGCCTCTACCAAACCCAAAAGTGCAGACCTGGAAGTGCATTCAGGCAGGTCTGCACTTCTAGGTCTGCACTTTTGGAATTAAGACGGCAAGAGAAGGCCCCATGGCACATGCCACGGGGCTGGGGCGGAGTTAGCGCAGCGTGCCGACGGCCCCTTCTACCGCATCCACCAATGCACCTTCCTTGACCAGGCGCACGGTCTCCTCGATCTCCGGGGAGAGGTAGCGGTCGGTGCCCGGCCCCTGGACGGTCTGGCGCAGCGCATCGATGACCGCGCCGGTACCCTTGGCCGGCTGGCCCTCGCGCATATCAATAGCGCGGGCGGCGGTGAGAATTTCGATGGCAAGCACGCGCTGCAGACCGTCGACTGCCTTGCGCAGCTTGCGCGCACCCGACCAGCCCATGGAGACGTGGTCTTCCTGCATCGCCGAAGACGGAATGGAATCCGCCGAAGACGGGTTGGCCAGGCGCTTGAGCTCAGAGACAATGCCTGCCTGCGCATACTGCGCAATCATGTGGCCGGAGTCCACGCCCGGATCATCGGCCAGGAAGGCGTTGAGTCCGCGGTTGCGAGCGACGTCGAGGAAGCGGTCGGTCCGGCGCTCAGAAATGGAAGCCAGGTCAGCCACAACGATGGCCAAAAAGTCCAGCGCGTAGGCCACCGGCGCGCCGTGGAAGTTGCCGTTGGAGACCACGCGCCCGTCCTTGGCCACCACCGGGTTGTCGACAGCTGCGGCTAACTCACGCTCAGCAACCGTTGCTGTGTGCGCCAAAGTATCGCGGAAACCGCCGGCCACCTGCGGCGCGCAGCGTACCGAGTAGGCGTCCTGGACCTGCTTCTTCTTGAAGTCCTCGAGCGCCGCCACGAGAATCTCTGAGCCTTCCGCCACCGTCAAGATATTGGCCGCGGCATCCGCCTGGCCCGGATGCGGGCGCAGCTGCTGCAGGTCATCAGCGAAGACCACCAGCGTGCCCAGCAGGCCCTCTACCGTCATCGCGGTAGCGATATCGGCGGTCTTGGCCAGTTCGCGCAAGTCGGTGATAGCCAGGCAGAGCTGGCCCAGCATGCCATCGGTGCCGTTAATGAGTGCTAGGCCTTCCTTTTCCCGCAGCTTGAGCGGCTCGATACCCGCTGCAGCCAGGGCCTCGGCAGCCGGAGTGACCTCGCCGCCATCAACGCGCACCTCGCCCTCGCCCAGCAGCGCCAGTGCGCAGTGCGCGAGCGGCGCCAAGTCGCCGGAGCAACCCAGGGAGCCGTATTCGCGGACCACCGGATGGATATTGGCGTTGAGGACTGCGGCATAGGTTTCCGCCACCACCGGACGCACGCCGGTGCGGCCAGTACACAGGGTGGACAGGCGCAGCAACATGAGCGCGCGGATAACCTCTTGCTCAACCTCCGGGCCCGTGCCCGCGGCATGCGAGCGCACGAGCGAGAGCTGCAGCTGCGCGCGCATTTCCTCCGGAATGTGACGGCGGGCCAGCGCGCCAAAACCAGTGGAGATGCCATAGACCGGAGTCGGGTCCTGGGCCAGCTCCTCGACGCGCTCGCGAGTGGAGGCGATTTCCGCCAGGGCGTCCTGGGAGATGTCCACCTTCGCGCCATAGCGCGCAACGGCCACGACTTCCTCGATGCTCAGCGCACCGATTCCCACGGTCACGGTGGAGGGATAAGTATTAGACATGTAAGGCTCCTTCGACGTCACGCAGCCCAGACCTCACCCAAGAGTGGGAAGAAAAGGCACACGGAAATACGTACTTGTTTTCACAAGAATAGAAAAATAGTGATACGCGCGACAGCCTTACGCGTTGCGCTCATAGTACAACAGGCTGCCCGGCGCGCCAATACCCCGCGCACTACCTTTTAGCGGCGCCCGTACATTCTCTCTGCCACCTGCCGCGCGGCGGTGCGCAGTTGTTGTGCGACGTCGGTGGCGTCGGCAGTGCCCACCGGGAAAGTCACCGCCAGCGCCGCTGCGGGCCTGCCCACGTGGTCCACCACGGCCACGCCTACCGACGCCTGCCCGCGCGCCACCACCTCAACCTCTTCGGCCCATCCGCGCTCGCGCACCTGGCGCAGGATTTCTTTATATTCCCCAAAGCCTAAGGAACCTGGGAAGAATGCCGCCTTCCATTCCGCTTCTGGAAGCAACGCCAGCATGGCGCGCCCGGAGGCCGTGCGCTGGGCTTGCAGCCGCACCCCCTTCTCTGTGACCAGTGACAGCGCCCCCGGCGCGCGCACCTCGTTGAGGTAGAGAATCTCCGAACCCGCCAAGCGCGACAGGTGCCCCGAGCCGCTCACAGTGCTAGCGATGCGTTCCAGGTGCCCCTGCGTTGCCTTCACGAGGGGCTGCTGCGTGGCATAGGCCGCGGCCATAGAGTAGGCGGCGAGCCCCAAACCATAGGTTTGGTTTTCCGGCAGGTGCACCACGAATCCCGCGTCCACCATCTCCTTGAGCAGGTGGTAGGTGGACGAGCGCGGCAGGTCCAGCTCACTGCGGATGCGTGCGGCGGAAATCGGCACGTCGATGGTGGACAGCAACCGCAGGATCTCCAGCGCGTTGCGCGCCGCCGGGACTCGGGAGGTACTCATGGGCCCACATTCTAATGAGACCTCATTTAAGTCCCAGCTAAATCACCAGGAAAGCAATCGGCGTCGCAATAATGATGGTGAGCACCACGCGCTCGAACCAGATGACCACGATCTGCCACAGCTTGATCGGAATCTTGGTGGCCAAGATGCACGGCACCAGCGCGGAGAAGAAGATGATGGCGGAAATCGCCACCACGCCGATAACGAACTTGAGCACCATGCTCTCAGAACCCGCCACAGCTGTCGCCGGCAGGAACATCTCCGCAATGCCCATTGCCGCGGCCTTGCCCGCCAGCTCCGGTTCTGGCAGCTGGACAAGCCACGCGAATGGATAGAACAGGTAGCCCAACCAATCGAAGAGCGGGGTGAAGTTGGCCAGCAACAAGCCAATCAGGCCCACGGACATGATGGAGGGCACAATCGCCGCCGCCATGCGCACGCCATCGCGCAGGTTGTCCCAAATGGCAGCACCCAAGGACGGCGCGCGGTCCAGCGCCAGCAGCGCCTCACGCCACGCTGCCTTAAAGAAATTGCCCTTCACTGGCTTTTCCGGATCCGCTTCCACACCATCGATGTAGTCATCAGGAATCCTGCTCAGCGGCGGAATCCACACGGTAATCGCCGTAACCAGGAAGGTCACCACGAGGGATACCGCGAAGTAGATGCCCCACATATCCATCAGGTCGAGCTGCTTGGCGACGATCACCATGAAGGCAGCTGAGACCGTCGAGAAGCCCGTCGCAATGATGGAAGCCTCACGCGCGGTGTAGCCGCCGCGCTGGTACACGCGGTCAGTAATGAGGATTCCCAACGAGTAAGAACCCACGAAGGAGGCCACCGCATCGATGGCGGAGCGCCCCGGCGTGCGCCACAGCGGGCGCATGATGGGCTGCATGAATACGCCGACGAATTCTAGGAGGCCATAGCCAATCAGAAGGCCGAGGAAGGCGCCGCCAATCGGCACGATAAGGCCTACCGGGGTGGCAATGGAATTCCACAGGAAGGGCACGATGTCCTCGTTGGCCAGCACTCCCGGCAGCGTTCCAATGACCATGAGGAAGGAGACCACCAGGCCCACCACGTTGAGCGCGGTGAAAACCGCCTGCAGTGGCCCCTCCCGCCAGTTCTTGTTCACGATGCTGCGCACCGTGCCATAAAGCGCCAGCGCCAGGATGAACCATGGCACGAAAGCCTCAGCATAGGTGCGGATGATGGTGACCATGTGGTCAAGCGGGATGGACTTCTTTCCGTCATAGCTGATGGGAAAGAAGAATACGAAAGCGCCAATAGCGCTGTAGACAAAGAGGCGCCAGATGCCCTTCTTGGAGGGGACATCGTCGTCACTCTCGTAGAAGGCGTCAACGATTGCGTCTTCAGAGTTCATGTTCTACCTCACGGTGGTGGAAACTATACGTCACTAGCACGGCCACAACACGCTCACTTCTTGAACGCGCCAAGCAAGCACAAACCCAAGAAAGGGGCGGTTGCTTTTAAGCCATGCCCACGCGACAGCCACACGCAGGTCTTCACATACTAGCGGCACCATAAACAAATGTCCCCTACGTCACCCCCGTGCAAAGAATGCGGCCCCCGCCATACGCCCAACCGCGCCACCCCCACCACAGAATTGACCCCACGTCTGAACTAGAGGAAAGTAACTCCCAGACCCACCCGCACCAACTACTCCCCTTAATGCGCGGCGCCAGGACCACCAAGCGCCATACAGGGGACAGAGGAGGACGCAACCCCGTGGCAGAAACCACCCCCAAGCGCCCCGGCTTGAAACACCGGCACCTGCACTTCATCGCCTTGGGCTCGGCCATCGGCACCGGCCTGTTCTATGGCTCCGCCGGCGCCATCCAAGCCGCCGGCCCCTCGGTGCTCTTGGTCTACCTTCTCGGCGGCGCCGTGGTCTACTTCCTCCTGCGCGCACTCGGTGAGATGTCCGTACACCACCCCGTCACCGGCTCCTTCGCCGAATACGCCCGTACCTTCCTAGGCCCCTGGGCCGGCTATATCACCGGCTGGATGTTCGCCTTCGAAATGGTCATCGTGGCCCTCGCGGATCTCACCGCCATCGGCGTCTACATGCAATTTTGGTTCCCCGGCTCGCCCAAATGGGTGTGGGTCGCCGCCACACTGCTTCTCGTCGGCGGCGCCAACCTCGCCACCGTCAAGGCCTTCGGTGAGCTGGAATTCGCCTTCACCATCGTCAAGGTCGGCGCCGTCATCGCCATGATCTTAGGTGGCGTGGCCGTGCTCGTCTTCGGACTCTCCACCGCGGAGACCACCGGCCCGGCCAACCTGGTCAACGATGGCGGCTTCTTCCCCAACGGCGTCTCCGGCATGGTCGCCTCCTTCATCCTCGTCCTTTTCGCCTTCGGCGGCACGGAGATCGTCGGCGTGGCCAGCGCGGAGGCCGAAGACCCCGCCAAGTCCGTGCCGAAGGCCGTCAACACCATCCCGGTGCGCATCCTGCTCTTCTACGTCCTAGCCATCCTGGTCATCCTCATGATCAACCCCTGGCGCAGCATCACCGGTGAGGAAAGCCCCTTCGTCCAGATCTTCTCCACCCTGGGCGTCACCTGGGCTGCGGCCGCCCTCAACATCGTCGTCATCACCGCGGCTGTTTCCGCCATTAACGCCGATCTCTTCGGCGCCGGCAACGTCCTTACCGGCCTAGCACGCCAGAACCTCGCACCGAAGGTCATGGCCAAAAAGACCCGCGGTGTGCCTGTCATGACCATGATCATCCTGCTCATCGTCATGGTCATCGGCACTGGACTCAACGCGCTTATCCCGGATAACGTCTTTGAGGTCATCGCCTCCCTGGCTACCTTTGCCACCATCTACGTGTGGCTGATGATCCTCCTGGCCCACGTGGCCTCCCGCCGCCAGATGCCCACCGAAGAACGCGCCAGTCTGGAATACACCGTCCCCTTCTGGCCCTGGGGCCAATACTTCTCCATCGCCTTCATCATCTTCACTTTTGGCATCATGGTGTGGCAGGAGCAGTACCGTCCGGCACTGGCCACGGGCGTTATCTTCATCCTCCTGATGACCGCCATTTTCTACCTCACCGGCCGCCGCACCGCCGCCGCGAGCACCCCACAGGGAACAGCTCCGCAAGGAACAGACGCGAAAGGATAACCATGAACACCGTTGATGCCCCCGCCTACTCCCCTGCCCCCGAGTGGTCCGGCCGCTCCGATGGCCCGGGCCCCGAGCATGCGCGGTGGCACAGCGTGGTTCGCCCGCTGGACGTCGCCAAGCCCCAGGCAGAACCCGGCGTCGCACTCCTTGGTTTTGCCTCCGACGAGGGCGTTGAGCGCAACCATGGCCGCCCCGGCGCGGCTGCGGGCCCGGCCGCTCTGCGCGGTGCCCTGGGTTCCCTGGCGCTGCACCATACGCACCCGCTGTACGACGCCGGCACGATCACCACCCAAGGCACCGACCTGGAGGGCTCCCACGAGCGCCTCTCCGACGCAGTGGAATCACTCTCACGCGCCGGGCACCTGCCCATCATCCTCGGCGGCGGCCATGAAACTGCCTTCGGCTCTCACCGCGGCGCCTTCCGCGCCCTAGGCCCTCTGCAGATCATCAACTTGGACGCGCATTTCGATCTCCGCACCGCGGACGTGCCCACCTCCGGCACCCCGTTCAAGCAGATTGCTGACCTGGCGGGCCGCGAGGACTTCGACTATTCCGTCCTGGGAATCTCCCGCCCCAACAACACGCCGGTGCTTTTCGACGAAGCCGCCGCCCTCGGCGTCACCGTCGTCCTCGACGAGGAATTGCTCAACATGGACCGCACCCAGGTGCGCGACACCGTCGCGCGCATCTGCTCCGGCACCAAGCCCATCCACCTCTCCATCGACTTGGATGTCCTGCCTGCCGACCAAGCACCAGGTGTCTCCGCCCCCGCCGGCCTCGGCGTGCCGTTAAACACCATCCGGGAACTCGCACTCACCATCGCCGCCTCGGGACGCCTGGCGCTTGTCGACGTCGTCGAGCTCAACCCCACCTTCGACACCGACAACCACACCGCCAAGCTGGCCGCGCGGTTGATTGATGACATTGTGACGGCGCATTTTTCTGCCACCACGTCCGCGAATTCCTAGATAAGACCGGGGCCAGCCGGCATACTAGTGCCCATGAGTTCACCGATTCGTGTTGTCGGAGCCGTCTTCGTCGACGGCAATCGATTCCTAGCTTGCCGCAAAGCTGCAGGAAAGTCCCTAGCCGGCATGTGGGAATTTCCGGGTGGCAAAATTGAATCGGGCGAAACCCCGGAGCAGGCGCTCGCGCGTGAGATCAAGGAAGAGCT
Source organism: Corynebacterium sp. HMSC074C01 (assembly GCF_001814605.1). Taxonomy (NCBI): domain Bacteria; kingdom Bacillati; phylum Actinomycetota; class Actinomycetes; order Mycobacteriales; family Corynebacteriaceae; genus Corynebacterium; species Corynebacterium sp. HMSC074C01. The sequence continues at coordinate 15,065 of NZ_KV817269.1, read as the reverse complement.
TTCCGTAACCGCAACCGTTGGTGACGAGGTCACCACGACGGTCTATGAGTACGACTTCGCCACCATCGAGCTTACGACGTTTCTGTGCCGCATCGAGTCCGGTGAACTAACCCTTAGTGATCACGACGAGACGCGTTGGGTAACCCCTGCCACGGCACGGGAACTCGACTGGGCTCCCGCAGACATCCCCGCCGTCAAACTCATTTCTTCGCGCCTATGAGCTCCGAATCCATCCTGCCCTTCGGCATCTACGAAACCCCGGTCACCGCTCGTATTCAGGAGCGAATCGAAGAAACAAAGAAGGCTCGCCCCACTGCTGCACTGGGCATCGCACACGAATCCAAGAAGGACGTAGACCCGCGGTTCGCGGCGGCAGTGTCCCAGCATTTCGCCAAAGCACTTGAACAAAAACTCACCGAGATGACGAAGGCGGAAGACCGCGTTGCCCTCATCAATGCGCTAGCACAACATCTTGGTGCAGATGAGTCCATCTCCGCAGAACAGCTGCTCTACGCCATCTATCGATCAGAGCATGAAGAGCCACCAGAGCTTCCGGAAGTCTCGCTCAACTCCAGTGCCTTGTTTACCAACAGCGTGGACGATACCAATATGTCGGTCGAGATTGCCCGCGAGATCCGAACGGCCGACTCCGTCGATCTACTGTGCGCTTTCATCAAGACTTCAGGCATTGCGGTCATCAGCGATGAATTGGAGTACCTCAGGGATCGCCAGATCCCGCTGCGCGTCATCACCTCGACGTACTGCGGGGCGACCGAAGCAGCCGCAGTGCGCCGCCTAGTGGAAGACTACGGTGCTGAAGTCCGCATTTGCTATGAGCACAAGAGCACACGCTTGCATGCCAAGGCCTGGCTCTTTCGGCGCCAGTCTGGTTTTGACACCGCCTTCATCGGCAGCTCGAACCTCTCGCGCTCAGCGCTAGTTGATGGCTGGGAATGGAACGTCCGGGGCTCTCGTTCCTCCACGCCGGAGATCATTGAGGAGTTCATCAAGACCTTCGATAGCTATTGGTACGACAATCACTTCAAAACCTTTGTTCCGGGGAAGGACTACGCGCGCCTCAAGGAGGCTCTCGGCAGCGCCAAGTTCCTCGAATCAAAGCCCGGCGAAAAGCTCGAGCTATCTGGCCTTCGCGTCGAGCCCTACCCCTACCAAGAAGAGATGCTCGAAGCTTTAGAGTCCGAGCGCGAAGTTCACGATCGTCATCGCAACCTCCTCATTGCCGCCACCGGTACAGGCAAGACGGTCGTGGCCGCATTGGACTACCGCCGCCTGTGCGAGAAGCTGGGGCGCAGGCCACGACTACTTTTCATTGCCCACCGGCGCGAAATTCTCACCCAGGCCCAGCGAACGTACCGCGAGGTTCTTCGTACTGCTGGCTTTGGCGAGCTCCTCCTAAGCGGTGAGCAACCCGCCCAGTGGGACCATGTCTTCGCGAGCATCCAGTCTCTGCATGGCAAGCGCCTAGCCCAGATTGCGCCAGACCATTTTGAGGTCGTCGTCATTGATGAGTTCCACCACGCCGAGGCCGCGACGTACCGCGCTGTTTTGGACTACCTGCAACCACGTGAACTCCTCGGACTGACAGCCACACCCGAGCGCGGTGACGGCGAGAACGTCCAGAAGTATTTCGACTACCGCGTGGCCCATGAGCTTCGCCTCTGGGATGCGTTGCGCCTCCAGCTCCTCGCACCGTTGCACTACTACGGAGTCGACGATGATACCGACCTGACGAGCCTAACCTGGAACCGTGGAAAGAAGGACTACCAAGCTTCGGAGCTGAGCGAGTTTTATCTCAAGGCCGGAGAGAAGCGCACCAGGTTCATCATCAATGAGCTCAACCGTCGCATCTTCGATCTCTCCGAAATGAAAGCCCTTGGCTTCTGCGTGACCATCGCCCACGCCGAATACATGGCGGAGCAGTTCAACCTTTTCGGCATCCCTGCCCTAGCGGTCAGCAGCAGGCTCAACGTTGATGAGCGTCGTCGCGCCATCGAGCAGCTTCGCGAAGGCACTATCAAGATTATCTTCGCGGTCGATATTTTCAACGAAGGCGTGGACATTCCATCGATCAATACGCTGCTGCTTCTGCGTCCGACGCAAAGCCCGGTGCTTTTCGTCCAACAGCTTGGTCGAGGTCTGCGTCTCCACGAGGGAAAGAATGCCTGCACCGTCTTTGATTTCTTGGGCCTCCAGCACGAGGAATTCGATTTCGAAGAGCGCTTCAAGGTGCTTACCGCCGCTCGCGGAAAGAACCTCGCCAAGGAGGTAGAGCAAGGTTTCCCCACTGCTCCGCCGGGCTCCAACATCACCTTGGACCGTGTAACGACCGAGCGCGTTCTCAAGAACATCAAGCGCTTGGCCCGTAACTCCGTTAAGAAGATACGAGCGCTCATTTCTGATTACGGCACAACCGATCTCGCTAGTTTCATTAATAGCTCCGGTGTTCCTGTGGAAGATATCTACCGCCGCAAGGGCATTACGTGGACCACGCTGCTGCGCGACGAAAAGCTACTGCCCTCCAGCCCCGCAAACGAGCACGAAGAATTCCTTCTCAGCCGAATCCGCGTACTGTTGCACATCAATGACCCTCGCCGCGTAGCGGCCTATAGCCTCCTTGTTTCTCCGGACGGTCCCAACGAGAAGGAAATGACTCCCGAGCAAACCCGATATGCCACCATGCTCGTGTTGGCGCTGTGGGCTAACTCAAATACGACGGTGCCGGAATCCCTCGATGAGGCCCTGCGCATCATCCGTGCCTGCCCTTCCTTCATCGCTGAGGTAACGCAGATCATGCAGCTCACGCTCGACCGCTCCCGCGTCATTCCAGAGAAGTCAACGAACAGCGTCTTGGAAACTCACGCCGACTACAGTCTTGCCGAGCTCGTTGGAGCTTTGGACGATGGCCCGTTGCGCAAATTGGCAAATCTGCCGCGCGAAGGTGTACGGCGCTTCGACGCATCAAACACCGACCTCTTCCTGGTCACCTTCCAAAAAGACGAGAGTGTCAGTGCTTCCACAAACTACCGCGACTACCCACTGGCACCGGATCGCTTGCACTGGGAATCCCAATCCACCACGTCACTCAAGTCCGCGATGGCACGGCGCTACATCCACCATCATGAGCTCAACGGCAACATCATCATTGCTACGCGCTTCAACAAGAGGAACAAGGTGGACACTGCATCGGCATACACCTTCCTCGGCAATGTCGACTACGTTACGCATAGGGGCGAGAAGCCCATCCAGTTTGAGTGGAGCCTTCGCCGTGACATGCCTAAACAGCTTTATGCCGCTGGACGCACTGTGGCTTAAGTCTCACATAAATATAAATAATGAAGTTGACACCCCCAACTAACCCACTTTAAGATTTCCTTAGCAGATTAAGAAAAGTTCAGTCTCTAATGCCTTGGTGCGGAAGTGTGGAGGACGGTTATGGGAGCCGCGAGTGAGCGAAGCCGAAAGAGGTGGAGCCGCCCAGATAACGGGTCTGAAACTTCCGTCTATGGCTTTACGCGCTTTCGGGAGCGTAGCTTCAAAACTGGCACCACCCCGCGATGGGCTGCGTGTAGCAAGAAAGCGCGCCGCACCCACTAGGACTTAACAGCCCTGAAGACTCCGTCAGAAAACTACCGACGGAGTCTTCCAGTTTTTGCCCATTACCGCCGTGGGCGGTAGCGGCGGCGCAGGCCGCGCAGAATACCTGTTCTCTCCCCCAAGGTGTCGCGGCCGAAAACCCACGCCACGACGCCAACTGCAGCCACTACTGCACAGAAGCCAAAGGCAGTCTCAAACCCGTACTTATCCGCCAGCAGTCCAATGACGATGGGGCCCAGAATCTGCCCGAAGTCACCAGCCATCTGAAAAGTTGATAACACCTGGCCGCCCGAGCGCTGCGAGCCGACGATATCCGCCACGGCTGCTTGCTGTGAGGGGGCAATAAGGCCTGACGCCGCGCCTGACAGGGCGGAGAGGATGAGGAGGGAGACGATGTTCGTCGCCAAGCCCAGCGTGCCCACGAACAGAGCGGAACCCACGAGCCCCGCAACGATGAGCGGGCGGCGCCCCACGCGGTCCGACCAGGAGCCGGAGAACTGCAAGACAATGGCGTTGCCTGCGGCAAAGGCCGCTAGCGCAACGCCGGATGTGGATGCGCCGTTGGCGAAGATGGCGGCCGCGAACAGCGGGAGGACCGCCACGCGCACGCCCATGTTGATCCAGCCCTGGGCGAAGTTCGACGTCAGCACTGCGCGGTATGCAGTATCCGCCCAGGCTTCCTCCAAGCGCATTGGTGTTAGGTGACGCCGACGTTCATCGGCCTCGTTGACCGAGGGCATAAGGATCCACACAACGAGTGCGGCGATGGCCACGCCGACGCCGTAGATGAAGAAGGGCCAGCGGAATCCTAAGAAGGAGAGGCTTGCGCCCACGAGCGGGCCAATTACGTTACCAAGCAGGAAAGACGTGGCATAAGTGGCCGAACACCGTCCGCGAATGCTGGGCGGCGCCAGACGCACAATGAGCCCCATCGCCGCGACAGTGAACATCGTCGAACCAATGCCGGCGATAGTGCGCAGCGCGACGATCTGCCAGTATTCCTGCGCCACGCCCACCAGGCCGGTCGTCACCGCAACGGTGAAGAGACCCGTCACGTAGACGCGGCGCGTGCCCACACGGTCGATGAGGAACCCAGCGGCCGGAGCGAAGATGAGGCGGCTGGCGGAAAAGACGGAGACAACGAGGCCTGCTGCGGCCATTGAGACGTCGAAGCTGACGATGAACTGCGGCAGCAGCGGTGCAATGAGTCCGTACCCCAAGGCAATGATGAACCCGGCGGTGACCATGACCCAAATTTCCCGCGGGATTTTAACCTGCGGCGCAGCATTATTTTTCATATCGCCACTCACTGTATCCCACTCCGCCAAATCGTCGCACACGTGTTCGATACTCGTGGAGGGAATGTCCGCTCGGTTTTCTAGTGTGTGGGCCATGAAGAACTACAGCAGCATTTACCAATCCGTTCAGTCCCCGTCCACGCTCAGCCCCGGTGAGCTCACCGCGGAGATCCTCTACCACCACCATGAAACGCTTCGCTCCATCGAGAGCATCATCCGCCACCCACGCTCGCTCGCGCGGCCCACGCCGCAGTGGCGTCCACCATCGAAGGTGTTGCCACCAGTGGACATAGAGGGCGGCGAATCGCTACCGCTGACGTTTACTGTTTCACGCCACCGCGTGGGCGAGCGGGCTAAGGCCCGTGTGCTGGGCTATGGAGAAAAGCGCGTGCCTGCTTATCTCATTACCGTGCGCATCACCGATCCGACCGGACGTCCCGTCGCGCCCTCGTTAGCGGAAGCCTGGGTGCGGGCACTGGTCCCAGAGGAGCTTGTCTCCGCGGTGCATGAGATATCCAGCAGCAGTGCGGCGACGTTTGTGTGGCTGGTGGATAGCACCTATACCCCGGTGCATTCACCGCTCTCCCTCTTCGAAGGATTCAGCCAGGCTGCCTAGTACCTACTTAGCTCCTGTCCCATGTGGGTGTGTTCCGAGTGGGTGGAACTGCGCAGCTTTTAAAGCTCGTGAATCTTTTAGAAGTAGCGCTGCATCCGGCCCAAGAGGTTGCGGGGTGGTTCCTCATCAAGAGAAATCGAGAACCTGTCCTCCGTTAAGACACGGGCACGGGATCGGCGTGTCTCCGGGTAGTCATATAGACGGAGGATGGGCTGCGGCGCCAAGCGAATAGCTACGCAGACGACGAGGGCCGTGAATGTCTTATCAATCACGTCGGAGCTCAGACTCTGCAAAAGAACCGCCAGGCGCCCGTCATGCAAAATTAGCTCCCACAGCGCCATGAGCTTGATGGGTCCGCTTTGCCCATACTCACTGGGCAGGAGCAAGGTACACATCGTGGTCAATAGCCCGGCGACTACACCCACACCGGCGCCGGTGAGCATCATGACCAACATCCGCTTAAAGGCACCACGACGTGCCAGCCAACCAAATAGGTAGGCCACCACCACGGCCACCGGGAGGTACACCAAAAGCAGCGGGTTGTTGATGCTGGCCAAGCACGCAGTCAAGAGCGCCGTTCCCATCCCCAAGACGGGTCCGTAGACAATTGCCACGAATGCCGTGCCCATCATGTCCAGGTACAAGGGAATATTCACGTTAAAGATCAACGAGGAGAACACAAGGTTCACTGCCACCGCCAGCAACGGGTTAAGCAATGCGTGATGACCCAAAGAACGCCACTGTGCGGCAAGGAAGAGAAGGGCGCCGAGCAGGGTCAGGCACCACACACTGCTGGAGAGCACGGAGCCAAAAACATAGTCCCCGCTACCGTAGTTCGAATTCAGCGACAGGACCCAGGCCAGAGCCGCGCACACTAGTGCGGAGCCAACACACAGACGTTGACTCCGAGATGCCTTCTTGTCCGGCATGTGTTTTCGTCGCTCCTCATTAACGTAGGGAAAAGTACGCACTTACCCTACCCTGGGAGCTTTTAGTCCCCGGAGTCACCGTCGCTATCGGCGTCCTCTGTTTCGTCCTCGTCGTAATCATCGTCATCGTCATCAACGTCGTCGAAGAGAACGTCATCATCGTCATCGTCATCGGCGCCGAAGATGTCATAGACCTCGGGCTCGTCGAAGTCGGAGTCATCGATGCTAACCAGCTGGGCTTCCCAGTCCAGGGCTTGATCAGAAACCAGGCTCAGCACGTCAAAGAGACGGTCGAAGTCGGTGTAGGTGCCCAGTTCGAGAGCCTCGGCGGGAACCTCGATGATGGGGGCTAGCCCGCCCTCCTCGTCTTCCGCATCACCGAAGATGGCAACGCGCTCTTCCTCGCTCATGTCCTCCGGGGTACCGATCTCCCAGAGCTTGCTGATTGCCTCATCCTCTAGCTCATCGAGCTCTTCCTCATCGAAGTCGAAGGAGAGGAAACGCACGATTGCGCTCGGGACACCGTCGATGGTTTCCACCAGCACGCGCAGCTCCGAGTCGTTGGCCACCTCCGCCACGACGAGGTTCGGGTTGAACTCATCCTGGAGAAACTCCAACTCAGCGATGCGTTCATCGGTGCCCTCCAGCAGGTCACGCAGCACCGTCACCACCTGGTCGGTGGCGATGTGACGCGACACAGCCTCGACTGCATCCTCTACAGAGAACGCCACGGAAACTAAAACGGCCTCGAAGTCTTCATCGTCTTCATCCACATCGGCTGCGGCAATGTAAACGTTGGCCGCCGGCAGGATGGGGTCAATTTCCACAAACTGGATTTCCAAATCGGAGGTGATGGGCACGAACATCACATCGTCGTTGACGCGGGACTCAATGCCCTCCCCGTCCAGCGCAGAGGCGATATCTTCAAAAAAGCTCATGTGATTAACATCCGTCCATGTGGGAGTCTCACCCGGGCTGCTGCCAAGGCCCCACACATCTTACCTGCGATCCCCGTCAATAGCTCTCCTCATCGAGCAGGAATCCCAGTTCCTTCAGAATCTCCGGACGCCCGGTGCCCCACTCCAACATGTCGTAGGCCTCCCATGCTTGGCGACGCCCCTCCATCGGCGCCTCCTCCACGCGCGGCTCCACATCGAAAACCATGGTCGAGCGCTGCGGGGCGCGATATTGCGGCCAGTTTTCTAGAGGTGCGCCGTCCCGAATGAACTCGCCCCACTGCGCCTGCATGGTCTCGGTCACCTCCTCCATTTCGGCGGGCTTGGCAATGCTGTTCAGGAAGGAGACGCGCGATGCTCCCGGATCGCCAAAGATATTGGAGAGCTCCATCGAATGCATCGCCCCCAAGCCCAACCAGCGCAGTGCTGCCGGCGCGAAGTCGAAGCGGTACATCCACGTCGGATAGCGCCGCGCGTGTTCGGAGGCCACGCGGACGGTGGGGGCCCAGAAGAGGGCGTCGGTAAGCAGGTCCCCAAAGTCGCGGCGCGAGACCGCACCGCCGTAGGCCGCAATGACGTCCGGTGCGCTCTCCGGATCAAAAGAGGCCAAAAGCCGCAGGGCCGCGCGCTCCCGGGCACTCTGGCGTTGGAAGAGGAACTTTCCAAAGCTGGCCTCACCGGAGTTGGTTCCCACCAGCAGCGGCACCGGGTGTTGGTTGCCGTCCTCAAAGGCTTCGATGGGATGTTGCGGGATGAGGTCACCGTCGACAGTCGGCGCGTAGCAGGAGTTCAGGTACAGCAACTCGCCCGCGCGCCACATCATGGACTGACCGGAGCGCACCAAGTCCGCGAAATCCTCCCGACGCAGGTCATCCGCGGTGGTATCGCGCGGCAAGGCCATCTTGTGAACCAGCTCGCGGGCCCAAAACACCGACTGCGCCCGCGAATGAATCATGCCTATCGGCGGTGACTGCGCAATCGCGCGGTGAAACAGACCCTCGGCGCGCGGCACCGCCATGAGTGTCAGGACCGCCGCGCCGCCGGCGGATTCCCCCATGAGCGTGACGTTATCTGGGTCCCCGCCGAAGGCCGCGATGTTCTCGCGCACCCACTCCAACGCTAAGACCTGATCTGCCACAGCCGGGTTGGCGCAAGCCGCACCGCCAAGACTGCGGACGTCGAGATAGCCCAAGGCGCCCAACCGGAAGTTCACCGAAACATAGACAACGTCCATCTGGGCTGCGAACTCGAAGCCGCGCAGCATCAGCATGTGGGAAGAACCCACAATGAAACTGCCGCCATGCAAATACACCACGACGGGCAGCTTCTCCCCTGCCTTAGAACCCGATGATGTATCGGGCGAACCCGAATGGTGCGGCCGGACAACATCGAGGGTCAGGCAATCTTCTGAGCCCTCGATGCGGTCGGTCCAGGAGTACACCGGCTGCGGGGCCACGTGTCCGAACTCGCGGCAATCTCGGATTCCTTCCCAGGCCGGGGCAGGCCGCGGCTCCATGAAACGGTTGGCACCCGAGGTATCCGCGCCAAAAGGGATACCGCGCCACGAGCGCACCGGCGCGGAAATCGGGCGGTCCGGACGCAAGTCCTCCTCGATGCAACCGCGCACCCAACCTCCTGTGGTGAGCACCGTGAGATCGTCGGCAAGCGCGGTGCGTGCCGCCTCCTGCGCGGCGCGGGCACGGGCATGCAGGGATTCGGCAAGCAAGCGCGCTGCAGCTGCGCTGACCTCACACGAGGGGGAAGGCTCAAACTCGCTCATGCCTCATACCCTAATGCGCTAACCTGCTGGCGCGCTGAATAAAACGTTTTCGATACGGTGGTAAACATACTGTTCAAATTCACACGCAGTTTTAGTAAAGAAGTTAGGTGAGACAATGTTGGACAAGGTCTTTGGCAAGGACGACAAAGGCAAAGCAGTTAGTCGCCGGGAAGGATTGGTCGATCAAGCCGGCCCCGCAGAGGGCGTGGGCACCTTAGAGGTAGACGAGGCCAACCGCATTACTAAGGGATTCCTGGGGGCCATCGACAAAATCGTTTCTGTCCAATCCTCCGTCATCATCAACTATGTCGAGGGCGTAAAGAAGCGTAACCCCGACGCCAGCCCGGCAGAGTTACAAGAGCTCATTGACAAGCACTTCATGAACATCATCACCGGAACCGGTGCTGCCGCAGGCGCCTCCGCGGCTATCCCTGGCATCGGTCTGGTCACCGGCGCGGCCATTATCGGCGCGGAATCCCTGGTCTTCCTCGAAGCCGCCGCCTGGTACATCCTCGCCTCCGCGCACCTGCGCGGTGACAACATCCGGGATAAGGAGCGCCGCCGCGCGCTGGTCTTGGTGGTACTCACCGGCTCCCAGGGCAGCGCGCTGGTCGATACCTTTGTGGGGGATGCAACCTCGCTGTCTGGCGTCACCTCCGCTGCTACCCTCTCGCGTTTTTCCGGTCCGACCCTCAGCGGCCTCAACGGACGCCTGACCAAGCTGTTTATGAAGCAGGCCACCAAGAAGCTCAAGTGGGCATGGGTATCCAAACTGCTGCCAATGGGTGTAGGCGCGGTGCTGGGAACAACCGCCAACCGTAAATTGGGCCGCCAAGTTATTGACCATGCCGGAACCCAGCTCTCCCCCCTGCAGGGGGAGTAAAAGGCGGGAAACCCGCCCGGGATAGTGGGCAAACTTACAAGGGCCGTATCATAAGGGGAGACACTTTTCGGGGTGCCTTTCGCACCCGTGGATTGGCCTACTAGAGTCGAATAAAGACAAACTTAGAAGCACAGAAAGAGGCGAGCATCTGCCGTGAGCAACTCGAGCATCTATGGCCCGAATGCGTGGCTGATTGACGAACAGTTTCAGCAGTACTCCAAGGACCCGAACTCCGTAGACAAGGAGTGGCGCGAGTACTTTGAGGCCAACGGAGCACCGAAGGCGGCCGCACAGTCCAAGGCTGCGAACGCTCAATCCAGCACCCCCACCCAGAGGAAGAGCGCGGCACAGGCTGCACCGAAGAAGAACCAGGCTGAGGAGAAGGCTTCCTCCGCACCCGCGAAGGCTGCGAAGAAGACGGAGAAGAAGTCCGAGTCCCCGCTGGACCGAATCAAGGAAGCACCGGAGCCGGGCTCCCGCGTACTCAAGGGTATGTTCAAGGCAATCGCCAAGAACATGGACGAGTCCCTGGAGATCCCCACCGCTACCACCGTGCGTGACATCCCGGTCAAGCTCATGTGGGAAAACCGCGCGATGATCAACGATCACCTCAAGCGCACCCGCGGCGGCAAGATCTCCTTCACCCACATTCTGGGCTACGCGCTGGTCAAGGCCGTTCAGATCCACCCGGATATGAACGTGCGCTACGAGCTTCAGGACGGCAAGCCCACCGTTGTCCAGCCGGAGCACGTCAACCTGGGCCTGGCCATCGACCTTCCGCAGAAGGATGGCTCCCGCGCCCTCGTCGTCGCTGCCATCAAGGAAGCGGAGAACAAGACCTTCTCCGAGTTCATCGATGCCTACCAGGACATCGTTGACCGCTCCCGCAAGAACAAGCTGACGATGGATGATTTCTCCGGCGTCACCATCAACCTGACCAACCCGGGTGGCATCGGCACCCGCCACTCCATCGCCCGCCTGACCAAGGGCTCCGGCTCCATCATCGGCGTGGGCTCCATGGACTACCCGGCCGAGTTCGCCGGCACCTCCGCTGACCGCCTGGCAGACCTCGGCGTCGGCCGCCTGGTTACCCTGACCTCCACCTATGACCACCGCGTCATTCAGGGCGCGGAATCCGGTGAATTCCTGCGCACCGTGGGCCAGCTGATTCTGGATGATGCCTTCTGGGACGAGCTCTTCGAGTCCATGGGTGTTCCCTACCAGCCCTTCCGCTGGGCTGCCGACGTCCCCAACACGGGCGTCGACAAGAACACGCGCGTCATGCAGTACATCGAGGCCTACCGCTCCCGTGGCCACCTGCTGGCGGACATCAACCCGCTGGGTTGGAAGCAGCCGGGCCTGCCCTGGCCGGATCACCGCGACTTGGACCTGGCTACCCACGGCCTGACCATCTGGGATCTGGACCGCACCTTCAACGTCGGTGGTTTCGGTGGCAAGGAGACCATGACGCTGCGCGAGGTGGTTACCCGCCTGCGCTCCGCCTACACCCTCAAGGTTGGCTCCGAGTACGCCCACATCCTCGACCGCGATGAGCGCGGCTGGCTGCAGGAGCAGATTGAGGCCGGTATGCCGAAGCCGACCAACTCGGAGCAGAAGTACATCCTGCAGAAGGTCAACGCCGCTGAGGCCTTTGAGAACTTCCTGCAGACCAAGTACGTGGGCCAGAAGCGCTTCTCCCTGGAGGGCGCTGAGTCCCTCATCGCCCTGCTGGACTCCATCGTGGACACCGCCGCTGGCCAGGACCTCGACGAAGTTGTCATCGGCATGCCGCACCGCGGCCGCCTGAATGTTCTCTTCAACATCGTGGGCAAGCCGTTGGCGGATATCTTCGGCGAGTTCGACGGCAACTACAAGGGCGGCCAGATGGGCGGCTCCGGTGACGTGAAGTACCACCTGGGCGCAGAGGGCGAGCACCTTCAGATGTTCGGTGACGGTGAAATCAAGGTCACCCTGGCCGCTAACCCGTCTCACCTCGAGGCCGTCGACCCGGTCATGGAAGGTATCGCACGCGCCAAGCAGGACATCCTGGACAAGGGCGCCGAGGGCCACACTGTTGTGCCGATCATGCTCCACGGCGATGCATCCTTCACTGGCCTGGGTGTGGTCCAAGAGACCATCAACCTTTCCCAGCTGCGTGGCTACACCACCGGCGGTACCGTCCACGTGGTGGTCAACAACCAGGTGGGCTTCACCACCACCCCGGATTCCGGCCGCTCCACCCACTACGCCACCGACCTGGCTAAGGGCTTCGATTGCCCGGTCTTCCACGTCAACGGCGATAACCCGGAGGCTGTTGTCTGGGTGGGCAAGCTGGCGACCGAGTACCGCCGTCGCTTCGGCAAGGACGTCTTCATTGACCTCGTCTGCTACCGCCTACGCGGCCACAACGAGGCTGATGACCCGTCCATGACTCAGCCGCGGCTTTATGACATCATCGACGACCACAAGTCCGTCCGTGAGCGCTACACCGAAGAGCTCATTGGCCGCGGTGACCTCTCCGATGAAGAGGCAGAGGCAGCTGCACGCGACTTCCACGACCAGATGGAGTCCGTCTTCGCCGACCACAAGAAGGCTGAAGAGGCTGGCCCGAAGGAGCAGACTGGTATCACCTCCTCCCAGGAGCTGACCCGTGGTCTGGACACCTCCATCACCGCCGAGGAGCTCGCCGAGATCGGTGATGCCTACGGCACCCCGCCGGAGGGTTTCGAGTACCACAAGCGCGTGGCCAAGGTGGCCAAGGACCGCCAGAAGTCCTCGCGCGAAGGCGGCATCGACTGGGGCTGGGGCGAGCTCATCGCCTTCGGTTCCCTGGCTAACTCCGGCAAGGTTGTGCGCCTGGCCGGTGAGGATTCCCGCCGCGGTACCTTCACCCAGCGTCACGCCGTGGCCTTCGACCCGCGCACGGGTGAGGAGCACAACCCGGTTGCTCACCTGGCCGCGTCCAAGGGCAATGGCGGTAAGTTCATGGTCTACAACTCGGCCCTGACCGAGTTCGCTGGCATGGGCTTCGAATACGGCTACACCGTGGGCAACCCGGATGCTGTCGTGGCTTGGGAGGCACAGTTCGGTGACTTCGCCAACGGTGCGCAGACCATCATCGATGAGTACGTCTCCTCCGGTGAGGCCAAGTGGGGTCAGCTCTCCAGCCTGATCCTGCTGCTGCCGCACGGCTACGAGGGCCAGGGCCCGGACCACTCCTCCGCCCGCATCGAGCGCTTCCTGCAGCTGTGTGCTGAGGGTTCCATGACGGTGGCCCAGCCTTCCACTCCGGCTAACCACTTCCACCTGCTGCGCCGCCAGGCCCTCGGTGAGATGAAGCGCCCGCTGGTGGTCTTCACCCCGAAGTCCATGCTGCGTAACAAGGCCGCGACCTCCTCCGTGGCGGACTTCACTGAGGTCAAGAAGTTCCAGTCCGTTATCAACGACCCGAACTTCGTGGACCTCAACGGCAAGAAGGTCGGCGACACCGACAAGGTCAAGACCATCATGCTGGTCTCCGGCAAGCTCTACTGGGAACTGGCTAAGAAGAAGGAAGCCGATGGCCGCGATGACATCGCCATCGTGCGCGTGGAGATGCTCCACCCGATTCCGTTCAACCGCCTGCGTGAGGCTTTCGAGGCTTACCCGAACGCAACGCAGATTCGCTTCGTGCAGGACGAGCCGGCTAACCAGGGCCCGTGGCCGTTCTACAACGAGCACCTGCGCGACCTCATCCCGGACATGCCGGAGATGGCCCGCGTATCCCGCCGCTCGCAGTCCTCGACTGCGACCGGTAACGCGAAGGTTCACCAGATTGAGCAGAAGAACCTGCTCGAGGAAGCCTTCGACATCTAAAGGCGCTTAACGCCACAGGCGCTGGCACACTGCGCAGCGCCGAGCAAGGCCCCGGCCACCACGAACTCACAGCGAGTGTGGTGGCCGGGGCCTTTTCTTGCTTGTGTAACCCGGGTTGCCTCCCCTACCAGAGCACTACAGCCGCGCTGCGCGCCTATGCCCCTTTCACCAAACAGCCCTTCGCGCTCACCCAATCGCCCTTCACACTCACCCCACCGCCCCTCGCTTTCCCCTACTCGCCCTTGGCGCTCACCGGGAACGCCCGTGGTCAGCGATTCAGGCTCCTGGTGAGCGCGAAGGGAGACACGCATAAGAATCTCTTCTCAGAAAATCCACGAAATGTTGGGCAGAACTGCGCGAGGAGATAAAGCTGTGGCGAAACCTCTAAGCGGTCTTCGCATCCACCAGCGCGTTCGACCACGATGACGCCCCAGCTGCCGACGATCGCGGCAGAACCCACGGCAGCACTAAGAGAGTCGTTGAGCTGGACAGCGAGCTCCCCAATCTTGCTCACCTCGGGTCGAGTGGTGCTTCACGCCGAAAGCAGACAGACCTAACTCGATATGACCCCGAATTTCGAAAATGCTTTTCGACTGCCGCAGTGCAATTGATCAAAAAGAAACGCCCGAGCTATTGCTCGGGCGTTTACTCGTGGTCTACTCAACCACTGCCGTGGGGCCGGAAGGGCCCCTGCGGACACCTAGCGTTTAGGAGTCCTTGCGGCGGCTAGGACGCAGAATCAGAGCTGCACCAGCGATGAGTGCCAGCGCCACACCAATGAGGCCCAGGACGTTAGCACCGGTGTTGGCAAGCTTGCCAGACGAGGTGCTCTTGGAAGAGGCCGGGGTGCTCGTGGTCGCGCTTGGCTGGCTGCCCTGGCTCGGCTGAGCACTCGGGGTCTGCTCGGCCGTCGGCTGTGCTTCCTCGCTCGGTGCCTCTGGTGCCTTCGGCTCCTCAGGCTTCAGCGGCTCAACTGGCTTGGCCGGCTTCGTCGGCAGCTCCGGAAGGTGCGGAAGCTTAAAGAAGTGGGCCAATGCCGGCGGGATAATCACCAGCGGGATGAGCGGCCACAGGCTGCTGAGGTTCGGGATGGTCGAGGTGCCTGGCTTGTCCGGGTTGCCTGGCTTGTCCGG
>NZ_KV817268.1:0-231 GCF_001814605.1 Corynebacterium sp. HMSC074C01 | reverse complement strand
GTGTGTAAACAACAAACAACATTAGACAACTAATTCACACTGTCGCTTGCGTCCACTACACAGTATCTGACACAACACACGCAACCAGACACAAACAGTTGCTCCGTGTGTTTGTCGGTGGCCTATAGCAGCAGGGAAACGCCCGGTCCCATTCCGAACCCGGAAGCTAAGCCTGCTAACGCTGATGGTACTGCAACCGGGAGGTTGTGGGAGAGTAAGAAACCGCCGACA
>NZ_KV817267.1:0-406 GCF_001814605.1 Corynebacterium sp. HMSC074C01 | reverse complement strand
AGGCTTGGAGTTCGGGTCCTTCGGATCGGTACCGGCTTCCTTCTCTTCCTCGTCGGTAGCACCGTCACCATCATCATCGGTGTCAGTCTTATCCGGCGTGCCGTCACCATCAGTGTCACGCTGAACCGTGATGGTCTTCTCACCCGTAGTGACTTCGTTGCCGTCTTCGTCGGTGATGGTGACCGTGACCTCAAAGTCACGCTCTTCCTCATCCTTGCCCCAGTCAGTGATCTTGTCTGGGGTACCAGAAACCTCACCGGTCTTCTCATCAACAGTCAGACCATCCGGCAGACCATCGACCTCAACCTTGCCGTTTTCCGGAACATCCTTAGCAGTATCAAACGGATCAGCCTCCTGACCCTCAACAACAGTGACCTTATCCGTCACCACAGAAGCATCCGGATTC
>NZ_KV817266.1:0-16813 GCF_001814605.1 Corynebacterium sp. HMSC074C01 | reverse complement strand
ACTGCACCCAGCTTGGTGTGCGCCAATCCATGGGCGCGGTGGGAACGAGTGCTGATAATGCCTTGGCAGAGTCATTTAACGCCACCTTAAAGCGTGAAGTGCTACGTGATCGGAAAGTCTTTGACAGCCCAATCAGCTGTCGCCAAGAAGTCTTTCGATGGTGCATGCGCTACAACACCCGCAGACGACACTCCTGGTGCAATCTTCTAGCCCCTGATGCCTTCGAAGCACTCACATCAGCTACACTGACCCAAGCAGCATAGCTAACCCCCGACGTGTCTACTTTCCGGGGGCCAGGCCCGAGGCAGTCAGCGAGGCAGAGGAAGGCATGTCCGAGCAGGTCGATACCTACATCGGCAAGCTCATGAAGGACGGAGTGAAGAACTCCAACAAGGTGGGCACCCTCCCGCTCGACATTGAGAAGAAGGACGCGTACAAGACGCTGGTGGTGCTGCGTAAGAAACTCAACGCCACTTCGGTTCCGAAGACTGACCGTTTCGTGATGGTTGGCCCGGAGATGGAATCGGCGTTGCTGTACGACGAGCGCCTGGACAAGGCAGTGAACAACAGCAATCTCTTGAACGGTGAGATTGGTCGCCTGCTCGGGTTCCGCATCATTTCCGCGCCGACGGTGCCGACGGTGGCGGGCCGTGAGGTGGTCATTGCGGGCCACCCGATGGCTACCCCGTTCGGCTACCAGATCACGGAGGTGGCGGAATCGTCCATGCTGCCGTTCCGTTTCACCCGTGCGATTACGGGCCTCCAGGTGTACGGCGGTTCCGTGTTCCGCCCGGAGGTGCTGGCGACGGCTGAACAGGATGTGGTGGAGCCGACCACGGCGGGTGCTACCGAGTAGACGCTAGCCCGTAGCAGGCAGCGAAGGGGGTCAGGGTGTGTGCCTTGGCCCCCTTTACCCATACCTGGATGAAGGGCACACCATGAATAATCCGTATCAGGAAGAACTACTTAACCGTCTCCGTGACCATGATAACGCGAGGGGTGAACGTGAACTGACCCGGCTTATCAACTGGGCTACATCCGCTGTGTTGAAGTACACAGCTGTGCGGGCGCTCACTAAGACGATGATTGAGAAGTGGGTCAGAGTTAAGGCAGCAGGGTGTGTTCGATGCCGTCTAGGATCACATCGATGACGAGGTCGTAGTATTCCTCGGACATCGCTTCTTCTTCATCAGGGTGTGAGAGAGGCTCCAGGTAAGAGTTGACAATACTGGTCAGTCCAACAGATTGAGCCATCATAGGCTCAAGCCTGACAAGCATTTCGTGCAGGTTGTGGCGAGGCTGGATTTGATTGGATGCGCGCAGGTTTCTCGCTCCGATCGTGTGGATGATCGAGTTCGCGATAATTGTGTAGGCCACAGGCGAATTGTCACCAAACCCAGCTTCTTGTAGTTTGGCCCAGGCTCCATCGATCATCGGCAAAAACTGTTCGGTGAACTTGCCCCGCGCGAACCTGTCGGTAATCCCCGGATATGCTAACAATGCGGGGCGTAGATTGTGAGCCATAGCTCGAAACCAGGCTTTCCATTCAAGGTCCGGGTCGGGAACTTCAATCCCGACACATACCCGGTCTACAACAGCATCACAAATGGCTTCCTTGTTTGGAAAATAATGATAAATCACTGAGGGAACCACGCCCAGTTCACGGGCAATGTCCCGTACTGACCATCCCTCAACGCCACTGATCGCGCTTAACTGTACAGCTTGTTTGACAATCAGCTCGCGTGATAGCCCAGCCCTTCGCCCCGTTAGCACAGTGTTCATAAGGTGACCCTAACTTATTCCTTGACCCTTACTAGAACACCATTCTACAATATCCCTAAGTGAAACAGTGTTCTAGTAATGGAGTGTAGTGATGCCCGACCCTCGTAGTAATAAGCCGACACAGAGCTCTATTGATCCAGGAGCGCAAGCGAACCTGGTAGTGGGAATCGTTTTTCTCGCCTTTATGGGGCAAATGATTCTCAATCCGATCATCGCGCCACTGTCACGACAGATGGGATTGCGGGAATGGCATATTGGCGCCACTATCTCTTTGGCAGCGATTGTACTAGCGAGCTTGAGTGCTTATTGGGGGCGAGCTTCCCAACGTGTCGGCGCTAAACGTGTACTCGCTGCTGGGCTTGTGATCGCGATCATCGCTTTGAGCGCCTTCGGTATTGTCTCCTACCTGGGGATGAACCAGGTAGTTGGCGGTGTCGGACTAGTTTTTGGTGTTGTGATCACTCGTGGTTTGCTCTATGGTGGAGGGATTTCAGCGATCGCCCCGACCGCGCAAGCCCACCTGGTCACGCATGCTGCCAGCGAGAACGGGCGGGTAAAAGCACTGGGCATGATTGGAGCGGCTCAAGGGATGGCCTCCATTGTTGGAGGTGTTACTGGAGGTGTGTTAGCCGCTGCTGGTGGCCTGCTCTTGCCCTTGGTGGTCATGCCCGTTGTGATGGTGATTGGTCTGGTTGTTCTCTTGGTGAGTTTCGCACCTCAAAGCCGAGGGCAACTTTTTGCAAAGCCTCAACGGATTCGCTTCACTGATCCGCGTGTAGCTCCCTGGCTAGCAACTGGTCTGGTGATGTTTCTTGTGTTTTCTTCTGTTGCTACGATTTTTGGATTCACTGTCCAAGACCGCTTCGCCCTGTCGGCAACTGCGACCGCAGGTATTTCCGCGATTTACCTGACCATCATGGGCGTGACCATGATCATTGCCCAAGCGGTGATTGCTCCAAAGACAGGGTGGGGAGCAGCGAAGCTTTTACGTACTGGTCTGGCCATTACACTAGTTGCAACTGTGCTCATTTGGCCTACCTCCTCGCACGCTTTACTGGTTGTCGGGTGTATCGTGCTGGGGGTAGGTATGGGACTGGCGATGCCCGGGTACAACACTGGCCCAACCTTGAAGATGAGTGCAGATGAGCAAGGCGCAGTGGCTGGCATCATCAACGCTAATAATGGGTTGGCGTACGCGATTGCCCCGCTGGCTTCGACCGCCCTTTACGGGTGGAACCCGCTGGCACCCTTCGCCGTCTGTATCGCCTTGATTGCAGTGGTCGTCATCTACGCCCACACTGCACCCGCACTACGCCAATAACTATGAGCGTGCCTGAAGTAGCCGTTCCATCACGTTATCCGCAGGAGTCGGCCCCGAGTAGTCCACCAGCGAGTTGGCTTTGACGACATCGAAAATCTCGTACCAGAGCGTATTCGCCTGCTTGCTAAACGACTGAGACATGGCCACGAATGGGGACGCGATAGCTGTTAGGACCACGGATTTAGTAACGCTGTGGTGAGTATTCAGTAACGCCCGGGTGAGTATCGGGTAACACCCGGGCGTTGACTATGAGCCGCTACTGCGTATTGGCTTCGAGGCGCATGTTTGGTCCTTCGAGTGTGATGATCTCAGCGCCAACGACAAGCCGATTCAGGATCGACTCGGCGATGACAGCATCCGGGATGGACTTGTACCACTCATCGGGTGTGAACTGGGAGGTGACAATGGTTGATCTCCGGTGTTCGCGCTCAGCAAGAATGTTGAGCAGCTGGTGTGCTGTGGCAGCATCAATCGGCGTTGTTAAGAAGTCATCAAGCACGAGTACGTCTGCCAGGTGTAAGTCTTGAAGAAACTCCATGCGTGCTGTGTCATCATGGCGTAGCACCATCAGCTGGTTGGCCAGGGTGTCTGTGCGGAAGAAACGGGCAGAATA
Organism: Corynebacterium sp. HMSC074C01; assembly: GCF_001814605.1. NCBI lineage: Bacteria > Bacillati > Actinomycetota > Actinomycetes > Mycobacteriales > Corynebacteriaceae > Corynebacterium > Corynebacterium sp. HMSC074C01. The sequence continues at coordinate 13,097 of NZ_KV817266.1, read as the reverse complement.
GTCGTTTCTGCACGCAGCGGTAAGGAGTGCTTGGGCCAGGTATGTTTTGCCGACGGATGATTTGCCGAGGATGACAATGCTTTGTGCTTTTTGACACCATTGGCAGTGAGCGAGTCTGGTGATTTGCTCTTTGTTGAGGTTGCGGCCGGGTGTGTAGGGGACCTGCCCCCTGTTTGGTAGACACCTCCGATTCCGACCGTGTTGGGTCGGGGAAAGGTAATCTACCTCCATGCCTAGGAAGGTTTATTCGGATCAGTTCAAGCGCGACGCAGTCGCGATGTACGAGAACGATCCACATCTCTCGCTCAAGGCCGCAGCCGAAGATTTAGGGATCTACCGCACCACGCTTCGCACGTGGGTCGATACGTACGGCACCGGTGCAAAGACCCAGAGGCCACCGGTTGCACGTGCTGATCATGCCAAGCAACTCACGGATGCAGAAAAGATACGCCAACTGCAGCAAGAAAACGCCAGGCTGAAAGAAGAACGCGATATCTTGCGCAAGGCGGCCAAATATTTCATGGAAGAGACACACTGGTGATCCGCTTCCAGTTTGTCGAGGACCACCGCACCGAGTACTCGGTCAAGCGGATGTGCACCGTCCTTGGGCTCAATCGCAGCTCTTACTACAAATGGAAAGCCAGCAGCGCCCAACGGCACCGCCGGCTAATTGACGATGCCATGCTAGGGGCGAAGATCAAGGCGGTCTTTAACGAGAAAGACCAGCTCTACGGTGCCAAACGCATCGCGGCAGAGCTGACCTATAACGACGCCTACAACGACAATGGGCCGGTCAACCATAAGCGCATCGCCCGGATCATGAAGAAGCTTCGCCTGCGTGGCTACACCAAAAAACGCAAGGTCACCACCACCAGGCGTGGGCCTGGCCGCGTGGTGTTTGCCGACCTGGTCAAGCGAGATTTCACGGCTCCGGCTGCAAATAGGGTGCTAGTTGGCGATATCACCTATCTGCCGATCGCGGACGGGTCGAATATGTATCTCGCTTCAGTAATTGACTGCTATTCACGGATGCTCGTCGGCTTTGCCATCGCCGACCACATGCGCACCGAACTCGTCGAGGAAGCGCTCGAGCACGCGCACCACACCCGCGGGAGTCTTGCCGGGGCGATCTTTCATTCGGACCACGGAAGTGTCTATGCCTCATCGCAGTTTCAGGCCACCTGCCGCAGGCTCAACGTCACCCAATCCATGGGCGCAGTTGGCACCAGTGCCGACAACTCGCTGGCAGAGTCGTTTAACGCCACCCTGAAACGAGAGGTCCTCAAAGACAAGAAAGTCTTTGCCAACCAGCTCGTCTGCCGACGAGACGTCTTCGCATGGTGCGTGCGCTACAACACCAGCCGAAGACACTCCTGGTGCAAGTACCTCACCCCCACAGAGTACGAAGCCCACGCAGCGTAACAATGCGCTAAAGTAAGCCCCACAATTTCACCACCCCATGGTGTCTACTTTCCGGGGGCCGGGCCCCGTTTCGGCACGACTGAAATGCCTGGGCAGGGATTGCCTTTGCGCTGATGAGTTCTTCGATGACTGTCCGGGTTGCGGGCCCGATCTTGGCTGCTTCACGGTAGAAGTACTCACTGGTCCACAACCCTGTGGTATCAGCCATGTTGGCAGGAATATGATCCACATCGGTGACATAGATCCCCCGGGCTTGGGCAAGCCGGTGGGTTGCAACACGCTGCCCGGCATCAAAACGGTTACTTCATTGCCAGTGATACGTACATCGACAGTCCGGCCGACAAGCTGGTAAGGCACCGAATAACGTGCAGTGTTGACGGTGATGTGGAAGTTGGGGGCGACTTTCGCACGTTTCCATTCGGTATGCTGCCACGGTGTTGTAGGAAGTTCGCCTAGTACGCCGCGTTCAAACTCGTCAAAGAGCATCCTTCTGCTGGTGTTGTGAATCGGCCTGACTTTTTGAGAGTGGCGTGTTACGCGGCGTGAAGGCCTGCGTGGTTTTCTCGTTGGTAGTTGGTGTAGTGCTTGATCGGCGGGATATGCCACACCTACCGGGAATGGATGAACGAGAAAACCACCATCAAAGACCCCGCTACCGGCGCCTACACCAAGGTCTACACCCACCAACGCGTCCGAGCGGCCTATCAATCATTGCTATCTCTGCACCGCAGAGACCTGCTGTTTACCTACCTACAACCCCCACCAACAACCATCGACCCCGACAACCTTGCAGCAACAACAAACAGCCTCGAAGGTGGCATCAACGCCCCCATAAAAGAACTAGCCCGCAGACACCGCGGACTATCACTACCGCAACCCCTTCATGAAGCGCTCCATGTAGTCCCAGTTAGGGTCGCCGGTTGGTGTAGCTGGTAGCCGAATAGTCGTCTTCTTCATACGAGTGAGATTCCATTTGTACCCGTATGAAAAACGCCATTTTTCGAATCGGATCGCCGTCACAAGAAACAGTCCTTGCCAGACTGAAATCGATTGACGCGGGATTAAGGCGTTGACGCTTCCACAGCAGCCTGCCCCACAGTGATGCTTGCCGACGCCGGACGCCCACCCTTCGACTGCGCCCGCACCCGAATATCCACACCAGTAATGCGGCCCGTACCACGACCAATGCCATGAAAAGCCTGAATATCGCCCGTGACAGTCAGCGCAGGAGACGGCACCGTCGCGCCAACCATCATCAGTGCTGCCCGACCTTTGCGCAGCTTGCCCAACAGTGGACGGCACCGCACCGGAGAGAGAGCAAGCGCCACTGGCGAGCGATACACAACCAAGTCCAGCCCCTCCGTGAGCACCGCGGCAACACCCAAAGGGTCCACCCCTGGATCCGGCACAGCGATAATGCGGCCCAGATACTTCGGGTCAATTCCGGCATAAGACAATTCCGGCCACCCCACCACACCGGCGTGACCACCTGCTTCCACAACGTGGAGAAGCATCTCCGCAACCAGCGCCGGTGTATCGCTCATATGTGTGACAGCATGGCGCGGTAGACCACCGCCAGGAAGCAGAAATCGAAACTGCTCACCGAGCGAAACCACATCTTCGCTGCCTGTGATCTTCTGTGCGAAGCCGGTACCATCCCCATCACCACCAGGGACAGCACCGCCGATCTGCGCCATTTTGGAGCGGAGCTGGGCGATCTGTTCAGCGTGCGCAGAACCACTGGAGCCCGTCGATACCGTCGATGCCGCCAGGTCCACCTCCGCGACCGTCTTGCGAACACTTGTTCCACTCACGGAAGCTGATTATGCTCCGCGGGCGAACCAAGGTCAATTGAAATTATCGAACATATTTTCTATCGCAGGTCATATGGTAGCGTCCACCTCCATGTACGCCTACGACGTCCGCACCCGGACCACCCCAATCCCCACTCCGCTCATCGTCAGAGTCATGGGAACTGTGGGCGTCGCCGGATCCATCGCAGTCATGGTCTCCCAGCTCGCGATCGGCCCCAAACTCCTCATCGCGCTCGGATGCGTTGCCCTTGCTGTCGCCATCACTTTGCTCCACCCCTACCGGGGCGAGATGAGGGCATTCGCGGAAGAGAAGCGGGTAAGTACGGTGCCGTCGATAAGCATGCTCGTGCCGTTAATGCTTTGGTGGCTGGCGCTCATGCTCGCACCTCTCGCGCAATGGCCAGCCTGGGGAGTCACGCTCACATTCGCGCTCGTTGCTGGCGCTGCGTGGGTACTGTACCCGCATGTCGACGGCTCCCGTCGCCTCGCATACGCCGACTAGCAACGCACGCTGGCTAGCAACGCACGCCGACTAGCAACGCACGCCGACTAGCAACGCACGCTGGCTAGCAGCGCTCCCCGACTAGTAGTTCTCGCCGACTAGTAGTTCTTGCTGCGTTGCACGAAACCTGAATCCACAGGCCCTGGATAAGCTAATCCAGGGCCTTAAGTGCACAAACCAGTACACAAGCAGTGCCGATATTCAGGTTTTAGGAAGAAACCTGAAATCACAACGAGGCTACTCGACGCGCTGACGAAGATCGAAGGCGGCGAAACCTCCCTGAACAGGGACTTCAAAGAGGCCAGCGGCATTGTCTACGCCAGCGAATTCAGGTTTCATGCAAGGATCTCTCGATCCTCCCCCTAGACCCGTGCCATTTAGCCAGCGAGCTTTGCCCGCCAAATGCATACTTGAGCCATGGACACCAACAGCTCGTTTCAGGCCATGTGGGACACGCGCCCGCCACGGATCCCCAAAGAACAAGGTGGCAACCCACTAGTCGGTGGCATCTGTGAGGGCATCGGTGCGCGTTATAACGTCGATGTGACCTTCGTCCGCGTCGTTTTTGCTGTGCTGGCGCTCATCATCGGCGGCGGCATTTTCCTGTACCTGCTGTGCTGGTTCACCATGCCGCGTTTTGGCACGCAGACATCCCCCGCACAGGCGATCTTCACACCGAAAGAACGTCTGAGTCCTGTTGTGCTCAGAGACCGCAGCACAGGCTGGCTGTTGTTGATCGGATTGCTGATCTTCTTCCCGTCCGTCACGCTGGGCACGGATCCCAGGGCAGTATTAGCGCCGCTGGCAGGAATCTTCACCGGGTTTGTCGCGTGGTGGCTTCTGCATCAGCGCACGCCAACGCCGCCACCTTCGCTTGGAGTGCATTACAAATAAAACGAGTGGATCTCGATTACATCGGGGCCTTAGCTTCGCTCCAAAAGCCCAGGTAAAAATTCTCACCTGAGGCAGCTATGTAATCGAGATCCACTGACTATTTAGCATCAACTATTTAGCACTAACTATTTAGCGCTGGCACTTAAATCCTGGGTGTCAGCGCTAAAAGCTGGTTACTCCCACTCGATCGTGGCTGGCGGCTTGGACGTGATGTCCAGCACGACGCGGTTGACGTCCTCAACCTCATTGGTGATGCGGGTGGAAATGGTCTCCAGCACCTCGTACGGGATGCGGACCCAGTCAGCGGTCATGGCATCCTCGGAAGCAACTGGACGCAGGACGATCGGGTGGCCGTAGGTGCGGCCGTCGCCTTGGACGCCGACGGAGCGAACGTCGGCAAGCAGGACGACCGGGCACTGCCAGATCTGGTCGTCGAGGCCAGCCTTGGTTAGCTCCTCACGAGCGATCGCATCGGCTGCGCGAAGGGTTTCCAGGCGCTCCTCAGTAACCTCACCGATGATGCGAATACCCAGGCCAGGGCCCGGGAAAGGTTGACGGTTCACGATCACCTCGGGCAGGCCGAGTTCACGGCCAACGGCGCGGACCTCGTCCTTGAACAGCAGGCGGAGGGGTTCGACGAGTTCGAATTCGACATCGTCAGGCAGGCCACCGACGTTGTGGTGGCTCTTGATGTTGGCGGTGCCGGATCCGCCGCCGGACTCGACAACGTCCGGGTACAGGGTGCCCTGAACGAGGAAGTCGACGGGTGCGTCGTCACCAGATTCGGTGAGCACACCAGCAACGGCACGCTCAAAGGAGCGGATGAATTCTGCACCGATAGCCTTGCGCTTGGCTTCCGGCTCGGTGACACCAGCGAGCTTGCCCAGGAAGGCTTCGCGCTCGTCGACGGTGACCAGCTTCGCGCCTGTAGCAGCCACGAAGTCGGTCTCGACCTGCTCGCGCTCGCCCTGACGCAGCAGGCCGTGGTCGACGAAGACACAGGTGAGTCGGTCACCGATTGCGCGCTGGACCAGTGCAGCAGCGACAGCGGAGTCCACGCCGCCGGACAGGCCGCAGATGGCGCGGCCGTTGGGGCCGACTTGTTGCTTGACTGCGTCGATAAGCTGTTCCGCAATATTGGAGGCGGTCCAGGTCTGCTCGAGGCCTGCGATCTCGGTGAGGAAGCGCGTGAGCACCTCTTGGCCGTGCGGCGAGTGCATGACCTCCGGGTGGTACTGGACGCCGGCCATGCATAGATCAGCGTTTTCGAATGCGGCGACTGGTGCGCCTTCCGATGAAGCGGTGACCTCGAAGCCAGCTGGTGCCTCGGTGACGGAATCGCCGTGGCTCATCCATACCGGGTGGTTGGTCTGCAGGCCGTGGTGAAGTACGCCGCCGCGCACGTTCATTGCGGTGCGACCGTACTCGCGGGAGCCGGTCTTGGCCACGGTGCCGCCGAGCGCCTGAGTCATCACCTGGAAGCCGTAGCAAATGCCGAAGGTGGGCAGCCCCAGCTCGAAAATTGCCGGGTCGAGCTGCGGAGCACCGTCCTCGTAGACGGATGAGGGACCACCGGAGAGCACGAGAGCCACCGGGTCCTTGGCTTTCAATTCTTCTGCGGAAATCGTGTGCGGAACGACCTCCGAATAGATCCGGGCCTCACGCACGCGTCGTGCGATGAGCTGCGCATATTGCGCGCCGAAGTCCACGACGAGGACGGGGCGCGGGTGAGCGTTTGCGGGTGGGGTCTGCTCTGGTGCATTCGAGGTGGTAGTCACGGATTCAGAGTCTAACTCATGGCCTGGATAGACTGAACAGTCGCGACTGTGCAGGGCGGATTAGCGGTTCAGGGCGGCGTCGATAAGCGTGCTCCCGGAAGGTAAGTAGAGTTGAACGCATGTCGGTGAGCGAATTATCCACTTCGACCCAGAACTATTTGAAGGTCATCTGGAGTCTCACGGAATGGTCAGCGGAACCCGTGACGGCAACCCTGATTTCGAAGCAGACGGGGCTGCGGATGTCGTCGGTCTCGGATGCTGTGCGCAAGCTCGCCGCACAGGGGTTGATCGTGCACGCCCCGTACGGCTCGGTGGAATTGACCGAGAAGGGCCGCGGGTACGCAGTGGACATGATTCGGCGCCACCGGCTCATCGAGACGTTCTTGGTGGAGACTCTCGGGTACACGTGGGACGAAGTGCACGATGAAGCGGAGCACTTAGAGCACGCAGTCTCTGACTACCTGGTGGACAGGCTGGACAAGCTGCTCGGCCACCCCACCCGCGACCCGCACGGGGATCCGATCCCGACCGCCGACGGTACGGTGCCCGCTTTGGACGCATGCCGCCTCACGGATGCTGGGGCGGGCGCCGGTGCAGCGGGGACGACGGTCACTGTCGAGCGGATCTCCGATTCGGACCCGACCCTGCTGAAGTTTTTCGAGGAGAATGGCATCGTTGTCGGCGCCGTCCTCACGGTCACTGAAGGCGCACCGTTTTCCGAGTCGCTCGATGTGAAGGTGGACGGGGCAAAGAACTCAGTTCCGCTCGGCCGCACCGCTACCGATGCGCTGTTCGTCTCCAATTAGCCGTGCCGTTCCGCCCCGGCGCGCACGCGCTGTGACGATCCCTTGGCTCGGGCTGAACAGGTACACCAGCAGGAATGCGATCCCCTGCGCCATGACCACGAGTCCGCCAGGCGAAGCGTCGAGGTAGTAGCTCGCGTACAGCCCCGCGACGGAGCATACGGTGGCCACCGCAGGAGCGATCAGCAGCATGCGGCCGAAACTGTCGGTCAAAAGGTGCGCGGTCGCACCCGGAATGATCAGCATCGCCACCACGAGGATCACCCCGACGGCTTGCAGCCCCACCACGCAGGTGAGCGCGAGCAGGGCGAGCAACACTGCCCCAATCAGCTTCGGCCACAGACCAATCGCGTGAGCATGCACGGGATCGAAAGCGAAAAGCGTGAAATCGCGGCGCTTGAGCACGAGCACGGCCAGCGTGGCCACGCCCAAAACGAGGATCTGCACGAGATCAGCTTTGGAGACGCCGAGCAGGTTACCGAAGATAATGTGATTGAGGTCGGTGTGCGAGGGCGTGACGGAGATGAGCACGAGCCCGAACGCGAAGAGCGTCGTGAAGACGATTCCGATCGCAGCGTCTTCTTTGACCCGGCTCGTATCACGCACGACACCGATCAATCCCACGGCGAGGAAGCCGAAGACCACTGCCCCGAGAGCGAAGGGAACGCCCGCGATATACGCCAGCACCACGCCGGGGAACACTGCGTGGGACACGGCATCGCCCATCAGCGACCAGCCGACGAGGACCAGCCAGCACGACAGCACCGCGCACACGATGGAGGAAATCAGGCTCGTGGCGAACGCGCGGACCATGAAGTCGTAGGCGAACGGGTCGACAAGAAAAGAGATCATCGTTTCATCACATCCAGTCCAAAGGCAGCGGCGAGATTATCGGGTTGCAGGACATCCTTGGGCGAGCCGTGCATGAGCACATGCCGGTTGAGCAGCATCGCTTCATCAGCCAGCTCAGGTAACGCAGGGAGGTCGTGCGTGGACACGAAGACGGTGGCACCGCCGTCTGCAAGCTCGCGGAACAGCCGGGTCATTGTCGCTTCGCTGCGCTTATCGACGCCCGCGAAAGGCTCGTCCAGCAGCATGATCCTCGCCCCCTGGGCAATGCACCGGGCAACAAAGGCGCGTTTCCGCTGGCCGCCGGAAAGTTGACCGATCTGACGTGAGGCATAGTCCGTGAGCTCCACACGCTCGAGTGCATGGTTGACGGCTTCGATATCAGCCCGGCGAGGCCGGCGCGTGAAACCGAGTTGTCCGTAGCGACCCATCATGACCACCTCCCGCACGCTGACCGGGAAATCCCAGTCCACTGCCTCGCGCTGAGGCACGTACCCGAGCACACCGGTGCGGCGGGCAACCGCGGGGTCATCTCCGTTGACGGCGACGGTCCCGGAATCCGGCCGGGTCTGCCCCATGATCGTTTTGAATAGCGTAGATTTCCCGGATCCATTCATTCCGACGAGTCCGCACACGCGTCCCGGCGCAATCTCGAGGGATGCACCGTCGAGCGCGAGCACGCTCCCATAGTGAACGGTGACATCGTGCACGGATATCGCGGGAGTCGCATTCGACGAAACGGCCGCCGCGGCTGATGACGTTTCCTGTTGCACCGTGACACCTACTTCTTACCCGTCAACGCCTGCGTGATCACGTCGGCGTCGTGCTTGATCAAGTCGAGGTAGGTCGGAACCGGACCGTCTTTCTCCGAAAGGGAGTCGACGTACAGAGTGCCGCCGAAGGTGGCGTCGGTTGCATCAACTACCTGCTGCATCGGTGCGTCCGAGACCGTGGACTCGCAGAATACGGCCGGCACGTCGTTCTCCTTGACGAATTCGATGGCACGGGTGATCTGCTGCGGAGTTGCCTCATTCTCGGAGTTCACGGCCCAAATGAACCGTTCCTCCAGACCAGCGTCGCGTGCCATGTAGGAGAATGCGCCCTCGCACGTCACCAGTGCGCGATGCTGCTCAGGCAGGTTCGCCAACTCAGTGACCATGCCGTCCTGGACCTCTTGCAGCTCCTTTTTGTACTGCTCGCCGTTCTGCTTGAAGTCCTCAGCATGGTCCGGATCGAGTTCGCTGAAGGCGGTGACCATATTGTCCACGTACTTCTCCACCTCGACCGGGCTCATCCACGCGTGCGGGTTCGGTTTGCCCGCGCCCTCGTCCTCGGTGATGTCGATCGGGTCCACGCCGTCGCTGACGGTGACGTGGGGCGCGTCGACGTCCTCGACGAATTGCGCGAACCAGTTCTCCAGGTTCAGGCCGTTATCCAGAATGAGGTCGGCATCCGACGCGCGGCGGATATCAGCCGGCGTGGGCTCGTAGCCGTGGATCTCCGCCCCCGGCTTCGTCAAAGAATCCACAGTCAAGTGTTCCCCCGCGACATTCTGGGCGATGTCCTGGATCACAGTGAAAGTGGTCAGCACTTTCGGCTTTCCGCCGTCTGCACGATCCTCCTCCGGCGCGCACGCTGTGAGCGCCGCCGCGAGAATCATCGCCATCATCGCGGCTGCTGCCACGAACAGTGCTGATCGCGACTCCCGCTTTTCCGACCGAACCATTGAGTTTTCCTTTCCTGAAAATGCATTCGCCAAGGCTGTTCCATAAGTTACGCCTAGACGTACTTTTTATTCTGGACAAACTTTAGTCGGCCTTACAGGAGAGTCAAGATGAATCGGCTGTGACATACGCCTCACCCCGTAGACATGAAAAACGCCCGGGGGATCATTGAAGTTCCACCGGGCGTTGTCGGCCGCGAAAGTGCGCAGCTAGCTCGAGAGGGTGATATCCACCTTCTGGAAGCTCTTGATATCGGTGTAGCCACACTTCGCCATGACGCGGCGCAGACCGCCGGCGAGGTTGTGCCCACCCCAGGTACTGGTGCTCGGGCCGTGGAGGATGGTCTGCAGGCTCGGGCTGTTGTCGCGGAGGTGCTTCACAACATCCTCGGTAGAAACCGCGTCGTCGAGGCCCCAGCCGAAGCTGAATCCACCGAAATCGATGTGCAAAGAAATCCCGGATTTCTACACCAGTGAGGTGGACGGGCGCGAAGTAAAACGTCCGCGCTATGTCGCACGCGACTACGAGGAAGCGAAACAATACTTCGAAGAGGCAATGCGTTGGCTTGCCGAGAACTTCATCCCCGGCGGCATCGATGCTGTGGCCGGAGGGGATATGAATTTTGACGAGAGCACACCGCATAGCCAGTTCCAGGCCGATAGCTTCTCCCCGAAGCCCGATGATCCGTCAAAGCTCCGCTGTAGGCCAGGTATCGCGTACAACACTGACACCTCGGTCAGGTACAAATCTGGCCCAAAAAAGGGTAAACAGATCTCGGGTAATCAAAAAATGATCGACGCGCAGCGCGGACTCCGTGAACACATGCACGCGCTCGGCTACCCAGTAGAACTGGAAGTCTCCGAACGTCACGATGAATCCCTAAACCTCGACCGCTACACGGAGCAGCAGGATCGTGAACGCGACCTTGCCAACCGCGAGGATGAAGTAGAAGTCAAGCGCCGTTCCGTACACCGCGACATGGACGCGATTGATCGTGACCGCGAGCAAGCAGCAAAAGAACTGGAACAGGCCCAGGCGGACCGTGAAGCAGCGCGAAGTGTACAGGAGAACGCTGAACAGCAGGCTCGCGAGGTTGCAGAGCGTGTGTTGCGTGAAGCACGCGAGAAGGCTGAGCAGGACGTCGAGCAGATCCGTAGCGATGCACAGGCTGCGGCTGAGCAGACAGTAGGGCTGGCCGAAGCTCAAGCAGATGAGCTGCTGGACCGTGCCGAAGAGGTCAACAGCGCTGCAGAGGCCAAGCTCAAGCGTGCAGAGCAGGAGGCTGAAACGATCCGCAGCGAAGCACGCAAGGAAGCCGAGCGAGACGCAGAAAAGACCCGTAGCGAGGCCACACGAGACGCTGAGAGCACTCGTAGCGAAGCACAACGTGATGCTGTGGCCATCCGCAGCGAGGCCACGCGTGAGCGTGAACAGCTGGCCAACGAACGTGCAGCCCTGGACAGTGAGCGTGAAGCCTTTGACACGGAGAAACGCGCATTCACCGAAAGCCTCGAAGCGCGCCGCGCAGCTGCAGAAGAGGAAGCCGCCATCATTATCGAGGAGGCAACGCAGTCTCTGCAAGAGATTTCCCACGTAGACCGGGACTTCCTGCATGTCGAACTCGATAACGACCCTGAGATGAAGCAGCGGTATCGGGTTGCTGTTGAGCAGCGTATCCAGCAGGAACGGACCGCCGCACGCCGCCGTGCTCAGGAACGAACCAACAAGCGCCGCCAGCAGCAACAGCGCGACCGCGATGGTGGCATGGAGCTGTAGCAGCTCGCCACACGCCTTGTACGGCCCTGTAGCGGCCTAGCCGGGTGTCGCCGGGGTCAGTGCCCAGAGACAGCGCTAAAACCGCTCTAATTCAGCGAAAATCGAAGAATTAGAGCGGTTGTTTTGTGTAGCGGTAATCCTGTAGTGCTGTGAAATAGCGCGTGTAGTGGCGTGTTTGTTGTGCTGTTGATTGTGTAGTAGAGGTACGTGGCTACAGTGCCGTTAAGTGGACAGTAGATGAGTACGTAGAGAGTGCAGCGAAAGTGCCTGCAGAATGTGATGCAGAGTTACAGCGTCATTTAAGTAGTCAATAAACGTGCTAATGAAATGACATGTAATTTAACTGCGCAGTAAATGTGCCAATGAAGTGGCGTGTCATTAAAAGTGTCATTTAAGTGGTCGACGAAGTGACACACCACTTAACTGCGCAATAAACGTGTCAATTAAGTGACGCGCCACTACAGGGTGCAGTGAAGTGATTGATCCAGCGGCGTGTAGATGTGTCAGTGCAATGCGCAGCGAAATGGCGTGTTTGTTGCACGGTAAAACAGCGCGTGTCGTGGTGCGTGTATTGCGCTGTGAAATGACGGTGCCCCAGAGCAGGCGCGGTAGCGATCCCCTACCGGACGGCAACGGCGTCATGCGCGGTTTGTACTGAAAAAATAACCCCGCAGGTTTCCCTGCGGGGTGTTGTGGTTAGAACGGCACTTCTTCAGTGTCGTTGGCGGCGGTGCCAGCGCCGTTCTCACGGCGTGCAGCGCGGGCTGCAGACTCTTTCTTCGAGTCGATGAGCTGCACCGTATCGATGCGTGCGATCAGCGGGTAGTGCTTCACGCCATCCTTATCGGTGTAGTTGTCCGTCTTGAGCGAGTAGCTGACCGCGACCCGGTCACCAGCGCCGATGCAGCCGAAGACACCGAGGTTCTTAGCGTCCTGCACGTAGCCGGTGAGTTCCACGATCTCCGACTCCACCTTGCCGGTGTTCTTGTTCTTGAACGTATTACGCGCGTAGACGTTGAGCTTCACGGTAGCGCCGCCGTTTGCGTGCTCAAAGATCTTCGGCTCGCGAGCGGTGTTGCCAACAATGGTGCCGGAGTTGAATGGGTTAGACATGATGATTTCTCCTTTTGAGTGAGTGTGAATTGTCTTTCAATTGTGTGTTTGAGCAGCGGCTTTGCTGCTGCTGAGAAAAGTGCTGTTACAGCACGGCCCAGGGCAGTACTTGCCCTTCTGCTTCCAGGTCGCGTAGCTCTTGGGTTGCACCAGGATCAGCGTCCTCGCCGTCTATGCCGTCGCTCATCAGGTAGAGCAGCTCCAGGTCTTCGTGCGTGTAGTGGTACATGAGTGCCTCCTTGTGGATCGGATATTCAATCCGTTCTTGGAGACAGCTCTGCTGGCTAGAAGTTGCTCCCCTGCTTGTAGAAGATGTGTGTCTTCCCTGGTCATGGCCATGCTGAAAAAGAAAACCCCGCTGCAGCATTAACTGCAACGGGGTAAGAGACTTAAGCGGCTCTTCCGGTTTCGGGGTGCGTAGC
>NZ_KV817265.1:0-363 GCF_001814605.1 Corynebacterium sp. HMSC074C01 | reverse complement strand
CGCCGAGGATTTGTCGGGGTGTTTCGTTGAGCTCATTTTGCACCCACGCGACATGTTCGGGTGTGACGGTGGCAAAGTCGGTGCCCTTTTTGTAGAACCTGCGCCTGATCTCGCCGTTGGTGTTCTCGTTGGTTGGTCTCTGCCACGGTGAGTGCGGTTCACAGAAAAACACCTGGCAGCCGTCTTTAATCTGGACTTGTGCTGTGACAGCCATTTCTGCGCCTTGGTCCCATGTGATGGTCTTTAGCTGCTCGGTGTTGAGGTCTTTGACCATGTCCTGCAGGGTTGCGACCACGGTGTGTGAACTGTGCTCATCGGGAAGGTGTCCAAGCAGGGTGTAACGGCTGGGGCGCTCTACTAGGG
>NZ_KV817264.1:0-798 GCF_001814605.1 Corynebacterium sp. HMSC074C01 | reverse complement strand
TGCGTGCTGTCAAGGGGTGAATGCGCCACTTCGACCGGGAGGTAGTTGTGACGCGTTGGACTCCGAAGGATGTTAAGGATGCTGCCGTTGAGCGAGTGGCTGCAGGCGAGGCAGTTAGCCTGGTCGCGCGTGATGTCGGTGTAGGCCCCGAATCGGTTTACGGTTGGTTGAGGGGAAGAGGTGTCGAACCTCCCGGCAGGCGTGCGAGTCGTTTGCGTGATCCGTTTGTCCGTGAGGCTGTTGGGTTGGTGCGTGCAGGTATGTCGATCAATCAAGCAGCACAAACTGTTGGAATATCGACTGGCGTGCTTCACAGCAGGTTAAAGAAAGCTGGTGTAATCGAAGTGCGGCCTAGACGCGCCCACTTGTCACCTGATGAACGTGCCCAGGCCGTGGAGCGAGTGCTTGCTGGTGAGAGCTGTCAGACAGTGGCTGATGCTATCGGTGTGCATCCTTCTACCGTGTATGGGTGGATAAGGAAGCAGCGGTATGCGAAGTTACGCCGGCAGCGACACCGTCGAACGCCTGATGAGGCGGTGGTGTCTTTGCCAGATACAGGCAAGAAGCTGGGTAAAGATTCTGTTATGCCAGCACCGATGAAAACTCAAGCCGTTGATGGATTTCCTAGCGCCGCTTTAGATAAACAGGGCGTGGTAGGGCGTGGTCGCAGGCTTACTGTTGAAGACCGTGTTGCTATTGAAGCGGGATGTCGTGTCGGTGATTCGGCACGAGCCATCGCGCAGAAAATAAATAGGCACCACAGTGTCGTCGCCCGTGAAATCACCCGTAATGGTTGGA
>NZ_KV817263.1:0-758 GCF_001814605.1 Corynebacterium sp. HMSC074C01 | reverse complement strand
CCCCCGACGTGTCCACTTTCCGGGGGTCAGGCCCTTTTGACTGCGGTATATGACACCGCCCGTCGGCTGCCGTCGTTGGCGGTCAGGCGCTGGCATGCCTCTTCCAGGATTGGTTTGTTGCCGTGTTTGCCCATCGAAAGCACATTTCGGCAAGACTGGTACGCCTGGGCCGGGATGGCTTTCGCCGCGATGAGTTCTTCGATGACCTTGCGTGTTGCCGGGCCGGTTTTGCTGGCTTCGCGATAAAAGTAGTCACTGGTCCACAGTCCACGGGTGGAGTCCATTCCAGATGGAATGTGCTCATAGTCAGTGACATAGGCCCCACGCTTATGCGAAACCTGGTGGGTTGCCACGGTCGTCCCCTGATCAAAGACGGTCAAGACCTGGCCTGTGATGCGCACATCGACAGTGCGGCCAACAAGCTGATGCGGAACGGAGTAGCGCACCGTTGCAACCGTGATATGGAAATCAGGGGCTACTTTCGCGCGCTTCCACTCGGTGTACTGCCATGGGGTTGTCGGCAGGTCAGCAAGGAGATGCTGCTCGTGTTCTTCGAAGAGATCCCTGCGGCTGATGTGCTGACTGCGAAACGGCACGGACCTGTTGATTGCATCGACTAAGTCCACAATCTTTCCGTTGAGCTCGTCCAAGTCAACACACTGGTGGCCTTCAAGGGCGTGGATGACTTTGTGTGTGACGATCTTTACCGCAGCTTCCACATTCGCTTGGGCCTGACCCCCGGAAAGTAGACACGTCGG
>NZ_KV817262.1:0-485 GCF_001814605.1 Corynebacterium sp. HMSC074C01 | reverse complement strand
GCGCTCTACTAGGGTAATCAGCGCGCTTTTGCCACCTTTACCAATAACAAGGTCGCCCTCCCAGTGCCCGGGGATAGCCCTGTCATCAGCTTCCGGGCTGCGGTGGGTGATCTCAGCACCTTTGATCCAAGGGCGACCGGTTAACACGCCAGCGTTTCGGGCACGACGCTTGCGTGTTGCGCCGCCGCGGATAAGTACGTCTTTAGTCTTCATGACTGCTTCAAGCTCGGCTCGCAGGCTGCCTTTGCCTTGAATGTATAAGGCACTGTAGATCGTTTCGTGGGAAATACGCATGCTTTCATCATCGCTGAAAGCATGCTCAAGCCATGCACTAATGCGCCCAGGTGACCACCTGCGGGCAAGGCAATCGACCATTACACCCCGAAGCGTTGGGCTTTCATCGAGCTTGCGTAGTTTTGGCCGCACCATCCGACCAGCAGTAGAAACAGCAGCGTTGTGGGCGTTATATCGCAGCTGCTCTGTGC
>NZ_KV817261.1:0-281 GCF_001814605.1 Corynebacterium sp. HMSC074C01 | reverse complement strand
AAGACCACGGTTGATGATTCTGGTGTGAAGCCGGTTGATCCGACTGATAAGGAGCAGGACACTGGTATCAAGGTCACTAACCCGGATAAGGACACCAAGGTCTCTGCTACCGATGAGGATGGCAAGGACGTTCCGGCTAAGATTGACGAGAACGGCAACGTTGTTGTTACTCCGGGTAAGGATGTTGATGGTCCTATCAATGTAGTTGTTGAGGATCCGGATCTGCCTGGTGGCAAGACTGAGATTGAGGTTGAGGTTAACGGCCACGAGAAGGGCCGCGA
>NZ_KV817260.1:0-145862 GCF_001814605.1 Corynebacterium sp. HMSC074C01 | reverse complement strand
AAAATCAACGCACTCTAAAACCGGAAGGGCCACTTAAGCATCGAACAGGAGGTAATGTGCTTTCGACGCGCCCTGTTTGACGCTCGTGATGAGCTTGCTGCCTAGGCCGAGGCTGATGGATCTGGCCACCAGGTTCGGAAAGTTCTCGGTATCACTTAGCTCAGTGGCTTTATGAGCAGCTACACCGGCCAGGCCAGTCTGCCCAGTGGCTTGTGCGAGTACAGCGACGGTAGCGGTTATCTGCGAGCGCATCTTGAGCCAGTCTCGTGGCACGACACACATAAGAGTTTCTGCGAACGCCAGACCCTTCTCAGGCTCGTCCAGCAGTGCGCCGAGCAGTGGATCACGCAACATGGGAGTCGTAAAACACCTCAGCGCAGCACGGATGGCCTGTGTATCGGTGGGGTCAGAGACACCCTTTGCAGCCTTCTCGTACTCATGCTGTAGATCGTCACGGAGAAAATGTATCTCATTCTCGTACCCCTCGACGTCGGCGATGATGTTTCGGTATACAGCGTCGTCGATACCGTGAGCTGTGCTGTCCAAACGCTCTTCTAGCTCTGCGCGAGACAGCGCTGGAAGCTGCCCAGTGTCCAACACCATCTGCTGCAGCGCAGCAGAGCCGGCGACCTCGCTGACAACCCCGGTGCGCGGTGCTGAGAGGCTCAGTTGCTGATACACAGTCCACCAACCGGTCCCAGAAGTAAGCTCGGGAACCTGCACGATCGCAAGCACGGTCGGCAGAGGTGAGTCTTCGCTGAGCAGGAATTCTGCCAGGTCATCTGCTGCTGAGGGGTCCGCGTTTATCACGTAAGCGATAACAGCGTCAGCGTTGACGCGGCCAGACCATGCAGCGAACTGCGATTGGTTGGCGGTTAGCGTCTGCACGGCGTCATCGAGGTCGAGCCTGGCGAGAGGGCCTAAGTGCAGGCCAGGGGTGTCACTGTTGCGGTCGAAGAACGCGAGCACCAGCGAGTTCTGCGGGTAAAAGCCCAGGATACCGGGGATGTTGGCGAGAATATCGCCGTGAGATGTAAGCGTTTGCGAATAGGTGGACATGAGCACTCCTTGCCAAATACGGGATGTGTGTGGTCAATCCCGTATTTGGCCCCGGCTGTGCCGGGCAGTGCTATTACCGCGCCCTGCAGCACCCCCACGTACTCAGTGCGTCGCTAGCGCTCGCCTGGTGCTTGCTTGCAGGGTGTGCGCGCTAGCGACGCAGCCCTCGTGATAGGTCTCGGCTGTTATGCGTCAGCCTCAAGGCGCTCGATGGCTCTGTAGATGGTCGGCCTGGACACGTTGAACGTCCTCGCCACTGCACTGACGGACTTACCACCGTCGATGAGTTCCTTGGCAACCTGGGCTTGCTCGTTAGTGAGCTTCGGTTTCGGCCCGGCGACCCTGCCCTGGGCGCGGGCGTGCGCTACGCCTTCACGGGTGCGCTGGATCAGCAGGTCTCTTTCCCACTCAGCGAGAGAGGCCATGACGTTAATGACCACTTTGTCAGCAGGACGCGACGTGTCCAGCGCGGGTTCGAGCACTTTCACGTTGATATCACGTTCCGCCAAGTCAGCGATAGTATTCACCGTCTCAGCGAGGCTGCGACCAAGACGGTCGAGCCTGGTCACAACCAGCGTGTCGTCGGGGCGCATATACGCCAGCGCGTCATCAAGGCCGGGGCGCTGCCACTTCGTGCCCGAGATCGTATCTGTGTAGATGTGGTTTTCATCGCAGCCAGCGTCGATGAGCGCCTCACGCTGGGTGTCGAGCGACTGCCCTTGTTTCGACGTGGAGACACGTGCGTAGCCGATGAGCATGGTTAATCACCGACTTTAAGCGTTGCCTTTGGCACGGTTGTGCGACTTGCAGAGCAACTCGCAGTTGCTCTCCTCGGTCGATCCACCCTTGGACCACGCAGTGACGTGATCAGCGTCCATTTCTTTAAGCGCCCAGATCTTTGCTTTCTTTTCATCGTGACCGATAGCGCAATACGAGCAGTTGGAGACACCCTTCTGTTTTGCAGCATCAGTCTGGCGCTTGTAGACGCGCTTCTTCACCGCTTCAGTGAAGACACGTACGTTAAGTAGTTTGGTGTCTGTCTTGCCGCCAAGCAGGTACTCGTAGATACCCTTCTTGGACTGAATTTGCGGGTCAGACAGCAACTCCTTTGCAGCAGCCGTCATCTCAGTCGCGTTGTAGCCTTTGGCGCCGTACTGCTCATACAGCGTGTTCCATTCGATGCCTCGCATGGACGTGTCTGTCATTTTGAACACACTTGCCGCCCAGTCGATAACAGCCTTGAAGTAAGTCTGTAGTTCGTTGCAGTTATCGTCTTCACGGTGCTTTGCCATGTAACTATCGATGGTGGTGCCTTCACGCTGAGCGATCCAGTCCAGCGCTACTTCAAGCACCTCCTGGCGGGCTGGGTCGCCCTTAACGAAGTTCGACCACTTCGACATGATCGCTGAGCCGGAGTTAGAAAAGACCTTCTTAGCAGCATCGACGAACTGACCCGAGTACACGGCATTGCGTAGCTCTTGGGCTGTAAGCGGCACACCGACGATGTTGATGGTCTTGAACCACTCCTTGATCTCGGCCTCAGTGCCATAGCAGTCGTAAATGAGCAACTCAGTCTCAAGGATCTGCTCTTGCTGGTGTTTGCCCAGCGACGAGAAATACTGCTCATTGCCGTCAGTGTCTTTGACGACGAACAGGTCTTTGTAGAAGCGCCCGATAGAGGTAATGCGCTGCTGACCGTCGAGGATCTCGAACTTGCCTTCGTACTGCTTGGGCTGGTTGAAGTAAATTAGCCCCAGTGGATAGCCCTTGAGCAGCGAGTCGATGACGGCTACGTCTTTCTTACCGTCGTTGTAGATGTAGTTGCGCTGGTACTCCGGCTGGATGGTGAGGTTGCCAGCCAAACCGTACAGGCCTTTGCCTTCGAGTTCGTTGTAGTGAAATCCGTCTACGATGTCACGGATCTTGCGGGGGTTGAGTTTTGCTTCCATGACTTAGGACTCCTTGGTCTCGGGGTGGCGGTGGCGGATGAAGATACGCTGGTAGATAGTTTGTGCTGAACCATCATCATTCAGCACATAGGCGTTTTGCACACGCCACGTTTTGTTGGCGGCGCGATGCTTTTGCTGTTGCTCCTTCGCCGGAGGGGTAAAGAACGTACATTCATTTTCAGCCCATTCCATATCCCCGCCCCGCCAGATAATCTCGAACTGCTCTGGACTGTATTTGTCCAAGAATGAGATGGGTACCCCCATAACACCGTCGTAATCGCTTGGAATACCCTTGGTCTCCGGCACCTCAATAGCGTCGTAGTTGTCGTATTTGACGTACGCAGTTTCTCGAACCCTCTTCGATCCATAAAGAAGGTTGTCATCCATCGTCATCAGAACCAGTGGTTCATGGCGGCGACCGTGTTCGATATTGGTAAACCATCGGACGCCTTTTACGCGAACGAATTTATTACCCAGTTCATCCACGCGATGCCCTGCAGCAGTGAGAGGATAACTTTCTGGCACACGAAACTCTCGATCACCGCTAGAGATAGAAGGCCCGTACCAAGTCCTATTTTCTTGGAACAGTGGAAAAACGTCCCTGTATGTGACAGAGTTCATGTTCCCGATAACGGAAAACTGGACCTCGCCCTCGATCAGCCACGCAAGGAACTCTCGGAACAGCGAGAACGGTGGGTTGGTAACTACGATGTCGGCCTCATCACGAAGTTTCGTGACCTCCTCGGAGCGGAAGTCTCCGTCTCCCTCAAGGTAATCCCACTTGAGATCTTCCTTGTTCAGTTTGCCGTCATCGTTAAGATCCGTGCCCTGTTCAAGGACGTAAATGCGGCCTCTGTGCCAGGTGTCGTCTTCGTTGAACTTCTCGTCCTGGTCCTCGCCAAGTGCGAAGTCCAGCAGCATCTGCCCCTTCTCAGTCACGGCTGGGTTTGATGCTGGCGCATAAGACGTAGAGATCAGCTTCTTCAAGCCGAACTTCTCAAAGTTCAGTGCAAAGTACTTGGTGAAGTTACTTGCCCCCGGATCGTCACACGGCAGCAGAACTGTCTTACCTCTGAATACGTCGGGGTCGTATTCGAGATAGGCTTGCATCTCGTTTTCAATGTCATTCCACTGCGTGTAGAACTCGTCCTTCTTGGCAGTCTTGGCTGTGCCTAAGTTAGTATTGCCGCCCATTGCCTACATCACCTTGTAGATTGATTCAGTCTTCGGCCCGTGCCCCATAAACGGGCATCCCGGTAACTCGCGCTCAAAGACAATCTTAGCGGAGTGTCGGTGTTTTCTAGAGACGTTCGTAGTAGAAGATCCGAAAAACATGCGCCGTTTTGTTGACGTGCCACAGTCTTGCATGGTGCAGGATTTTGAGCCCAGTGCACCATCTAGTGCACCAAGTGGCGATTTCAGTACAAAATGAAGAAGACCCCTACCAGGATATTCCCTGGTAGGGGTCGGAAGTTGGTAGCGGGGGCAGGATTCGAACCTACGACCTCTGGGTTATGAGCCCAGCGAGCTACCGAGCTGCTCCACCCCGCGTCGAGATGTACTTCCAAACATCAAGCGCTCTGCACACTGTCCCGTGTGCTGGCGACGGATGTAACTATACAGACACCTTGGCGCCTACCCAAATCCCCTGGGCAGGCGCCATTTCATAGGTGAGGCGCCGAGTTTTCGCCGGCACCTATCCGGACTTACTGAGACTGCAGGGAGCGGTAGTCCTCCACTGCCTTATCGAGCTCGTCCAGGGCCTTGCCATACTCCTCAAAGGAGCCGTTCTTGGCCTTGTCTACACCATCGAGAGCCTTGTTGATGGCGTCGATAGCCTCACCCTCGTCAGATGCCTTCGGAGCGGAGGCCGGTGCGGAAGACTCAGAGTCCTTCTCTTCGTCCTTCTTATCGGCGGCATTGGCCTCCTCGTCATCCTTCTCCGTCTGCTTGCCGGAGTCACCCTCAATTTCGGTGATGTCCTGGGCGGCCTTCGGGTCGATGCCGACCTGCTCTAGGGCCTCACCAATCGTCGGCGCATAGCCCACGCGCCCCTTGTAGGACACCAGCACGCGCAACAGCTTCGGGAACGCAGACTCCTGGCCCTTGCGCTGCGAGTAGATCGGCTCCAAGTAGAGGATCTCTCCCCCACCCACCGGCAGGGCCAGCAGGTTACCGTTCTTCAGGTCATTCGAGCCCTGCCACAGTGTGCGGTCACGAGCCACCTGATCAGAAGACATCATGGCGTCCTGCGCCTGCTTAGGGCCTTGGGTCTGGGTATTCGTCGGCAGCACGCGCACGGTGATATCACCGTAGGTATCCGGGTCCGAGGACACCGCCATGTGCGCAGAGAGGAACTGACGGTTCAGACCGCGGTAAGAGGTGATGAGCTGGAAGCTCGGCTTGTTGGTCTCCGGGTCGGAAGCCAGCACGTAGTACGGCGGCTGGTTCAAGCCCTGGGACTCGCCGGCGGTCGGGTCCTCCGGCACGGACCAGAAGGCATCGTTGTTGAAGAAGACGCCCGGGTCATCCACGTGGTACTTGGCCAGCAGGTTGCGCTGCACCTTGAACATGTCCTCCGGGTAACGCATGTGCTGACGCAGCTCATCGGAGATCTCCGACTCGGGCTTGACGACGCCCGGGAAGACCCCCTCCCATGCCTTAAGCACGGGGTCTTCGGTGTCGAACTCATAGAGATCGACGGTGCCATCGTAGGCGTCGACAGTCGCCTTCACCGAGTTACGGATATAGCCCACCTGATCATTGACCAGGCGCTGCGTCGTGCCCGTCGGATTCTGCGCGTCCTGGGTGGTCTCCGTCAGGGAGGTGCGCTGGGAATACGGCAGGGAATCCAAGGTGGTGTAGCCGTCAACGATCCACTTGATGCGGCCGTCGATAACCGCCGGGTAGGTGGAGGAATCCGTCGTCAGCCAGGGAGCAACCTTCTCCACGCGCTCGCGCGGGTCGCGGTCATAGAGCAGCTTGGACTCCGGCCCCACGCGGTCCGACAGCAGGAAGTTGAGTTCCTGGTACTTCAGCGCAAAGGCAGCGCGGTCAACGATGTTGCCGATGTCGACGCCACCCTTGCCGTCATAGGTGTAGGTGGAGGTATCGGTGTCGTACTCGACGGACTCATCACCGGTCTTGCCCACGATGGCGTAGTCCATACCGTCCTGGGCGCTAGCGATAACCGGGCCGAAGTAGGTGCGCGGCTGGTCCACCTTGATGCCGAGGGATTCTTCAGCATTCTTGGTTTCGCCCTCGCCCTCGGCGTCCTTACCTGCCTGGGTCTGCAAGTCAGCCACCGTGAAGATGGGGAAACCACCGCGGGCGGAACCGGCGTCACGAGCCACCTCATCGACCGTGTTCGCCTGCGCCGCAATAAAGCCATTGCCATGCGTATAGACGGTGTGGCGGTTGATCCAGTTCTGCTGGTTTTCTTGCAGCTCATTCGGATCCAGCTCGCGGGCAGCAACCACGAAGTCACGGAGTTCGCCGTCGATTTCATAGCGGTCCATCGCCAGCGTCTCTGGGAAGCCGTAGAAGTTCTTCAGCTGCTGCATCTGGGTAAACGTCGGCGCCAAAATATCCGGGTCCAGCAAGCGCAGGTTAGAGATGGTGGAGTCATCCGAGGCGACCTTGTCATCGGCGACGTCCTCCGCGCCCCAGTTCTCCTCGTAGGTCACCTTGTCATCGGTGAGGCCATAGGCAAAACGGGTGGACTCGATGTTGCGGGAGATGGACTCAGCCTCTTTAGCCTGACGGTTCGGGTTCACGGAGAAGCGCTCCATGATGAGCGGCCAGCCCTGGCCAATGACCAAGGAAGACAGCACCATGAGAACTACGGCCAGGCCCGGAATGCGCAGGTCCTTAATCACCACAGCAGAGAAAATCGCCACGGCCACGAACACGCCGATGATCATGAGAATGATCTTTGCCGGCAGGTAGGCATTGATATCCGTGTAGGAACCACCCGTAAACAACGAATGCTGGTTATACAGCAACTCGTAACGCCCCAGCCAGTAGCCGGCCACCTGGAGCAGCATCCAAATACCACCGGTTACTGCGAGCTGTGTACGCGCTGCTTTCGACAGCGAACCACGCACGCCGGCGGCGCGATTGCCCAAGCGAATGCCACCAAGGATGTAATGCCCCACGAGTGCAATGAGGAAGCACACTGCGACCAGCATGGAAGCCGCGTTGACCAGTATTGACCACACCGGCAAGCGGAATGCGTAGAAGCCAAGGTCGTGGTTGAACTGCGGGTCCGTCACCCCAAAGTCATGAGAATTGAGGAAGAGCATGACGGTGCGCCAATTTGCCTGCCCCAACAGTCCAGAGACAACGCCGACGAGGACCGGGATGACCTTGAGGAAGACACTCATCGTGCTCTCAATGGACTTACGGTACTGATAGACAGGGGAATTGAAGTCCGCCATGTCCATCGAATCGCCGCGCCCCCGCCACACAATCAGGCCCGCTACGTAGGTAACAGCCGCTGCCACGAGGCCGAAGAGGACGAAGAGAACGATGCGCGTGATCAGGGTCTTGGTGAAGACCCCGCGGAACTCAATCGCGCCGAACCACTTCCAATCCGTATAGAAGCCCACCAACATGGGGCCAATGAACAAGAGGACCGCGATGATGGCGACAACCCACGAGAGAAATTTGGGCGGACGTTTCATCGGGGCGGTGGGTCGGTTGAGTCCGGAAGCCAACTCCAGCTCCAATCAAGTGTCGTGCGAATATAGAGGTATCAAGCTTCTAGTCTAGAGAAGCACTATGACCGTCAACGAACAAGGACGCTTATGAGTTCCCAACCTTCCTCCCAGCCTGCTGTACACCGCGCGCTCAACAAGGCCATGCGCGAGGCCGTGGATTTCATCCACGCCGAAGGCTGGGATGCACCTCCTACCCTTTTTGCTCTCGTCCCTACTGAGCTGGTGGCCGCCCAACTTGGGGACGTCGATGACTCCTCTCCCCTCACCCTCGTGGTGCAAGAGTTGCCGGAAGGCATCGAACCGGGCTCGGAACACCTCGCGGATTACGTCTCGCGGCTAGCATGGCCGCGAGAGATCGCCGGCGTCATCCTGGCACAGGAGATCATGTTCAAGGACACCTCGGACGCCGCGCTTGGCGACGCCCGCCCCGCCCGCCTCTTCTCCGGAGTCCTGCGGGCCACCGCCCTGGACGGCAGCTCCACAGCCGATGCGGAGAGTTTCGACGACGATGGCGCCGAGCTCACACTTTTGCAGTTACGTCCCACCGAGGAAGAGCTGGCGGAGGCCGGCCCCTTCGCGGAAGACGATATCCAACTGCGTGGCGGGCCGAATGTGGCGCCTGGGGTCATCGCTGCGCTGTGCTACGGGTTGGAGCAAGATCCGGAGGAAATGCTCTAATCGACTAAACTCAGACTGCAGTGGCCATTAGCGCTCAGCTCTCGGGGCTGGGCACGCAATTGATAGAGGAGTCTCTCGTGCGCTTGACATCCCGCTTCACCACCGCAGCTTCGGCCGTGCTTGCCACCGGCTGCCTGCTCTCCGCATGTGGGAAGGACGATGCCCCCTCCCCTGAACCAGCGCCTGCGAGCGAAGCAACGACCGCCGCCGCGGAGAAGACCAGCGCCCCGGCCCCGGCAACCTCCGCTGAGGAATCCGAGACGACTACTCCCGCCACCTCCGAGTCTGCAGACAGCTCGGAGGCGGAGGATGAATCCTCAACCCGCAGCTACGCCGACCGCAAAGACAAAGACAAGGACGCCAGCGAGTCCGCGGAGCCCAGCGGCAAGTTCACCGACTCTGTGGAGCAGGCTTATAAGATCTTCGGTGGCCTCGTGCCGGAAGAGATCTTCGCGCAGTTCGACCGCTGCGATCCCAATGGCGTGACGGATTCTTTCAACTGCTCCGGCTCCGAGGTGGGACAGTTCCAGTTCTTCAAGTCCAAGACCAAGGCTTCCCAGACCACCCAGGTGCTCACCGAGCTGCGCAGCTCCCGCGTCATCGAGGACAGCGGCAACCGCGTCGTGGGCTGGTCCATGCTGGGCAACACGGCCATCCTCACCGTCGTTGACAACGATGAGGGCCTCATCATGCAGCAGATGATCTCCACGGATCAGGACGATCCGGAGGAGCGCCTCAAGGAGCTTGGCTTGGTGTAAGGTCTAACCTTCGCAGGTCTCGACGGGCTTGCCCTCCGCAAAGTCCTGCATGGCCTCGATGGCATCGTCCAGCGTGTGGACCTTGGCCACCACCATGTCCCCAGTATCGCGGCTGACCGCCTCCGCGCAGTTGTCGGCTGGGGCGAGGAATAGTTCGGCGCCCGCTTCCTGCGCTGCGTGGACCTTGTGGACGATACCGCCAATGGGGCCGACTTCGCCGTCCTCACCAATAGTGCCGGTGCCGGCGACAAACCGGCCGCCGGTGAGATCCTCACTAGAGAGCTTGTCAATCACCGCCAAGGTAAACATCATGCCAGCCGAGGGGCCGCCGATGTCCTGCAGGTTGTAATCCACCGTGATGTCTTCGGTGGGCACCGAGGTCATAAGGATGCCTAGCAGGGCCACGTCCTCCTGCTCGGGGTGAGAGCCGAGGGTGACCCGGACAGTCTTTTCCTCGCCCTTGCGAATAATCCCCAGCTTCACTTCATCACCGGGCTTAAGAGCGCGGATCTTCTCCTGTACCTGGCCAGGCTCCGTGACCTTGTCGCCGTTGACGGCGGTGATGATGTCGGCGTCGTCAAGCGCGCCCGCTGCGGGGCCGTCGTCGAGCACCTGTGCTACCTCGATACGCACGGGCTTGTGCAGGTAGTTCATGGCGGCGACGGTGGCCGCTGACTCAGACTGGGTAAAAGCCTGTTGATTGGCTTCCTGAACTTCCTCATCCGTCTTGCCTTGCGGGATGACGCTGTCGATGGGGACGATGGTGTCATCGGTGAAAAGCCACCGCCCCAAAGCTTGAGCCAACGTCATATTGGTGCGCACGGAGACCGTCGTCATGTTGAGATGCCCCTGCGGCTGGAACGTTTCTGGGGCCTCGACGTTGACCACCGGTTCTCCCTCCACTTCACCCAAGGTGTCCACGGTCGGACCTGGTCCTTCGGCGGCGTACGGCACCGACAGGGTGATGTCGGTACCGGGGATGTGGTCAACGCTGAGCAGGGCTCCCGTCAACACCACCGGAATGGCTCCCCACGTCAGGGTGGACAGGCGGCGAGTTCGGGGGTTCTGCGAAGATTTCACGGAGGATCAGCCTACAGCCTCGTGATGCTTGTTCGCTCTCAGCGTTGCCGTGGTCCTAGAATCCGCGCTAGGAAACCTAGTAGATTAGGCCCCATGAGCAACGGATTCGGTTTTTCCTTCCCCAATAACGACGATGACGATGATAACGATCGTCGCGACCAGAACCCGTTCGGCGCCTTCGGCTTCAGCGCGGGCAACGGTGGCCTAGGAGACCTATTGAATCAGTTCGGCCAGATGCTGTCCGGCATGGGCTCCTCCATGAATTCCCCGGAGGGTTCCGGCCCGGTCAACTATGACTTGGCCAAGCGCATCGCGCACCAGCAGATCTCCGGCGATAAAGAGGTCAGCGAGCAGGACCGCACCGCCGTGCAAGAAGCCGTGAGGCTGGCGGAACTGTGGCTGGATGATGCCACGATTCTCCCCACCGCATCCGGCACCGTCACTGCCTGGAATTCCGCGCAGTGGCTGGATTCGACCCTGCCGATGTGGCAGCGCATGGTCACCCCGGTGGCGGAGCACATGAACTCCGCGCAGCTGGAATCCTTGCCGGAGGAGGCCCGCGAGATGATGGGCCCGATGACTTCGATGATGAACTCGATGTCCGGCATGAACTTCGGTATGAAGCTGGGCCACGCCCTAGGTGATCTGGCTGCGCAGGCATTGACCGGTTCTGATTTCGGCTTGCCGGTCTCCCCAGCAAGCACCACCGCACTCTTGCCGCACAATATTCAGGCCATCGCGCGTGATCTCAACGTTCCGGGCCAGGAGGTGCTCGTCTACATCGGCGCCCGTGAAGCCGCCCGCCAGCGCCTGTTCAAGCATGTGCCGTGGTTGGTCGAGCGCCTCGTCTCCTCCGTTGAGGAATACGCCATGGGCTTGGTTATCGATACCTCCCATATCGAGGAGGCTACCCGCGAGCTCAACCTGGAATCCGGTGACCCTGAGGCCATCCAGGACGCGATGAGCAAGCTACAGGGCATGGACCTGTCCCCGCGGATCACCTCCCGCAACGCAGTCGCGGCTTCTCGTCTGGAAACCCTCTTAGCACTCGTTGAGGGCTGGGTTGAACACGTGGTGACCGAGGCCCTGGGAGAGCGCATCCCGTCTACGAAGGCAATGACCGAGGCGTGGGCGCACCGCCGCTCCACTGGCGGCTCCGCAGAGAAGGCCTTCTCCCAGGTCGTCGGCATCGAGCTCAATGCCCCGAAGGTGGAGGCCGCCGCTGAACTCTGGCGCCGCGCCACCGTCGCGGTGGGCGCCGACAAACGTGACTCCGCCTGGGACCACCCGGATCTTCTGCCCACGGCCGAGCACCTGGAGAACCCTGCGTCCTTCATCGACGGTTTGCTCGATGACACCCCTGATGAGGGCTTTGAAGCCGAGTTCTCCAAGCTGGAGGAGATGCTCCGCCAGCAGGATGCCGGGGGCGATGCCAGCGATAACACCGGCGACAGCGCTGGCGAGGACACAGACGCCGACGGCGACGACAATAAAGAGGACAAGCCGGGCGAAGAGAACTAGCGGAAACGCTGGTAAGCCTCGAGGTATCCTTTCGCGCGCTCGGCTTTGGGCGCGCGGTCAGCCCACTCCCAGAAGTCCGGACCATGACCCGGGATGAAGGTGTGCGTTAACTCGTGGATGATGACCGCGTCGAGGACGTAGTCGGGAACATCCTGCAGCCGGTCAGAAATCCGAATATCGCCCGTTGAGGTAGTGCAGCTACCCCAGCGGGATTTTTGGTTACTCACCCACCGGATGGAACCCACCGTGGCGCGGCCCTCCAAAAAGCGGGCATTCAGTGTGCGGGCGCGGTCGGCCAGGGAATCGTCGGAAAGCTGCGAAGAGGTGTGCTTTTGCGCACCTTCGCCACGATGCCATCCACCGCTTCGCGCTCTTCCGCCGCTGACATCCACGCGGGGATGCGCACCTCCAGAACACCGTCGACCACGCGGGCTTGGACGGTGCGACGGCGCCGTGCCGAACGGATGACACGTACCTCGGGATTGCTCGACATGACAGGGCATTCTACCTGTGGTGCAATGGTGTCTACACACACCTGGGGTGGGGCACAACGGGGAGGACAGTCTTGAGTGCACAGACGTACATGCTGGCGCCGGAAACCACGATTCTTAAGCGCGAACCTGGAATGCTCCAGTGCGGGATGGATGCCACGCGCGTCGGCGTGTTTGAAGCCCACCCGCAGCTGGCGGGCTTGCTCAACAGGCTGCGCACGCCGCTGACCCGACAAACTATTGAAAAGTCCATTGAGAATACGGGCATGAGCCCCTCAGCTGCCCGCAGCTTGGTGGAGGATCTGATTAGCTACCGAGTTTTGTGGCCGGCGCCCCGGCCGCAGCGTGTGGCTGTGCTGGGGACCTCCGCCCTGGCCAATGAGCTGCGCGACGTCCTGCTTGGTGATTCCTTCCAACCACGCTCTCCTCTCCACAGCGAAACCCCTGCCGAGTACATCGCAAACGTGGCCGGGCACCTGCCTATCGTGGCTGTCGACATGCTGGATGGCGCCACGGAATGGGCACAAGCCCTGCGCAATTCCCCAGCCACCTGGTTGCCGGTATCTATGATCGATGCCCGCGGCATCATCGGACCAGTTCGCATCGACGGGGCTGGCCCCTGCCCGCTGTGCGCGCATCTGCACCGCATCGAATCAGACGAGCTATGGCACGAGGTGGCCCACCGCGCCGCGACAGTGGAAGCGCCGGGCGACCCCATCGTGCGCACTGCGATAGTGATGCATGCAGTGGTGATTATTCGCCGGCTCTTGGGAAGGCCGGCCCCGCCAGGAGCGCCCGGTGGCAAGCCGCTCGCCGGCGAACTCACGGAGATAGACCTCTACGGCCTAGAGCAACGGAGGCTTCTCATGGAACATCCTCGCTGCACGTACTGCGCTGCTTCTTAGTTCCTCTTAGCCGCGGGAAGAAGCAATGATCTGCAGAACCTCCGCGCCATAGCGCTCCAGCTTGGAGGGGCCCACCCCGGAGATATCCAGCAGCTCCGCCTCGTTGGCTGGAAGAGCCTCCGAAATCGCTTGCAGGGTGGCATCAGAAAAGACGACGTAGGCAGGAACCTGAGAGTCCTTCGCCACCGACGCCCGCCACGCGCGCAGCGCGTTGAAGACATCCTCATCACCCTCATACTCGCACCACTCGTGGCGGCCGAGGACCTTCTCTGCCGGGCTGCTGAGCTGCCCCGAGCACACTCGGCAACGGCGCGGGCGATAGCGACGGTTCGAGGACTGGCTTTCCTCGATTCCCGGGACCACGCCGTCCAGGAAGCGGGTTCGCTCACGTGAGGCCCGCGAACCAGTGGTCTTAGCCAGCGCCCACGACAAGGCTAGGTGCTCGCGTGCACGGGTAATACCCACGTAAAAGAGGCGGCGCTCCTCCTCCACGTGTTCATCGCCGGCTTTGATGGCGTGGTTAATGGGCAGGAGTTTTTCGGTGAGACCTACGAGGAACACCGCATCCCACTCCAGGCCCTTGGCAGCGTGAATGGTAGCGAGGGTCACGCCCTCCATCGTGGGGTTGTGCTTGTTTTCGGAGCGGCGGTGCAGCTCTCCTAGCACGCCAGGCAGGTCTATCCCCTCGTGGTCCTCCACGATCTGCGCGATGAGGTCCACCAAGGCCGTGAGCGACTGCCAGCGCTCGCGGGCCTGCGCACCCTGCGGTTCCGTGGCGGACAGCCCCAGCTCCACGAAGGCCGCACGTGCCACAGCCACCGGATCATTCGGCAAATCATCGCGGCGCGTGGCAGCGATGAGCACGCGGATGGCCTCTAAAATCTCTGGGCGGCGGAAGAAGCCTTCGCCACCGCGGACTTGGTAAACCACTCCAGCGTCAGCAAGCGCCTGCTCAAACTGCTCTGATTGCGCGTTGATGCGGTAAAGAATTGCGATTTCGGAAGCCTTCACTCCCTGGTTCAGCAGGGTCAGAACCTGGCCCGCGACCTCCTTGGCCTCAATCTCCTCAGACTCATAGGCCTTAAACGTGGGCTCGGGTCCAGGCTCGCGCATGCCCTGCAACTCCAGGCGGGTCCCCGCCGCGCGGCCCGTGGCCTTCGAGATGACCTCGTTAGCCAGGTCCGTCACTTGCGGGGTGGAGCGGTAGTCTCGCTGCAGCTTGACCACGGTGGCCTGCGGGTAGGTGCGGGAAAAATTCAGCAGATACTCCGGGGAAGCACCGTTGAAGGAATAGATGGTCTGGTTGGCATCGCCCACGACCGTCAGGTCATCGCGCTCCCCCAACCAGGCCTCCAGTACTCGCTGCTGCAAGGGGGTGACGTCTTGATACTCGTCCACCACAAAGGTTCGGTACTGCTCACGGAAGACCTCCGCCACCGCAGGCACGTTCTCGATGGCGCCGGCGATGTGCATGAGCAAGTCATCAAAATCGAGGTACATGAGATCCGGGGTGGCCTTCATGTCCTCATAGCGGCGGAAGACCTCCGCCACCTTGGCCGGATCCCCCGGCGCCTCGCGGTCCGTGGATTCGATGACACCGGGATAGCCCTCGGGGCTAATCAGTGAAGACTTTGCCCATTCGATTTCCCCCAGGAAATCACGAATCGTGTCCTTGTTGTTGTCCAGGCCAAGCGAGCGGACCGCGCGGCCGACCAGGCTGAACTTGTTGTCTATGAGCTGCCAGGGCAGATCCCCAGCAACCTGCGGCCAAAAGTACTTCAACTGCCGGCGCGCTGCGGCGTGAAAGGTTTGGGCTTGTACTCCCCCAACGCCCATCTGGTTGAGCCGCTCGCGCATTTCACTCGCGGCGCGAGAGGTGAAGGTGACGGCCAGAACGCGCTGCGGGTTGACGAAACCCTGGTCCACCATGTGAGCGATGCGATAGGTAATCGTGCGGGTCTTACCCGTTCCGGCACCCGCCAGGATGCAGACTGGGCCGCGCGGCGCCGTGGCTGCGGCTCGCTGGTCTTCATCGAGCAGGGACAGATCCGGTCTCATCACCGTGGAACCACTCCATAATCATCGTGTGTGCAATTGAACCCTTGCGGGCAATAGTCAGTTCTGGCAGCTCAGCGCGGGACACCCACCGCACTTCTGCGAGCTCTTCGTCAGTATCGCACACGGGCTGGACATCCTCCGTGACCGCGGAAAAGCCCACCATCAAAGAGCCACTAGGCGGCCAGGGCTGCGAGCCCCAATAGGAAACTGACTCAACGCGACGACCGGTTTCCTCCAGTGCCTCGCGGATCATCGCTTCTTCAAGGGTCTCGCCGGGATCGACATAGCCGGCGATGAGTGAAAAGAATCCTGGACGGTGACGGTTGCGAGCCAGCAGGATACGGTCCGACTCCGCGTGGTGAATGATGCCGATGACGGCGGGATCCAAGCGGGGAAAGACGAGGCGTTCGCCATCGTGTCCCACGGCCCCGGGCGCAGGGTAGGACAGCTCCCGCCCAGTGCGTGGATCAAAGCGCGCTTCCCGACGGTTACGGATCAGATGCAGGGCTTTGAGAATGTCGCGCTGACCGTTAAAGAAGGTGGCATCGCGCAGTGTACCGAGCCGCTCGGCGGCCTCGGACTCCACCAGGAAAGCGTGAATATCCCCGGCCGCAACCACGATCTCCCCCGTCGGCTTAGCCAGAAAGACCGGCTGGCCTTGTGGCGATACCGGGACAAGGCCAGTCTCGGTGACGGGCAGGAACATTAGTTGCCTTCATCCTCGTCTTCATCGGTATCTTCCGCAGCCTGCTGCATCTCATGCTTGATATAGAGCAGGCGGTCACCAGGCTTGAGTGCATACGCGTCTGCCGTATCGACACGGTGTAGCTCGTTGTTGCGCAGAACCGCCAGAACAATGTCGGCGAGGTGACGTGGATTGGAGCCCACTTCGAATTCGCGCACCGCACGCTCGGCCACGGAAAAGCCCTCGTTCGGCGAGAGGAGGTCCTCCATCATCTCCACCACCGTCGGTGTCACGGTGGCTAGGCCCAGGAGACGTCCGGCGGTCTCTGCGGAGGTGACCACCGAATCGGCACCGGATTGGAGGAGTAGGTGGCGGTTCTCGGATTCACGCACGGAAGCGACCACCTTGGCCTTGGGGTTGAGCTCGCGCACGGACAAGGTACACAGCACCGCGGTATCGTCCGTGGACGGAGTCACCACCACCGACGAGGCGTGCTGCGCGCCGGCGATGCGCAGCACGTCTTGCTTGGTTCCGGAGCCGTAAATGGTGACGAGGCCGTGGTGCTCGGCGCTGGCTAGGGCCGCGCGGTTGTTGTCAACAACCACGATTTGGGAGGCGGGAACGTCATCGGCGATGAGGGCGGCGACCGCACCAGCGCCCTTAGTGCCATAGCCGATGACAACGGTGTGGTTACGCAATTGCTTTCTCCAATTCTGGATTTCAAAGGTGCGGCGGGCTCGATCCGTCAGAACCGACAAGGTAGCACCGACCAACAAAACAAGGAAGAGCAGGCGGGCCGGGGTAACGATAATGAGGTTGATGAAGCGCGCGGTGGGGGTGACGGGAACGATATCGCCATAGCCCACAGTGGTCAACGACACCGCTGAATAGTAGGCGGCATCGAGGAAGGACAGGTCTTCGCTGTAGCCATCACCGTCGAAAAAGACGATGATGGTGACAAAGACCATCAGCCCCATAGCCCAGATAACTCGGCGCGCCAGTTGCTTCCACGGGCTGGTGCTCGCGGTACGCGGAATCGTGATGACGTCAAGCAGCGCATGGTCAGGCTGCGAGGTCAGCTCTACCTGCGACAAGAAACGCGACGTAATGCGTTTGCCTAAGTGCTTGGGCACGAAGCGCCAACCTCCCTAGATGATGCGGATTTCCTCGTGAGACTACCTTAGACTCAACCCTGGTGACGTGGAAACTGCAGAGCTTAAAAGCTCAGCCAACCGTGGCCCGGTGGGCAAGTCCTCCGGCTCCAAAAGATAGTTCTCATGCACGTAGAAGAAAGCCGCGCGGACAGTCTCCACGCCATGGATGCGCCGCCATGCCTCCGCGTAGACGGCGAGCTGAATCTGCGCCGAGTACAGAGCAGCACCCTGGGGGCGGCGGCCAGTCTTCCAGTCCACGATGAGCCACGAGCCATCCGGCTGTTGGAATACCGCATCCATGCGGCCGCGGACGACGGAATCGCCAATGGTGATCTCGAAAGGGGCCTCTACGAAAGCCGGCGTGCGCTGTGCCCACTCCGAATCTAGGAAGGACTCCTTGAGGGACTCCAAGTCGTGGTCCGGTTCATCATGAGAACCGGGCAGCTCATCCTCCCCCAGCAAGGCAGGCGCGCCGAAACGATCCTCCAGCCACGCGTGGAAAGCAGTGCCGCGCTTGGCGTAGGAATTAGGTTTGAAGGGGATGGGGCGGCGCTGGCGGCGTGCGAATTGGGTGGGGTCTGCCGACATGGCCACCATGTCAGAGGCCGTCAGCTCGCCGGGTAGTTCTACATCGACCACCGGGGCCTGCAGCGCTTTGTGCTCTTCAATGAGCGCGCTCGCCTCTTGTTCCCAGAGACCGAAGACTTCGCCATCGCGCAGCGGAGGGAGGTTCTCCATTGCCGCGCGTACCGCCTCTGCTGCCTGCAGCGCTTCCGACTGCGGGTTCAAAGAAGGGAAAGAGGCCTCAACTGCACCTCCTTCCTCCTCTTCCACAGGGATGTCGGGGATATCCCAATGGACAATCAGCTCCGGATGCTTATCCGCTAATAACTGCAGGTAGGAATAGGGGCCCTTCTTGCTCTTTCCCTTGAGTCTATTCGTGCCGGAACCAGTCACCGTCAGCGTGGACTCGGTGCGGGTCATGGCCACGTAGAAAAGACGCGCCGCTTCCTCTGCTTGGAACTCGCGGTTCTGTTCTTTGAAAGCCGTGCACGCCTTATCAAAGTCAGAGCGCGTCACCGCATCCTCGGGCACATCGATGACGTCCTCGTCACCTGGGGCCTTTTCGATCTTGGTCAGGAAGGTCTCCGCCTGCGCCTTGTAGCTCGAGGAATCCGCATGCGCCACGCAGACGTGTTCCCATTCCAAGCCCTTGGCCTTGTGCACCGTCATGATCTGCACGCGGTTGCGCACAAGCGGGACCTCTCCCAGCTCGAGCCCGTCTTCCTTCTCCTTAGCCAACTCAAGATAGTCCAAAAGGCCAGCCAAGCCATCACCGTGGAAGCCCGCGACAAAGTCGGCGAAGGCGTCGAGGTGCGTTGCCCCGCCCGGCTTGCCTGAGGCGAGGACTTCGGTGCGCAAGCCGAAGAGAAGCTCAATATCGGCCACGATGTCGTTGAGAGTCTTGCCCAAAGAATAGGTACGGAGGTAGCGCAGCTTAGAGGAGACCTCCTCCATGCGCTCCAAGCCTTCGGTGCTGTAGCGATCGCGTTCGCCGAGGTCTGCGAGGGCGTCGGCAAGCCCCAGCACCTGGTCCGGCCCCTCCGCGGTAATCTCCTCAACCTGGGCGGCTAGGTGCGCCAGGGGATCACCGCCTTCCCACCGCGTGCGGCCTTCGGTGGCGCCGGCGAGATTACGCTGACGCGAATGCAGCGCCTGGATATCGGCGATGCCCAGACCGCACATCGGTCCGGTCAGCACACGCAGCGCCGCGGCGGTGTCTTGTGGACGCACCAAAAGCGTGGCTACCGCCACAAGATCTTGGATCTCCGGCTGCCAGAGAAGTCCACCGAGGCCGAAGATCTCGTTGGGCACACCGACCTCATCCAAGGCAGCGGCGATCAACGGCGATTGCTTATTGGTGCGCACGAGTACGGCGGCATTGAAATCCTCGCCTTCCGGCGTGGACTCATAAAGCTGGCGGAGATGCTCAGCGATGAAAGCGCGCTCCTCGTCCTCAGAAGCGAAATAGCCCAGCTCTACCTTGCCGGCCGGCGCCGTGGGCTTGGGCGACAGCTCATCTACTGGGCGCTCGCCGGGGCTTGAGGAGAAGAGCTTCGACGCCACGTCATTAGCCAAGCTGAGTACCGTCGAGGGATTACGCCAGGAGGTGGTGAGTTGGTCCTTCGGGGCCGGGGTGCCGTCCGGCTGCGGAAAGTCTGTGACAAAAGCTTCCAGGTTTTCCGCCGTCGCGCCACGCCAGCCATAGATGGACTGCATGGGGTCACCCACCGCAGTAACTGATAGACCCTCACGCTCGCCACCGAAGAGCGAGCGCAGCAAGATGCGCTGCGCATGGGAGGTGTCTTGGTACTCATCCAACATGATGACGCGGTAACGCGCGCTTTGTTGCTCACCTAAGAGCGGGAAGTTCTTGGCCAGCGTGGCGGCGATGGACATCTGCTCACCGAAGGTGATGACCCCGCGCTCCGCTTGTTCCTTCTTGAGAGCTTCCACCAAGGGCAGGTACTCCAGGCGCAGGCGTTGGGTATCCAGGTATTTCTGCAAGTCCTTGCCGAACTCGCCTTTGGTCCTCTTGCTCTTTTCTAGGTCCTCAGCGGTCTTGCGGAAGATGTCCTCGTGCTCATAGAGATCCTGCGGATTCTTAAGCTCTCCGTCCATCGTTTCCGCGAGCTTGAGCAAGGTAGCGGTGACCGTGGCCACCGCATTATCTGTGCTGAGCGAACCCGAGTAATTGCTGACCACCTCGTGGGCGATGGCATAGCGTTCCGCCTCGGTGATGATGCGGGCATTCGGCTCGACCGGCATGAGCAGGCCATACTCGCGGACAAGATCGCCCGCATAAGAGTCATAGGTGGACACGTTTGGCGCGATATTTTCCACTGCTTCTGCCGCTGGGCTGCCCGGGGCAAGGATTCCAGAGGAACGCAGGGTTAGCAGCTGGCGGCGGATGCGCTGCTCTAGTTGCTGGGCTGCCTTGCGGGTAAAGGTTAGGCCAAGGACTTGCTCAGGCCGCACGAGCCCATTGGCCACGAGCGATACAACACGCGAGGCCATCGTCTCCGTCTTACCAGCGCCTGCGCCGGCCACGACGAGCTTCGGTCCAAGCGGGCCATCAATAACGGCGGCCTGTTCCGGGGTGGGCGGAAAGGGCTTGCCCAGCGCGGCAGCCAGCTCCTCAGGGCTGAAGTGTTGAGCGGGATTCTTAGGCATCGGTCACCAGACCTCCTTCATTCATCACAGGGCAGATAGAGCGGATCGGACAGCGATCACAATCAGCGTTTTCACGTGCGGTCAGGTCCGGACCACGCAGCTCAGCCACGAGTGCGGGCAGCGACTGCGCAAATTCTTCGAGCTCTTCAGGAGGCTTGGTGGCTTGCTCCCGGGTGGACACGGCGGCAGTACTGGAGCGCGGATACACCAGAACACCTCCGCCACGCGGCAGGCCATCACCGGTCCGGATAGACACAGCCTGCGACTCGCCGCCAGGTTCCGCGGGTGCTGTAACAAGCGCGCCGTGTGCTAGCGCCAACTGATATGTCATGAGCTGGGTATTGTCTTGGGCGCGGGCCGCCGACGGGACTTTTGTCCCCGTCTTGAGATCCACCACGACATAGTCTTCCCCGGCCTTCGCCAACCGGTCAATGAACCCGCGAATGGTGACATCGGAGCCGATGTCCACGTTGACGGGGACCTCAACGCCAACGGGTTCAAGTGATGTAGAGCTCGAGAGCACCCAACTATGAGTGCGGTCGATAAGGCGCTCAAAGTCCACACGCTCAGCCTCGCGATGCCACGCTGGCCCCTCCACAAGCGCATCGAAGGCATCGAGCACAAGCCGCTTCGCAGGCTCGGCGGCAGCACCGCGCCCCAGCGCTTCCAAAAAAGCATGCGCCAAATTACCACGTAGCAGGTTGATGTTCGCAGAATCATCCTCCACGAGCTGCCCGAGCACCGCGTTGAGCGGACACGTGAGCAAGGCATCGACCCGGGATGGCGACACCGTGCTCGAACCACGCAGCGGCAATTCCGAAGCCACGCCGCGCGCGGCCCACCACTGATCCGGATGCGCCCCAGGGACCCCAGCCTCCGCCAAACGGGCCAACTGCCGGACCGCCTGGGAACGTTCCGCCTCATTGGTCTCCGGATCAGTTGCACAACGGCGCAGTTGCGCCACGAACGCGGGCACCGAGAGTACGGAGACATCGAGAGGATCGAGCTCTTCCTCCCCACTAGCAGCACTGGGCAGCGTCACCGGATTCGGCTCCGGCACCTCGAGGCCCAACTCACGTGGCCAGGCCTGGCGTGCGAGGCGCTTGCCCGCCTCCCGGCGCGCTTGTGCGCCGGGAACATCAACGCCGCGAGCGGAAAGGAACTCGTCGATGAAACGCGAGGGTTCTTCCACGACATCGCTCTCCGGTGAGTCCACCGCCACGATGAGCAGCCGTTGCCGGTGACGGGTAGTGGCCACGTGGAAGAGACGGCGCTCCTCCGCCAAGCGCCCCGACACGTGGCTGACTGGGGTGCCGGGAGTGATGCCGCGATCCAGCACATCGATGAGATCTTCTTGCCCAAAAAGAGAGCCGGTCTCCCCTACCGAGGGCCATGTTCCTTCCTGAACGCCCGCCACGATGACGGTGTCCCACTCGCGCCCCACTGCGCCGTGCGCGGTGAGGATTTCTACTGCATTGGGCAAGGCCGAGCGGCGATCCCGCACGCCGGTGGGCAGTTCTTGCTCCGTGATGTGCAGAATGAAGGACTCCAACGACGCCGCCGGACGACGCTCGGCGTAATCGCCGGCGGCGTCGAACAAGGCCATCATCGCGTCCAAGTCACGGTCCGCCTGCGAACCCGCGGCACCGCCGCGCAGGGCTGCTGCCTGTAGGCGTGTATCCAAACCGGTGGCTTGCCACACTTCCCACAGGACTTCCTCAACAGCAGCGCCTTGCTGCAAGGCCGCGCGCCCGGCAGACAGCACCCCGCGAATACGCGCCAAAATCGCTTCCTCGCGCTCGGTGAGGAGGTTATTGAAGTCCGGCAACTCACCGTCCAGCAACTCCCGCAGTGTATTCATTCCGCGCTGCTCCGGCTTCCAACGGCGCAGGCCGCGGATGAGCCTCCGCAGAGTCACCGGATCAGCGCCGCCCACGGGACCTGTAATCAGGTCCTCGAGCTCCACGGGCTCAAGCTCATTTTCCAGAGCACGCAAAGCCAGAAGTACTGCTTTGACCAAGCGCTGCTCAGCGAGCACCACGTCCGTGGGGTTGATGTGCACCGGCACGCCAGCAGAAAGCAGCGTGCGACGGGCAGATCCAATATCCCCGGTAGAGCGCACGATCACTGCGATATCACGCCAGTCCACGCCGTCTTCTAAGTGCCGGCGGCGAACCGTATTGGCCAGGACATCACGCAAGGTGCCGCGGGAATCCACGACGCTCACGCACGCCGGGGACGGCCTGCGGTACGTAGAACTTAGGCGAAGTTCGTTCTCTGCTTTCCAGGTGGTGAGGAAATCTGAATTAGCACCGCGGAAGGCAAAGACCGCTTGGTCGGGGTCACCACCAATCACGGTGAGGCGTGCGGTCTTCGCCAGCTCCGCGATCAGCTGGCCGGAGGTCGGGTCCAGCAACTGCGCGTCATCGACCACGATGGTGTGCCACGGGTGCTCGCGCAACAGCTCCGGGCGCAAAAGCACCTGGCTGACCAATTCCGCAGCGGAATAGGAATGCGAACCCGCCAGCGCCTGAGTGCGCTCATATTCGCGCAGGAAATCTCCGGCAGCCACCCACATGGGGCGGCCGTAGCGCTCCCCCAGCTCTTCCAGGTCTGTCGGGCCCAGGCCACGTTCGATGGCGCGCAGCAACAAGTCACGCAGTTGGCGCGCAAAGCCCACGTACTCCAGGGCCGGGCGCATCTCCTCTGGCCACGCGCCCCGGCGATCGGCCGCATGGCCCTGTAGCAGTTCACGGATCACTGCATCCTGTTCCGCACCGGTGATGAGACGCAGCTCCTCCTCGCTGCTTTGGCGCAGCAGCGCAAAAGCCAATGAGTGCACCGAGCGCACCATCGAAGTCTGTGCGGCATAGTCATCAAGGTTCTCTGCCAATTCCCGGCGCAGCAGCGAACCGGATTCCTTGGATGGGGCAACAACAAGGATGCCGGAGGCATCGGCTCCAGCATTCAGCTGTGCCAAGACAACGTCGATCAGCAGGCTTGACACCCCTGACCCCGCCGCACCAAGCACCCGCCAGGTACCTTGCTGCGGCAAAGGAACATCCCATTCGCGCGACGTGGCGCGGCGGCTACGGGGAATGAGGCGGACTTCCGGTGAGGGAGGAAGCGTGACGCCGGTACGTGTGGGGGATTCGCTGCTGTACTTCACGCCCTATAGTGTGTCAGATGCCGCGGACACGAGGGCCTCTTCCACCCTCTCTATATTCGAACGCACGGTCGCTTTAGAGCGCGGGTGCAGGGTATTGACGTAACGGCGGTACGCCACCGCGCGCAAGAGCAGCTGCCGCATACCGGGAACCGCCGCAAAGCGGGCACAAATATCATCATCCACCACCCCTGCGATGAGGCCATCCACCATGACCAGCGCGGCGGACCAGCCAACCGGGCGCGGTGCCGCGGAAGGAACGATATCAGTCAGCGCCGGCGGGTTCGCCCCAGAAAAAACCGTGGTGCCCAGCACGTCCATGTGGGCGGTGACAAGTGGGAGCTGCGCAAGCTCAGCATCGGAATAGGCCTCGCCGCTCTCCTCCCACGCTGCCCGTTCTGCCCGTGCAAACACATCATCGCGCCGATCAACCGTCGGCAACGGCGCCAACTCGAGCGCTTCATCGAGGCGTAGCGCCATCTGCACCGTTTCATCGATGCGCCCCCGCAACTGCCCCTCCACAAATTGTGTGGCCTTCCATCCGGCAGCAGTGTAGCGACCATCCGCAGTCAGCACTGGCCGGGCAATACGCGCTCCCGGCAGGCTGAGTTTCTCGCGAACCTTGGCGGACCAGCCAGTCCACGGCCGCGCCTCGGCGAAGACAATATCGCCCACGCGGATCCCGCTATCCCACGCAGGACCCACGAGCTCACCCTGTGTTCGGCGCGGGTGAAACTCGGCGTTGAAAGCGGCAAGAACGGGCTCAGGTGGCAATGGCATGGGGAAACAATCCTTAAATTGTGGGCGACCTACTCGGGCTTAGCGTGATCAGAATTAGCCGGGTTCGGGTAGGGCCACGGGTTCGGCTCGCACGTGACATCCTCGTCCGGATAAACCTCGTTGGGTTCCTTCTCAAAAAGCTGGGCGTTGTTCAAGCTCAGCGTTTGCTGCATCATGACCGGCGCGAGTTTACCGTCCCCGCCGCAAGCCTGATGCGCTGCAAAACCGATAGCGTGGCCAAACTCATGGTTGATCAGGTACTGGCGGTAATTGCCCAAGTCTCCTTCAAAGGGCGTCGCGCCACGCACCCACCGAGACTCGTTGAGGTTGACCGCGGACTCCCCCGTAATGGTCGTGTGGCAGGAGGTTTCTGATTCCAACTGCGCGCCGCACAACTTCGCCGTGGTTCCCAATGATGTCAGACGGATGTGCGTATCGGGGTTGTCATCGGCTTTGACGTGGATGAATTCAAAGTCTCCGTTGGCCGTCCACCCGCGAGGGTCGGCCAGGGTGGCGTCGACAAGCGCAACGACAGCACCGTCCCCACCATATGCGGAGGTGTCGATGCCGTTTTCAATCTCAACGGAAAAGCGGATGGTTTGCTTCCCGCCCTTGCCCGCGTGCATGGTGGACGGCCCTGCATCGCGGT
This sequence comes from Corynebacterium sp. HMSC074C01, assembly GCF_001814605.1. NCBI lineage: Bacteria > Bacillati > Actinomycetota > Actinomycetes > Mycobacteriales > Corynebacteriaceae > Corynebacterium > Corynebacterium sp. HMSC074C01. The sequence goes on along the minus strand of NZ_KV817260.1, from coordinate 120,974 downwards.
AGGTTTCCTCACCTTGCTCGGTGAAGTCACCGCCTGCAGGCAAACCATCCTTGGCGGCGGCGACCGCGCTGGCGTTGGCAGGGTCAGGCCCCTTACGCGAGGAGGCGGATGCGGCGGTGCTGCTTGCCGACGTCTCCCCTGCCGCCGTCACCTCCGCATCTTGGGCGGGCGAGCGGAAAACATCAACCAGTACCCACACAGTGATGACGACCATGACGGGGATCGCCACCACACGCCACCAGCCGTACTCACGAGCGAAGCGCTCCACCGCTGAGGCGGGGTGTGGGTGCTGCTTAAAATCCGCGGGATTCTCCATGGCCATTTAGGCTACCCGCTGAGCCAGCGCGCGCGTACTTAGCCCGCAAATCCGACGGTGTGCGCGCGTGCAGTGCCGATCTCTACGTAAACGACTCGCTCAGTGCGCACGATGTAAGAGCGGCCCTTAGTGTCCTTCAATTCGAGGGTGGAGTTGTCTGCCAAGGCGTTGTTGATGGTCTGGGTCAGTTCTTCGCGCTCACCATCCGCGTGAATAACCAGCTCGCGGGCGGTATCGACAAAACCAAACTTGATATCCATGTGGTGCATCTCCCTTAAATCGTGTTCTTTAATCGGTGCCGTGAGAACTGCGCCCCGGCGCTCTAATGGCCCCACTATAGCCACGTCCTCTACTATCAAGGTGTGCTTGCCCCGAAATCTTCCCGCGATTCCCGCGAATCCCCTACCTTTGCCGAACTCGGCGTCGCTGTAGAGATCTGCGATGCCCTCGCTGACAACGGGATTACGCACACCTTTGCCATCCAGGAGCTCACGCTGCCCATTGCCTTGAATGGCCAGGACCTCATCGGTCAAGCGCGCACCGGCATGGGCAAGACCTATGGCTTCGGTGTCCCGCTGCTGGATCGCGTTTTCGATGACGCCGACATTCCGGAGCTCGATGGGACTCCCCGCGCACTGGTCATTGCACCAACGCGCGAGCTAGCCATCCAGGTCAGCGGGGATCTGGAGCTCGCCGCCGCGAACCTTCCGCTCAGCGTGGTCACCCTGTGTGGTGGGCGCCCCTACGAAGAGCAGATCACACAGATTGAATCGGGTGCGGACGTTGTCGTCGGCACCCCGGGCCGCCTGCTCGATCTCTGCCAGAAGAAGCATCTCTCCTTCGACCACGTCAGCGTTCTAGTTCTGGATGAGGCCGACGAGATGCTGGACTTGGGCTTCTTGCCGGATATCGAGAAGATCCTCTCGCTCCTGCACGGCAACCCGCACCAGACCATGCTCTTTTCCGCCACCATGCCTGGGCCCATCGTGACCTTGGCACGTACCTTCCTGGAAAAGCCGGTCCACATCCGCGCCGAGTCTGGTGACGCCCAGCACACCCATTCCTCCACGCGCAAGGTCACCTTCCAGGCACACCGTATGGACAAGATCGCGGTCTTGGGAAAGGTCCTGCAGGCAGAAGGCCGCGGGCGCACCATCATCTTCACGCGGACGAAACGCTCAGCCGCTGCCGTCGCGGACGAGCTAGCACAGCGCGGCTTTCGCGTGGGCGCGGTCCACGGCGATTTGGACCAAAAAGCACGCGAACGCTCGCTCAATGCCTTCCGGGAAGGCACCGTGGAGATTCTCGTGGCCACGGACGTCGCCGCTCGCGGCATCGACATTGAGGATGTCACCCACGTCATCAACTACCAGGTACCCGATGATCCGATGACTTTTGTCCACCGCATCGGACGAACTGGCCGCGCGGGGCACACGGGCACGGCCATCACTCTCGTCGGCTACGACGAGCTGGGCAAATGGCAAGTCATCAACGATGATCTTGATTTGGGCCAGCCAGAGCCACCGCAGTGGTTCAGCACCTCCCCGGAGCTTGCGGAAGCCCTCGATATCCCAGAGGCGGTTGCTGACACCGTCGGCCCACCCACAAAAGTGCTGGGTGCACCGCGGCGCTCGAACTCACGTGGGGAGTCGTCGCGTGGAGGCTCACCACGTTCCTCCACGGCATCTGCCCGCGCCTCGCGCCGCACCCGTTCCCGCACGCGCAAGCCCCGCCAAGGAGGACGCCGATGAGCACCGAGCAGGGCCCGGAATCCGCGAAGAAGCAAAGCCCCGGGAAGAAGGCTCCCATTTTGCGTTCCACCAAGGCAGACTGGCTTGCTGTGGGTACAATCAGCGCGGTCTGTGCCATTGCTATTGGCGGCGCGGTGATTACGGCACCGATCCACAAGTCGGAGCTTACTCCCGCTGTCGATACCGCGTCTGATGCCGAGACTCAGACTCTCGAGTCCGTCCCCAACTCCCTCACTGAATCCTTCAGCCTCCCCAACACTGTGGTGCCGGGCCAGTCCCGCGCGATATCCACGAAGGGGCTGCTGATAACCCATGACGGTGATACCCTCCGCGCTTCGGATGCCTCTGGCGATACGGTCTGGACCTACCAGCGCCGCGATGCCGACCTCTGTTCGCTCGGCACGGCGTGGAACAAGATCGTGGCCACCTATGATGTGGGAAATGGCTGCGGCGATGTGGTAGCCATCGATGCGGTATCCGGCCAGTACTCCGATACCCGCAGCGCCCGCAATTCCGAGCAGGTGGTCCCTATTGTGTCGAATGACCGCGTGGGCACCGTTTCCGCCGAGCGCGTAGAACTATGGCGCTCTGACCTAGTACGCACCGTTGAATATGGCGATGTCGAAGCCAAACAAGAACCGAACCTCCAACCCCACGAGGATTGCGCCATCACCTCAGCGCTGACCCGCACCGAAACGATGGCGGTGACCGAATCCTGTCCGGATTCTCTAGACTCCACGTGGCTGCGCATCCAAAACGCCACTCCAGAGGATGCGCGTTCGCCGGAAATCTCCAAGGATATCGAGATTAATAACCCAGGCGCGCGTCTCATTGCCTATGGTCAGGAGGCCGCTGCGGTCTTCCTGCCGGGCGATGTGCCACGTATCGTCTCCTATGACTTTGAGGGCAAAGCGCTCTCCTCCACGGACGTGGAGCCTTCAAAGGCCATCACGAATTCCGCTTCCCCCTTCGCCCCCGCGGTCGCTGATCTGCCCCACCACATGACGTGGTTCGACGGTGAGCGTCTTTATCTCTTTAGCCCAACCGAGCTCAAAGTGGACCACGTTCTGGAGCAGGCAGTCGGCACCGGCATCGCCGTCGGCGAGCGGCTATTAGTGCCCACGGAGGAAGGAATCGACGTGGTGGACTGGGCTACTGGAAAGACCGAGCGCAGCATTCCTATTGACCGTGACGGCTATACCGGTCCAATTTCGCTAACTCTTGCGGGCACGGCCATCACCGAGCAGCGTGGAAACACCGCCGTGGCGCTCACTGCCTCTTAACTTCTTAGTTGTTTAAGAAGCAGCTCACCTAGAAGTGGCTTTCAGCCCATTGCGCCGCCTCGGGTCGCATCATGAGCAGGTAAAGTACCACCGCTGCGCTGGCCAGCGTCACGGCGCCGAGCGCTGCGGAGCCTCCGCTGAACATCTGGAAGGCGATGGCACCCAAAATAAATTCCACGAGCACGATAGCTCCGCGGCCCCAGCGCTTGCCCTTAACGAAGGCCCACGAGGCAAGGATGACAAAGCCGAACACGATAAAGACGAAGATAGCCGTACCTAGGCCGACGAAGCCCGCCGCCCCAGAATCGGAAACCATAGAGTCATTTTCAGCACCCGTTAGCTCACGAACAACGAGGAAAATTCCGAAGATAATAACCGCGATGGACTGGAGCACGGCAATGCCGGCAGCCGCTATCACCGCCCCCGGGGCGCGGCCTCCGGTTGTGCGGGCAGGCGTGGTCGAGGACTGTTTCTGCTTCTTATTCACGGGTATCTAGTCTACGTCTCTATTCCACGCTTAGGCCTACTCCACGCCAGTGCTTCACGCGCCCACAGATATCCCCTTTCCGAATACAACGTCACCAGGCTCAGCTTGAGCTACCTGCCTTCCACGTTTCGGGGGCAGAGGAAGCAATCCGGATTTGACGCGATCCAGGTCACCACACTCACCCCATTTCCCCCATCACCGCAGGTTGAGACGTTACTGACAGGGTTCTTACAGGACCCAATCCATAACAAATGTATGAATTGACGGAATTTATTTAGTGACTTTGGACACTTTTTGACCTCTACCCCTAGCGGAGTTTGAGTAAACGTGTCATTATTCTCAGGTAGCAAAAACAACGAGCTGTTAAATCAGTTCTTAACTCGGAGAAACCTCCAAGTTAACCGCAAGTGAACCACGGCGGCGGCGACGCTGGCCCTAACTCGAGACAGGGCCCCACTGACCGCAGACCAGTTCACTTAAACCCCCGGAGCACTCGGAACAGTTCACAGCTGTGGACTGCCCTTGGTGCGCCTGCTTTCACTCACTGCTGTCAAAAATTTGTTAGGAGATTTCAATCATGGATTGGCGCCACGAAGCTGTTTGCCGCGACGAAGACCCGGAGCTTTTCTTCCCTGTCGGCAATTCCGGCCCTGCACTCACCCAGATCGCTAAGGCCAAGCTGGTCTGCAACCGCTGCCCGGTTGCTTCTTCCTGCCTCAAGTGGGCCCTCGAGTCCGGACAGGATGCCGGTGTGTGGGGCGGCCTCTCTGAAGAGGAGCGTCGCGCTATCAAGCGCCGCAACCGCAGCCGCGGCCGTGCCCGCGTCTCTGCTTAAAGAGTCCTCAAAAACTGCACCCCCGATTAACACCCCGGCATACCCTGCCGCTACAGTTGAATAAGTTCATTTACCCTTAACAGAAGGAGTACGCGATGAGCAAGCGTGGCCGTAAGCGCAAGGATCGCCGTAAGAAGTCCGCTAACCACGGCAAGCGTCCTAACGCATAACGTCAGCAATCAATTAGGGCTCGTTTCCCTCTTCATTCAGAGGACGGGAACGAGCCCTTTGCTTATACGCCGAGGCCTATCTAACTTGGCCTAGGCGTTAATGTGGCCTCAACGGCCCTAGCCCCAGGTAATCTCAGTCCGCGTAATTTCCACGCAAATGCGCTGGCGCAGTGACTGCGGTGCAGCCTGTCCCCCGCAACATTTGCGCACGAGCGCTCGGATTACTTCTTCACTCTCGACGCGCTGTTGACAGGCATCGCACTGCGCGAGATGCTCGCGGATTTCCAGTGCTCGCGCATAGCTGGTTGATTCATCGAACAGCTCCCGAAAGAGCGCTTCAACCTCGGGAGAGTTACACGCACCGCAATTGCGTCCTGTTGCGCGTTCCATTACTTCTCCTCCATCTCTGGGTGGTTGCGACCAATGCCTTTTTCTCGTGCTACGTCCTTCAACGCCGCGCGAAGCAATTTTCTTCCGCGGTGGAGGCGGCTCATGACCGTCCCCAATGGGGTGCCCATCACTTCTGCGATTTCCTTATAGGCCAAACCCACCACATCCGAGTAGTACACCACCATGCGGTAATCCTCCGGCAGGTCATTCATGGCCTCGGAAATCTCCGAATCCGGCATCTGCTTGAGTGCTTCGACCTCCGCTGATTCCAGGCCCGTGGAATCATGCCCGGACGTGGTATACAGCTGAAAGTCACTCAGCTCATCCGCTGAGGATTCCACCGGGCGGCGCTTGGCCTTCCGGTAAGAATTGATGTAGGCATTCGTCATGATGCGGTACAGCCACGCCTTCAAGTTCGTGCCCTGTTTGAAGGAATCGAAGTTGCTAAAGGCCTTGAGGTAGGTCTCTTGGATCAAATCCTCCGCGTCTTGCGGGTTGCGCGTCAGACGCATCGCTCCGCCGTAGAGTTGGTCCAGCAAGGGCAAGGCTTGCTCCTCAAACAACCGCTGTTTCTGAAGCATCTCGCTCGTCGTTTCTGTGGCCATACCGACCATCCTAGCGCTCCGGACTAGGGTGGTTTATATGTCCAAGAAGACCCCGCGTGCCGCTACCCCCGCCCTCAAACTCCTCGAAGAGGCAGGTATTGACCACCGCGTCTCTACCTTTGATGGCGGTCGCGAAAACTTCGGTGAGGCAGCCGCTGCGGCCCTCGATGTTGCCCCTGAGCGCATTTTCAAAACCCTCGTCATTGATCTGAGCGCTGGCAAAGGCCCTAAACGCCAACTCGCCGTCTGTGTCCTTCCAGTCACTCACCAGCTCAGCCTCAAGAAAGCCGCCGCCGCTTTCGGCGCATCCAAGGCCACGATGGCCGCGCCTGTCGACGCTTCCAAGTCCTCCGGCTATATCCCCGGCGGTATCTCCCCGTTGGGGCACAAGCATGTCCTGCCCACTGTCGTTGACGAGACCGCGCTGCTCTTCGACACCATCCTTTTCTCCGGAGGCAAGCGTGGCCTCGACATCGAGATGAATCCGGAGGATCTCCCCCGCGTGCTGGAGCTCTCCTTCGCCGACGTTCTCGCCGACTAGTTCTCGCGAACTAGAAGAGGGTGGTGGCCGGTGGTTCGTCGATAAGCTCTGCGTAGTCGTTGCGCACGTTGCCCACCGCGGGGTCTGCCGGGCGTGCCTGAAAGCCGCGCACGGAGCTCGGCTCCAGCAGTGCCTCTCCCGCCAGCCAGGGCGCGATCTCTTCTGTAGACAGAAACTTGGGCAGGCGGTGGTGCAGCCACGCCATCTCCTCCGTGGCATCCGTGGTCACCATAGTGGCCGAAAGCCTATCCATCCCCGTGGCCCACAAACCAGCCGCCCACAGCAGACCATCGGGCCCGGTCACATAGTAGGGCTGCTTCTTGGCTTTCTTGTCCTCTCCAGCCTTCCACTCGTAGTAGCCATCCAGCGGGATGACACAGCGCTGCGCCTTGAAGGCATCGCGGAAGGAAGGTTTCTGCGCCACAGTTTCCGCGCGGGCATTAAACAGCAGCGGGCCATCGAGGTCTTTCTTCCAATGCGGGATAAGCCCCCAGCGGGCTGGCTCCACGCGGGCGGTCTCCTCCGCAACCCGCACGATGGCTATGGGCTGGGTCGGAGCAATATTATAGCGTGCCGGCGGCAGGCCTTCCGGCGCGTGGACCTCCGTGATGGACTCCCACGCTCCGATTTCCTCCAGTAGGGACTCGGTGAACAGAACAAATCTTCCGCACATGCCCTTTATTATGGACTACATGTCTGCATTCTGGAGTGCTCCCCAACCCACCGGCCCGCTGTCCTGGACTCAGGAAGTTCCCGGGTCAAAGTCGATGACCAACCGCGCCCTCATCCTCGCTGCGTTGGCTGACTCACCTTCTATCATCTACAACCCGCTGGTGTCCCGCGATACTGACCTGATGAAAGAAGCTTTGAAGGCCATGGGCGTAGGTATCTCCGAGTGGGGACCGCACCTGCGCGTGACGCCGGGTCAGCTCCATGGGGCGACCGTGGATTGTGGCCTGGCTGGCACGATCATGCGCTTCTTGCCTCCGGTGGCAGCGCTGGCGGATGGGCCTGTTGTCATCGACGGTGACCCTTATGCCCGGAAGCGCCCCATGTCCACGATGACCACGGCCTTGCGTGAGCTGGGGGTCGACATCGAAGGCGATAGCCTGCCGCTTAGCATCACGCCTCATGGCACTCCGGAGGGCGCCGAAGTCACCATTGATGCCTCCGCTTCTTCCCAGTTCGTCTCCGGGCTGCTTCTGGCCGGGGCGCGCTACCGCAACGGAATCAGCGTGCGCCACGAAGGCGGCACCGTCCCTTCCCAACCGCATATTCTCATGACCATTAGCATGCTGCGTGAGGCCGGCGTGCACGTGCTCGCGGGCGACGACAATTGGGTCGTCCGGCCCGGGAAGATTAAGGGACGCGAGTGGTACATCGAACCAGATCTCTCCAACGCCACTCCGTTCCTTGCCGCTGCCGCCGTCTCAGGCGGCAGCGTGAGCATTCTGAATTGGCCGGAGGAAACGACCCAACCAGGTGATGCTTTCCGCGGCATCCTGGAGCAGATGGGGGCACAGGTTGAGTACGTCCCGCAGGCCCCTCGCCAGGATCCCTACCTGCAGGTCACCGGCCCGCAGGAGGGTCTAGCAGGCCTGCGCGGCATCGATCTCGATATGGGAGATATCGGTGAGCTCACCCCTACCGTGGCTACGCTGTGCGCTCTGGCTTCAACGCCGTCGACGCTGACCGGCATCGCGCACCTGCGAGGCCATGAGACGGACCGTCTGGCGGCCCTCGCTACGGAGATCAACGGCCTTGGCGGCAACGTCACCGAGCTTGACGACGGCCTCCGCATCACCCCTGCCCCACTCCACGGCGGCCAGTGGCACTCCTACGCCGACCACCGCATGGCCACCGCTGGCGCCATCATCGGCTTGGCAGTCGACGGTGTCGAGGTCGAGGACATCGACACCACGTCCAAGACTCTGCCCGGCTTCGCCAAGATGTGGGAGGCCATGATCCATGGCTAGGCGCGCGAGCAGCTACGACGAATCAGATGTCCGCATCCGGCCGGGTAAAGGCTCGCGCCCTCGCACGAAGGACCGTCCGAAGCACAAGGATGCCAAGTTCGGCATGGTCATCACCAAGGACCGCGGGCGCTGGGGAGTTGCCCTTGATAATGATGGCCCGGTTGTTACCGCCATGCGCGCCCGCGAGATGGGCCGCACGCCCGTAGAGGTCGGTGATCGGGTCGGCGTCGTGGGCGATACTTCTGGTAAGAAGGACACCCTCGCGCGCATCGTGAAGCTAGAGGAGCGCACTTCCGTCCTTCGGCGCACCGCGGATGATACGGATCCTTATGAGCGCATCGTGGTGGCCAATGCGGACCGCCTCCTGATCGTGAGCGCCGTGGCGGATCCACCGCCGCGCTCCGGATTCGTGGAGCGTGCTCTCATCGCGGCCTTCGCCGGCAATATCCAGCCCGTCCTGTGTCTGACGAAGACCGACCTCACCGACCCCACTCCGTTCGCCCAAGAGTTCGCGGACTTGGATGTCACCGTGGTGGAAGCTGGCGTGGACGATAGGCTGGAGCAGGTCTGTGCCGCAATTGATGGACATGTCACGGCCCTCATCGGCCATTCGGGCGTAGGAAAATCCACGCTGGTGAACCGGCTGGTACCGGATGCCAACCGCGAAACCGGCGAAGTCTCCGCTGTGGGCAAGGGCCGCCATACATCGACGCAGTCGGTGGCGCTGCGGTTGCCTGCTGAAGGGAGCACCCCGCATGGCGGATGGATCATTGATACCCCAGGCATCCGCTCCTTCGGCTTAGCCCACATTGATGCGGAAAACGTCATTGAGGTCTTCGATGACCTTGCCGAAGCAATTGAGGATTGTCCGCGTGGATGCACCCACGCCGGGCCACCCGCGGACCCCGAATGCGGATTGGACCTCAGCATCGAAGAAGGAACGGCGTCTGCGCGCCGTCGCGACGCAGTGCGGGGCCTTTTGGCTTCCCTGCGCACCAACGTCGATTGGGCCTAAAGCCTAAAGGCCTTAGGCGTAGCGCTGGAAAGGCCTTACGCGTAGTACAGGAAGAGCTTTACGCGCTCTAATGGCACCTAAGTTTTAGAGCGGAAGCATTGCCGCCAGCTGCGGCGGCAGAACGGTCTTAAGGAAGGGACCAGCCGCGCGGAGAACCATAAGGATCACGGCCAAGCCGCCGGAAACGCCGAGGATGATAGCGCCGCCGGTATCGATATTGGAGGAGGTGTTGCCACCGGTCTCCTCTTCCTTATTGAACTCTTCTTTCTTCGCACAGGCGTTGAGGGCCTTGACGTAGTCCGGCGCAATCCCACGGAAGGCCTCTACCACCGCAATGTTGTTCTTTGCGCGCTTGACGGCGTCCTCATCACCGAGCTCGACCTCTGCCTCATAGCCAGCCAGAGCACGGTAGAGCTCGTCCGATTGGTTCTCTACGTCGCGAGCACGCTTCTCCGCGTCCTTGGGCGAAATCTTCAGGCCATTCTTCAGCAAGCTGCTGTCGACGTCATTATCCTTCGACTCCGCATTCTTCAGGTCGCTGGCTTCCTCTTCGTTCAAGGTGATGGTGCACTTATCGTTCTTGATGGAGGTGGTCACTGCACCGGCAGTCGGGGCAACGACACCGCCAGCCACAAGCGCGACGGACAAGGTCGAGGTAGCCACCACACGGCGAAGACGGGAGGAAGACATACTGAGTAAACCTCTCGATAGAGCTGAGTTTTACCCCCGCAGAATATCAGCAATCAGCCCAACTTGGGCAGGTAATCACCAAACTCCTTGTAGGCGGCGAAGCCAATGCTGATGATGCCGAAGAGGATGGCGATAACGACGGCCACTGGCCCCTGCGAGGAGCCCTCGAGGATTCGCAGCCATGGGGTCGTTACACCCATATCAGGATCCGGATTTTTGGGGTCTGGGTTGCTGCGCTCCGCGTGCTCCTGCACGATCGGCGCTGCAGGCTCCTCTGCGCCGGCAACTGGTGCGGCGACAAGCGCAGCGGTGCTCAGGGCAGCGGCGGTGACAAGGCTAGCAAGACGGGCTCTCTTCACGGTGGTGCTCCTTCTTAAGCGATGGCGTTAGAGGCTTAGACTAGCACCACGCGTGAGGCACCGGTGATTGTTGGCAAGAAGATCCCTAAAGAAGCTCCACAAGGATGGGTAGTTCGGTGGGGTCATAAAAAGCCATGAAATTATCCAAAGCATCACCGACTACGAGCTCAGCGTCCTCATCCCCGAGATCAGCGTTGTCGATAGCGTTAATAGCCTTGGCCGTAGCGGCTTCGGATTCCTCGATATCCACGTGGATGGCCTGCAGGTTAGCCTTCGTGATCGTGGCAGGATTGAGGGCCACGACAGGCTCGCCCATGTCCGGTTTCGGAGTCACCACGGACTCATCCACGTCGACGGAGATGACCACGCGTCGGTGGGGAAACTCTTCTTCATCCCCGACAGCCAACAGGCGCAATGAAGCCATGGACGCTTCAAGGAAGGCAGAGTACTCAATTTCTTCCTCGTCGCCTTCGGTGTAGAACTCACGCAACGCGGGCGTTAACGCAAAACCCCAACCACTGCGGGCGGCGAGCTGGCCGGTCTCCTCAAGCTCAGCCAGCATGCCGAAGGTAGCCGGCAGGAAGACGCGCACATCCTTCGACACTTAGAACTCACCTTCAATGTCGAAGACTGCCTGGACCTCAACGCTTGTGCGATCGAAGACCGTGTAGAGCATGCCCACCATGCCGTTCTCCACAGCAGCGCGCACGTTAACGATGGAATCATCCACCATGACGCAATCATTAATCGGCAGGTCGATAGCATCTGCCGCGGCTTGGAAGGCAGCACGGTCCGGCTTCTCAGCGCCAACCTCGCCGGAGAGCACCACGGCATCCACGATGCCGCGGTATTCCCACTCACGGATGTGCTCCGCGCCTGGGCCGCCCGGATCGTTGGAAAGGATAGCGGTGGCAACTCCGTTGGATTTCGCGGCGGCGAATAATTCCCTCCAGCGCTTGACGTCCTCCTCGGTGCCGTCAAGCACGCCTACAAAATCGACGATGAGTCCACGCATTTTATCTACCCTTCGCATTGAACTGTGTTTATCGTCCGAAAGTATAGCGAACATACCGCCCGCCTGCTCTCACCGGCCGATGCGCTGCAAAGCTCTAGCCGCAGACGGGGCTGCCATGGCACAATGAACGTGCATCCAGCTTCCTTCTCTGTGCCCTTTCCCATTCGTTGCTTCAGCGCCTTCCTCCGTACCGCGCATTGCGGAAGAGGACGCGATTGACATGTACACCCCCATCCCCGGCATGAGCCACCTACAACTGTATGTTGCCCCGCAACGCATCCGCTACGAGCGCGAGCCCACAGCTCGCGACCTAGCCACGCGGGAAGAGATCCGTGGTCTCGTTGTCATAGTTCTCGAAGTCGCCGCCGCCTTGCGGCCTTTGAGTCATCTCAATAACCCGCGCTTTGCCCCGGAAATCACTAAGCATGTGCGCGCCTGGAGGAAAGCCCAGGCAGCGGCGGAATCACACGGAGGAATGACGCTGCGCAGCTTACACGCGCGCTCAAATGGTGAGTTCTTCGGTTCGGTGCTCTTAGGCTCAACACGGCGCGCTTTTACCGGCGCTGCAACCGGCCGATACCTGCGGTCATTCCGCTTACTTTCGGGCGGCCTGCAAACCCACTGACTCAAGAGAAAGAGGTTCTGAGGACGAGGTTCTTGAGGTTTTAGAGAGGATTAGAAAGCAAACCTATGGCTTAGCCTTGGTCTTAGAACAGCGATCCCAGCTTGATCAGGATGGGTGTCCAATCGATTCCGGCGAAGGCCGCAGAAGCGCTCACCAAAGCTAGGCTGATGCCGCCAAACATGGTGGCCCCAACCACGGGAAGCTTCGCAGTAGCTTCATCAAAGCTTTCCGGTTCAGGCACCGCGCCACACTGAGTGGAGACAACATCCTGTGAGCTAAGTGCAGCGTCCTTCAAGGAGTCATCGCTCTGAGAGTCCAATACGGAGGCCAGCTGACACTGCTCTTCCGGGGTTAGTTCCAAAGCCGAAGCAGCTGCGCCGCCACCCAGCAGGGTGGCAGATGCGAACACGGATAGACCTACTCGCAGAGACAAGCGACGCATACTAACTCAACCTCCGAAGAAAAACAATTAACGTTCTGCCAGTATATACCTAACTACTTCCAATAAAAAGACGCCGTGGGGAAAGATTCCCACGGCGTCTTGCGTTGGCTAACGCTGGCGCTTCAGTGTTGTCCTATGCTTCCGCTTCACCCGCGGCATTCGCCTCTTCCTGCGCCTTGAACTGCTTGCGCAGCATAAACAGCTGGCGCACGGTTTCTTCCTTGACCGCGTCATTCATGGCATTGAACATGTCGCCGCCTTCCTTCTGGTACTCCACCAGAGGATCGCGCTGCGCCATGGCACGCAGACCGATACCTTCCTTGAGGTAATCCATCTCGTAGAGGTGCTCGCGCCACTTCTGGTCAATAATCGGCAGGATGATCATGCGCTCGGTATTGCGCATCTGGCTTTCGCCGCCGATGGCGCTCACGGCTTCTTCGAGTTGGTCATACTCAGAGTTCGCATCAACCAACAGTGCATCGCGCAGCTGCTCCGCAGAGATCTCGCCGGCGGAGCCGTACTCGGTACCGTCGACAAGCTCCTCGTGCGTCATAGTCGGCCCGTAGAGGGACTCCAGCGCATTCCACAGCTCGTCTAGGTTCCAGTCCTCCACGTATCCGGTGGCTGTCGCGCCCGCCACGTAAGCAGACACGGTATCGTTGATCATCTCGCGGATGTTGTCCTTGATGTCGCTGGCCTCGAGGATGTCGTGGCGGGTGGCGTATACAACCTTGCGCTGCTCATTGAGTACCTCATCGTACTTGAGCACGTTCTTACGCATCTCAAAGTTCTGGTTCTCCACCTGCGCCTGTGCACCCTTGATGGAGTTAGACACCATCTTGGCCTCAATCGGCACATCATCCGGCACGTTGAGGCGGTTCATCATATTTTCCATGGATTGGCCCACGAAGCGCACCATGAGCTCATCACGCATGGACAGGTAGAAGCGGGTCTCACCCGGGTCACCCTGACGGCCGGAACGGCCGCGCAGCTGGTTATCAATACGACGCGACTCGTGGCGCTCAGTGCCCAATACGTACAGGCCGCCGGCCTCGCGGACCTCGTCGCCCAGGCGCTTGGAGCGTTCCCTCTCCTGATCGATCTCTGCGTCCCAGGCCTCCTGGTACTTTTCTTCATCCTCGAAGGGATCGAGGCCGCGCTCGCGCAGCTTCTCATCCAGGATGACCTCGGGGTTACCGCCGAGCACGATATCGGTACCGCGGCCGGCCATGTTGGTGGCTACGGTTACGGCGCCGGGGCGGCCGGCACGGGCGACGATCTGACCCTCTTCCTCGTGGTGCTTCGCATTGAGCACCGAGTGCTTGATTCCGCGCTTGCTCAACAGCTGCGAGAGGTACTCGGAGCGCTCCACGGAGGTGGTACCTACCAGCACCGGCTGGCCTTCGGCAACGTGCTCCTCGATGTCATCCACCGCCGCAGCGAACTTGGCTTCCTGGGTCTTGTAGATGCGGTCGGAGTGGTCGGTACGCTGGTTCGGCTTATTAGTCGGAATCGGCACCACGTCTAGCCCGTAGATGGAGTGCAGCTCAGCAGCCTCGGTCTCTGCAGTACCGGTCATGCCGGAAATCTTGTCGTAGAGACGGAAGTAGTTCTGGAGCGTAACGGTGGCGAGAGTCTGGTTCTCGTTCTTGATCTCCACCTCTTCCTTTGCCTCAATGGCCTGGTGCATGCCTTCGTTGTAGCGACGACCAGCCAGAACGCGACCGGTGAAGCTATCCACGATCAGCACTTCGCCGTTGCGGACAATGTAGTCCTTATCGCGGGTGAAGAGCTCCTTCGCCTTCAAAGCATTGTTGAGGTAGGACACCAACTGGGAGTGCTCCGGGGCGTAGAGGTTTTCAATACCCAGCTGATCCTCGACGAATTCGACGCCCTCCTCCAGCACACCAATGGTGCGCTTCTTGTGGTCCACCTCGTAGTGGATGCCCTCGCGCATCTTCGGCGCCAACTTGGAGAAAACGCCGTAGAACTGGGAGGAGCCGTCGACCGGTCCGGAAATAATGAGCGGGGTACGGGCCTCGTCGATCAGGATGGAGTCAACCTCATCCACGATGCAGTAATTGTGGCCACGCTGGACCGTGTCATTGAGCGAGCGGACCATGTTGTCGCGCAGGTAGTCAAAGCCCAGCTCATTGTTAGTGCCGTAAGTGATGTCGCAAGCATAAGCTTCCTTGCGCTCCGCAGGGCGCATTTCGGAGAGGATGACGCCAACAGTGAGGCCCAGCCAGCGGTGGACACGGCCCATCATCTCGGCGTCACGCTTGGCCAAGTAATCGTTGACCGTCACGATGTGTACGCCCTTACCCTCCAGCGCATTGAGGTAGGCCGGCAGCAGCGAGGTCAGGGTCTTGCCCTCACCGGTGCGCATCTCAGCGACGTTGCCGAAGTGCAGGGCGGCACCACCCATAATCTGCACCTTGTAGTGCTTCTGATCAAGCACACGCCAGGCGGCCTCACGCACGGTGGCGAAGGCTTCGAGCAGGATGTCATTCATCTTTTCGCCATCCGCCAGACGCTTCTTAAACTCATCAGTCTTAGCCTTGAGCTCGTCGTCCGACAGCGCCGCGAATTTATCTTCTAGGGCAATAACATCATCTGCAATTTTGGCCAGGCGCTTGACGGTGCGTCCCTCACCGGCACGGAGCAGCTTGGAAAGTCCAAACACGTCTAGATAGTCCTTCTTGTCGCGACAAATAAGTTAACTCGTCGCCATTGTACTCACTAGCTTTTCCCTTACAGTTCGCCACCCAGACCAAAGCGTAATTCTGCCCCCCACCCCGGCGTTTGCAGGACGCCCCCTCATCCGTCACGAAAAAGAGAAGATCAAAGATTAACAATGCTTAATAGAGAAATAAGAAGGCTCCCTGTCTCGCTGCGCGTGTGCGCTGCGGGGCAGGGAGCCTGTGCACTAGGCCCCAAGGCCTTTAAGGCTTAGGCCTTAAGCATCAGCATCCGTGAGGGAGATGAGACCGTAATCGAATGCGTGACGGCGGTAAACCACGGAAGGCTTGTTGTTCTCCTCGTTGATGAAAAGGTAGAAGTCGTGGCCGACCAGCTCCATCTCGCTGAGCGCATCATCGACAGACATCGGGGTTGCCGGGTGCTCCTTGAAGCGGACGACCTGGCCCGGGCGAACATCCTCGACGGTCTCGGCGTAGGGATCGATGTAGCGCTCTTCCTTAGCAGGCTTAGCTGCCTCAGCTTCAGCGACCAGCTCAGCAGCGATCTGGCCAGTACCCTTCTGGGCGCGGTGGCCGGACTTCACGTTCTCACGGCGCACCTTAACCTTGCGCAGGGAGCGCTCCATCTTGCCCAGGGCAGTCTCGAGTGCCGCATAGAAAGAATCTTCCTTCGCCTCGGCGCGAGCGATGTGCCCCTTACCGGTAGCGGTGATCTGCAGACGCTCTGCCTCGGACTCGCGGCGCGGGTTCGGCTCGTGCTGCAGCTCCACGTGGAAGAAGGTCAGGGTCGGATCAAGGCGCTCGATCTTGGCTAGTTTTTCAGTGACACGTTCCTGGAAGTGCTCCGGAACCTCCACGTTACGGCCGGTGATGGTGACCTGAGCGTTGGTCTGCTGGGACATGAAATGCCTCCCTATACTCGTGGGGACTGAATGACTGCACATTCTGCGGACTTCCACAAGCCTGTGATGAGGGGCCGAAAGCCCGCTTCCCTGTGACACCCCTCATGCTACCACTGGTCATAACCAACGCGGTGACTGGCCCCCTCCACCTAAGCTCGATAGCGGCCCACCCTACGCATCTGCCAGCACAATCGCGCCCGCAACGTCACCCCCGATAGCCCACACACGCGCGGCGCTGGCGCGCAGCGTTGCGCCGGTGGTGATGACGTCGTCGACAAGCAGCACGCTCTTCCCCACCAGTTCGCGGGCGGCGGGACGCAACAGCACGGCTGTCCGCATGTTATCAGCGCGCTCCACGGCGCTGAGCTCCGATTGGTCCGCGCTGCTTTCAGCCGTACTCAAGGCATTGACCACAGCCCAGCCCGGAAGTCTGGCAGCCGCTGCCTGGCACAGCGAAGCAACAGGATCGCCACCGCGGCGACGCGCCGAAGACACACGCGTCGGCGCCGGCACAAGCAACCCGGTCTCCGGGATATCACCTCGGGCGCGCAAGTAATCGATGCCGGCGGCGAACACCGCCCCGAGATGAGCACGCACTGCGCGGTGCCCACGTTCCTTCATGGCAATGATGACCCCGCGGCGAGTATCGGAATAGGGTCCAAGAGCCC
This sequence comes from Corynebacterium sp. HMSC074C01, assembly GCF_001814605.1. Lineage (NCBI taxonomy): Bacteria > Bacillati > Actinomycetota > Actinomycetes > Mycobacteriales > Corynebacteriaceae > Corynebacterium > Corynebacterium sp. HMSC074C01. Next base: position 104,202 of record NZ_KV817260.1, on the reverse strand, counting down.
ATGCCGGAAACCCCAAAGGTTGCGGCCGTTCCACCCGGCGCGGAACCTGCCGCAAGTGTTCCTGGCAGGACGTGCACAACACCCCGCCCGCAGCTGTTTCTCCCCCGCACCCGGCGCAGGGACGTGGCAAGAAAAGCTCCACGAGAGCGACCGTGGCCTCCCCTATCCCCCGATTCTTCGGCATGCACCCCACTGTAGCGCGACTCTAGCGCGCGATAATGGGGGAAGAGCGCACTCCCTGCAGACCTTCGACTTCACGCCAATACGAGCGTTCAGATCCGCCTGCGGGAAGCTGCAGTAGGGCATGCGCATCGGTGACGTAGTGCGTCGACGGTGAGGAAGCCACCGCCACCACAGGCGCGGTGATATTTCCGGTGGGCAAGGTGGTAGCAGAAGAACCGTCTTGCTCGATACGCCACACGGGCGAGTTCGACGCCGAGGTACCCACGAGCAAAGAACCATCCGTCTGCCACTCCACGGACAAGGCCGAGCCAGTCAGCTCTGGGCCAACTTGGTGGATGTTGACGATGCGCCGCTCGCCCGAAGTCGCGCGGGCCACCACGCCGGTATAAATGCTGCCGTCGATGATCATGGCGATGCGGGCTCCCGTGAGGGACAGACGGATGACCGAGATTTCTCCCTCTACGTTCTCCAGTGCGGAGGTGTCAACCTCGGCAGTGCTCAGTTCGCCAGTCGCCGGCGAACGCGTCACACGGACTACATGTTTGCCATCGACGACGGTCCACGCCACCTGGCCGCCCACCTCGAAGGTGGGGCGGGCTAGGGTTTCGCCCTTGACCGAATCCTTGAGTTCGTGGCCGAGCTCGCCCATCGCCAGCTGCGATTCCTTCTCAGAACGCTTACGCACCGCGGCCACCATCCCCTCATCCGAGATATCGGCAGACTGGATGTCGTGGATCTGGCCGGCCATGCCCTGTACCTCGGTGCTACCTTCGCCCTTGACTTCCAGCAGCGAGCCGTCGTTGACGGCGTAGAGCTTGGGCACGGATTGGGCAGCTACCTCTGGGTTAAACTCGGCGAAATCATCGATGGTCATCTCCTCCATGTTGTCAACCAAGGGGCTGCCATCGATGGTGGCGCGCACCGAACTAGTGATCTCCGCATTGTTGAGAGTCCAGACCAACTGGGAGGCAAATTTGAGGCGCTCCTCCTGGCTCATTGCTGACATACCACTGAATTCATACACGCCATCGTTGATGCCTAAGAAAGTGGCATCCTTCGGGATCAGGGTGGACGTCGCCGGAGCAATATCGGAAGACGGGCCCTGTAGCAAGAGGGTGACCAGCTCTGAAGCGATCGAGTCCTTCCCTGAGTAGAGCCACCTGCGGTCCGCCACTAGTAGGCGCTGGGCTATACCGAAGAAGTACAGCGACTGCGGGCGGTAGCGGTTGCGCAGTTCCGTGCGCTCGATCACCGCGCCGGTGGGCAGGTCCGTAATGCGCCATTGCCCATTGAACTGGCGCAGTCGGACAGTCGCCTCAAGGCGTGAGTTATCCGGGACATAGGCCCCGCCATTCGCCAGACGGCCGATGATGTTGCCGCGCACCGAATACTCGAGGGCACCGTCTTCCATGTTTGAGGTCACAAGGTCGATGGAGTCCACGACGAGCACGGTATCCGTGGGATCCCAAGAATTAGCGATTTCGGAAGAAAGGAAGGTGCGGGCAGCAGCGTAGTTACCAGTGGGAATCGCCACGGCCGAATAAAAGTCACGGACTAAAAGGTCCGGTTCGCTATCGGTGCGGGGCTCCACGACGGCATCATCTGCCCGCTCATGCGGTTCAAAGGTGCCGATCACCTGGGGTTCGGTGTTATGTGGCAAGGTCGAGCACCCGACGAGGGTAGTAAGCGCAACGCAGCTGAGTACTGCGAGTGGGCGGCGGGCCGGAATCATCGCTGGGCCTCCTCGTCGAAATCGGGGACGATGTCTTGATTGAACGGTGCTTCCGCGCCACGCGCTTCGCGCTCCGAGGGCCACACTATCCCGTTATCTGGCTCTGCCTTTACTGCAAGGGCTCCTGGTTCAGTGCTCACCTCGAACGCAGACTGTTCCTCCGCTTCGACGGGCTTCGAAGCACCGGGGACCTCGAGGGCAATGGGCTCAGATTCCACCGCTTCCCCCGGAGTGCGTGGCAGGATCAGACGGAAGCGCGAGCCAACGCCGAAGTAGCCGATGGCATCCAGAGTGCCTCCATGGAGCACGGCATCCTCGCGAGCGATGGCTAAGCCCAAGCCGGTCCCGCCTGAGTGGCGCTTGCGCGAGGAATCCGCGCGCCAGAAGCGGTTGAACACCAGTTCCTCCTGGCCTTCTTTGAGTCCCACACCAGAATCGGTGACGGCGATGCCAACGGCATCCTCAGTCGCCCCGATATCCACGGTGACGGGGTTGCCTTCAGAGTGATCAATGGCGTTCGCGAGAAGGTTACGCAAGATGCGCTCGACGCGGCGCGAATCGCATTCCACAGCCACGGGTTCCTCTGGGGCATGAACGATTACCTCCACCCCCAACTCTGCGGCGAGGTGCTCCACCTGGCTCAGTGCGGAGTCCACGCAGGAGCGAATATCGATGGAGGCAGTGGACAAATCAGCAACGCCTGCATCGTGGCGAGAGATCTCCAACAGGTCCGCGAGCAAGTCTTCGAAACGATCCAGCTCCTTGATGAGCAGCTCCGCCGAACGTTTGGTGTAGGGATTGAACTCTTCTGCGTCTTCCGCGATGACATCCGCCGCCATGCGCACCGTCGTTAGTGGCGTGCGCAACTCGTGAGAGACATCGGACGTGAATTGCCGCTGGAGGTTGCCGTACTCCTCCAGCTGGGTAATCTGTTTTGACAGCTTGTCTGCCATGTCATTGAAAGAGGAAGCAAGGCGGCCCATCTCATCATCCGAGTTGACCACCATGCGCTCGCGCAGGTGGCCGGCGGCAAATCGTTGCGCAATGCGGGATGCGGAACGAATCGGAACGATCACCTGCTGGGTGGCCAGCCAGGCAATGCCGACGAGGAGGACCACAACCACCACTCCGGCGGCCGAGAGCAAACCCCGCATAAGCGCCATCGTGGATTCCTCGGATTCCATGGACAATACGAGGTAGACCTGGGTATTCGGGATATCACTTTCGATGGGCGTGCCCACCATCAACGCGTTATAAGTCGCCCCCGACTGCTGGTCCACCGTGGCGTATTGCTGGACAACCTGACCGCGGCCGACGAGCTCGCGCATGCCATCGGGAATGCGGTAGCCCTCCGGCGAGGTCGTGGCCGTGCCGTCTGAGTTTTCAACGACGATGACCGGCTCATACACAGCTTGGGCATCGGGTTGCTGCGCCGACATTTGGCCCAAGGCGGCGCGAGCAGAGTTGATGCGCACCTGCGTTGAATTTGCTGTGCCGGTGGCGTCGATCTGCTGTTCCACGGCCACGCGGGCGCGGTCGAGCTCCTGCAGTGCAGTGTCTTCCTTCTGGCTCACCAGCTGTTGTGTCAACACCGACACCAGCGCATAAGCCAGGATGATCATGACCACCGTGGAGGCGACCAGCATCATGCCCAAGACGCGTGTCTGCAGGGACGTGCGCCAGCGCTCGACGACGCCATCCCGGGCTCGCCTTAACCAACCAAAAATAGCGGTAGTCCTTTACTCGGCGACTTTTCCAGTCTTGTATCCCACACCGCGTACCGTGAGCACGATGTGCGGATCCTCTGGGTCATGCTCGATCTTTGCGCGCAGGCGCTGAACATGCACGTTGACCAGGCGAGTATCGGAAGCGTGGCGGTAGCCCCAGACAGATTCGAGCAACGCCTCGCGGGTGTGCACCTGTCCGGGCTTTCGAGCCATTTCCAGCAGGAGGTCGAATTCCAGCGGGGTCAGCGAAATCTCCTCGCCGCCCTTGCGGGTGACGGTGTGCTCGGGGACGTCGATAAGCAGGTCCCCTACCTCGATAATTTCGCCTGTACCTCCGTCAATCCGGCGCAGGCGCGCACGGATGCGGGCGATGAGCTCTTTCGGCTTGAAGGGCTTGGTGATGTAGTCATCCGCCCCTGATTCGAGGCCAAGGACCACATCGACGGTATCGGTCTTTGCGGTCAGCATCACGATGGGCACCGAGGACTCGGTACGGATGGCACGGCAGATATCAACGCCGTTCATGCCCGGAAGCATGAGATCCAACAGGATCAGATCCGGGTCGTGCTCGCGGAAGGCCGGGATGGCCTCATTACCATCGTTGACGGCAATAGGCTCCAGCCCTTCTGCCTCGAGCACGATGGTGAGCATTTCGGCAATTGCCGGGTCATCATCCACGACCAAGATTTTCGGTGCCACGTTATTGTTCTCCTACAAGCTCCTTGACAGCTTGGATAATCATATCGGCATCCGCTGTAGCGATCCACCGCCCTGCCCACTGTTGCTCTGCCAAGCGGCGGTAGGCAGCCGCCGTGCGTGACTGCAATGCGGCATCGCGCTCATAGCGGTCGCGATTGCGTCCTTCACCCTCGGCTGCACGGGCCACGGCACGCTGGCCGGCAAGGGCAACGTCGGTATCCAAAAAGATCTGCAGTTGCGGCACTGGTAGGCCGAAGCGCTCGAATTCGAGCTCATAAATCCAATCGACGATGAGCTCCCCTCCCACTCGCGCGGAGGAGTACGCGGCGTTGGAGGCCACATAACGGTCCAAAATGAGCAGAGTATCCGTGGATTCAGCGGCGGCGAGGAGCTGCTCCTTGGCGCCCCGCCGATCCAGCGCAAAGAGCGTGGCCATCCCGTAGACCGAATCGGTGAGGTCACCCATACGCCCGTAGAGTGCCTCCTGCGCGAGCTGAGCATGGATGGAGTCTTCGTAGCGTGGGAAGCTTAAGACTTCGACATCGCAGGCTAGTTCTTCCCGCAAGCGCTGGGTGATGGTGTTTTTACCCGCGCCGTCAATTCCTTCAATACTGATCAGCATGTTTGGTGTATCTGGTGCTCGAGCTGTGTCTAGGAAAGCTGCCTCTACGACAGAGCCTCAATGAAGGGCTCGAGATCATAGTCTTCCTCCACGCCTTCGATGAGCTCGAGGGCATTTTCGTTCAGGTTCTCGCTGCCGGATCCGGCGAGATCCCGGATGAAGGGGTAGTCCTCAACGACCTCCCCGGCGCTGAACGGAGCACCTGCCCAGATGGCGGCGATCGTGGCCGCTGCTAGGGCGTTGCGCTGTTCCTCCTCAGTCTGCGCCTCGCCTGAGACCGCGAGCGCGCAGGCATCATCGACCGCAGCAACGATCTCTTTATCCTCTAGATCAGCCAGTTCATCCAAGAAGTCGACGTTGGCCTCGTCAGCGAAGATGTCTTCATCCCATGAGCTCATTGTTTTCTCCTTAATGCTCTGGTGAATTAGGGGTCTGTGTTCTTTTATCCACGGTTGCCGGTGCGGATTCGCGGGCGGGGCACGCCGCGCAGCCGCTATCTAATCCAATTTCTACCATTCTTTAGGCGCACGTATGCAAGGCTTGGTCCTGCAGTCCCGTTTTATTACAGAGCTACCTATTTACCTTTCCTTCCTCTTTCACATTTCTCTCCTTCTACAGCGCTCCGAATACCGGCTTGCATAAGAAATGCACGGGGATTATTGCCCAGCCCATTTACTATCCTCAGTTTCGTGTTATCGTTGTTACCGTCTTGTGACATTTGAGCAGGCTTTTGCGCAGCATTTTAAGTAGGAAGGAGAGCGCCCCGCATGACGAGCACCCCTCGCCGCATTGTGGCTTTCGTCGTGGTAGGCCTCCTGTGTGCCGTCGCCGTTGGCATCGCAGTGTGGCGCATGAGCGCGCCGGATTCCGTGGTCTCCAAGCCCTCCGCCGCCACCGCTGCGTCGAGCGCTCCGGCCACGTCATCCTCGGCAACGCACTCCTACACCACCACGGCCTCCCCGAGCTCGACGCGCTCCAAGCAGTCCCAGACCCAGGTTGCCGCACCCGCGGAGGACCCGTACTTGGCACCGAATGCCGTAGTAAACCGCACGGAACCGGCTGCACCCACGGCTGTCTACCGCCCTGACAATGTCTCCTCGCTGCAGAACCAACAGCCACAGGTAACCCCGAACACTCAGTACCCGCAAGCGCCGCTCAGCACGGCGCCCACTGCGCCGCCATCCGAGGGTTCCGCTACGACTGCCCCTGAGTCGCCAGCACCGGGTTCTCCTCAGCCGAGCTCAGAGCCGACGCAGCCGCCGACCACACCGGAATCACCGACCGTCGTTCCGCAGGAGAGCCCAACGGAGGACCACCACGCTGGCCCGCAGTCCTCCGGGCAACCTCAGCCACAGCCTGAGGAACCCACTCCCCCGCGATCAGAACCTTCCGACTCCCCTGGAACCTTCAATCCGCGGCCAGCTGGGTTCACCCACGAAGCTCCCGCACCTTATGAGGAGCGGAAGGATCCCGCAGACCCCCGCGAAGCTGGCAAGAAGCCGTGGGAAGGAACCGCCCCACAAGGCGGCAATGGTGTGAAAGCGCTGGGGCGCGAAACCGAAACCCACCGAAGCAACGAGGCTCCCACCCCAGCTGCACCGACGGATGATGCCCCCGTTGCCGAGGAACCTTCTGCAGCAACCCCCTCCGCCACTGCTCCAGCTGAAAGCTCCCCCGAGCCAACTGCCAGACCGGCGTTCACAGAGTCTGCTTAAATTCCCCCATAGCTGCCCAGGCGCAAACAAAGCCTGGGCAGCTCTGCAGTTTTAAGGCTTGCCGCCCCGCCGCGGGCTTAGACGCGGGCGATGAATACCTCAGTGTCCTCGGCACCGGCAGCGCGGACGGTGGCTGCCGGGTCGCTAGCAGGGATCCACGCAGCGTGGCCCGCGCTTAAGCTGAGGCTCTCTCCCTCTGCGTTGCTCAACGCAGCTGCGCCGGAGGTACACAACAGAATCATCGGGCCATCGCTGTCGACGTCGACGCTCTCCTCGCCGGAAAGCTCCACACGGTCCAGCAGGAATTCCTCAATCGGTACCGGATAAGACCATGCCTTAGCACCCTTCACGTTTCCGGTTTCGGAGGCATCCACCAGGTCCACGCGCGGGTCTTCAGCCGCCTCGTAGGTAAGGACCTTGACCAGTTCAGGAACGTCAACGAACTTCGGGGTCAATCCGCCGCGCAGCACGTTATCGGAGTTGGCCATGATCTCCACGCCTAAGCCGGAGACATAGGCATGCAGCTGCCCGGCGTCGAGGTAAATCGCCTCTCCCGGCTGCAGGACAATGTGGTTGAGCAGAAGCGCTCCCAGAACGCCGATATCACCTGGGTACTGTTCATTGAGCTTGGCCACGGTACCCATTACGGTGGCCATCCACGGCTCACCAGCCTGGGCGCTGCGGAGCCGCTCACCAGCGGCCACTACCGCGCTGATCAGCTCCTTGCGCTTGGCGCCAGGAATAGTAATCCACGTGGTAAACAGCGCACGGAGGCTATCGCCTTCGGCGGCTGGATCCGCGTCGAGCATGCCTTCATAGTGCGCTAGTTCTTCGCATTCCAAAGCCGCGAAGAGGCTACGGGTCTGCGCGAGGGGGCGGAAGCCCGCCATGGCATAAAACTCGGTGAGCGCCACGATGAGCTCCGGCTTGTGGTTGTCATCCTTGTAGTTCCGGTTGGCTGCCGTGAGTTCGATTCCCGCCGCGTTCTCACGGGCAAAACCTTCCTCGGCCTGCATCTTCGAAGGATGCGCCTGCAGCGATAGCGGCTCAGCGGCCGCCAGAATCTTCAGCAGGAAGGGCAGGCCGGCGCCGTATTTATCCGCCACCCGCTGCCCCAGCTGTCCTTCGGGGTCGGCCGCGATGATCTCATCCAGCTTCTCCTCCCCAATCGTTGAAGGGTCAGCCGGATGCGCACCGAACCACAGCTCAGCTACCGGGCTGTGGGCTTCTGGTTCGCCGAGCAGCGTCGGGATAAGCGTGCGCGAACCCCACGAATAATTGCGGGCAGCGCTGGTGAGCAACTTCATTGAAATCCTCTATTTCACGTCGTAGGCGGTCGCGGCATAACTGCGCGTAATCAGCTGCAGCGCGCGGGCCAATTCCCCACAGGAGGTGTCGGCGCTCGCTGCTGCGAAAGAGTGGGGAAGGTTCGCCTCTTCCTGTCCCCATAAAACAACTTTCAAGGGTACCAAAGGCTCTTCCGTTTCAAACGGGTCATAGAAGATGTCAGTCGGGTCTGTCTGCAGAATCGGCCCTAAGCCTTCCGCATCAACAACGGTCCCTCCCAGCCCGTGGGCTGCCCACAGCGCGCCAGCCATGCGGGCAACAAGCGCGTCGAGGTGCACGCGCGTGCGCTCCTCCGACAGCGCATAAGGATCGGGCCCACAGCTGTGGATGACTCGCCCGCCCTCTACGAATTCACGCAACGCGCGCCCAGGGTTCGTCGTGGAGTCACGTTGCGGGGATAGTGCTTCCAGCTCACGGTCCACGGCATCGGCGATGTCCTCCACGCGGCGGGAAACGAGAACTGGGTCCTCACTCAGCACCGCGTACACGGCGTGCACAGCTGTAATCACGCGCACCGGGGAAATCCCTTCGGCGGTGGGCAAGGTGTCGATGACGATGGTGTCCTCGGGAGCATCCTCGATCTCATTGAGAAGGACTGTCGTGGCACCCCGGCGCGCAGCAGTATGCAGCGCACGCTCCGCCCACGGGCTATCCCCCGCCACCACCACGACATCGAGTGCACCAGTAAAGTGCGGCAGTGATTCGCTGACCATGATGGGGACTTCAGCGGGCTCGGCTAGGCCCACAGCAACATGCGCGGCGGCGCGCGAAATCTGATCCGCGGCCAAGATGACGAGGCTGCGCGGGCGCAGCCCACCCAGGAGCCGGGCCAGCTCCGGCACGGATGCAGCCACCACGCGCGCTTGGGCGCCTTCGTGGGCGATGTCAAAGAAGCCCACGGTTTCGGGGTCATAGGAAGTCATAGGCCCGAGCATAGCTAGGATTAGTGGCCATGAGCATTCATCCGGTAGTCCTTGTCGGCGGCGGCCCCGGCGCGTGGGATCTGATCACCGTGCGTGGCATGCGGGCGCTGCAGGATGCTGAGGTCATCGTGGCAGATCACCTCGGCCCTACCGCCCAGCTGGATAAGCTGTGCGATATTGACGCCAAGGAGCTTATCGACGTCTCCAAGATCCCCTACCGCGCCCAGGTGGCCCAGGAGCGCATCAACGAGATTTTGGTTGACAACGCCCGCCAGGGGCGCCGCGTGGTCCGCCTCAAAGGTGGGGACCCTTATGTGTTTGGGCGTGGTTTCGAAGAACTCACTGCGCTCACTGCGGCAGGCATCCCGGTGGAAGTCGTCCCCGGGGTGACTTCGGCGGTCGCGGTGCCCGCACTGGCGGGGACGCCGGTGACGCACCGCGGCGTCGTCCATGCCTTCACGGTGGTCTCCGGGCACCTGCCGCCAGGCCACCCCAAGTCCTTGGTGGATTGGGCAGCACTCGCGCGGTCTGGGGCCACGCTTTCGGTCATCATGGGTGTGAAGAACGCGGCGGCCATTGCCACCGCGCTGATCGACGCCTCCCTCTCCCCCCACACCCCCGTGCGCATCATTCAGGAAGGCTCCCTCGATGGCGAGCGGGCATTCCAGTGCGAGCTGGCTGAGTTAGGGACCACGATGGAGGAGAACTCAGTGGCTCCCCCAGCGGTCATCGTCATCGGTGAGGTTGCCGGGCTCTAGCCCCGAGTTCTAGTCAACTCCTTCTAATCAACTCTGACGCGCTCTTCCTCGGATTCCGCGGAGCTGCCTGCATGGGCGCCCTCGCGGCCAGTCGGCTCCGTCGTTTCGACGACACGGCTGCCAGTGCGCTGCTGCGAAGTGCTATCCCCCTCCTCGCCCTGTGCGGATCGAGCCCGGCGTTGGTTCGCCCATACCGTGAGAGCAACTCCGAGGACCAGCGCAGCGACCTGCAGAAGAAGGATCTGCTGATGCGCCAGCGCCCACCCTAGGGCCTTAGGAATGTTGAGCGTCACGATAGCCGTGCCCACGAAGCCGCCAAGGAGCGTGGGGTTGATGCGCGAGATGAGCCACGCTGCAATCGGTGCGGTGATGACTCCGCCGATAAGCAACGCTACAACCGCGGCAGCGTTAGCCACGATCTCTTCCCAGAGGCCAACGATGAAGCCTGCCGTGGCTCCAAAAGTAACGAGGAATTCTGCGGTGTTAACAGTGCCGACGATGCGCCGCGGCTGCTCGCGGCCGACCGCCATGAGCGTCGAGGTGGAAATCGGCCCCCAGCCACCGCCGCCCGAAGCATCGACAAAGCCTCCCACCACGCCAAGCCCCGCGAGGAAGGGAGTGGAGTGCTGTCGAGTCTCCTGCGATGTGCTGCTCCGTGGGCGCGAGAAGCGCCAGACGAGGTTGATGCCTAGGACTAAGAGAATCGCGGAGGTCACGGGTTCGGCGGCCTCGAGCGAGAGGTTAGACAGAATCGTCGCTCCGATGAAGGCCGACAGGCCTCCCGGCACACCGAGCTTGAGCACCGTGGGCCAATGCACATTGCCAAAACGCCAGTGGCTAATTCCGGAGACCAAGGTGGTGCCTAGCTCCGATGTGTGCACCACGGCGGAGGCCGTCGCAGGCCCCAATCCCGCCAGTAGCAGGATGGTGGTGGAGGTAACGCCGAAGCCCATGCCGATGCCGCCGTCGACAAGCTGCGCGGCGGCACCCGCAATCGCGATGAGGATGAGGCTACGCATGGGCCACCTCCGTATAACGGTGGGAAACAATGCCGGCGAGCGCCTCACCCAGCGGAGGGAGAACCTGCCGGGGCTCCCCGCCGCCGTGCTCCGCCTCCTCGTCGAGGCGATCTAAAAGCAGGCCGGGGCTCACAAAGAGTGGCACGACGACCTCCTGATTGCCATCTGGCTCAACGGGCTGGCGCTCACCGCGCGTGGCGTAGGCAACCTTCGCCGTGCAACCGGCCAGCTCGCCGACGCGTCGCGCTAGATCAGCGACAGCGGCGTTGGCACGCTCATCGGAGGAGCCGACAGAATAGAGGACAACGGTATCTGTTCCCTCGGGAACTCGCTCTGCCAGCAGACGCGCCATGTCCTCGCCGGTACCGAGTCCACGGGCTTGGTGAAGGCGCACTCCCGACGCCGCAGAAGCCTGGGCCAAAGCTTCAGGAACGTCGATGCGCTGGTGGTAGCCCTCGGTAAAGAGCAAAGGCACAACGACCGCCTCGCGTATTCCTTGCACTGCTAGGCAGCGCGCCGCCTCATCGAGTGGCGGGTCATTGAATTCTAAGTGTGCGGCGGTGGCCGGCACACCAGCAAGCTCACCAGCGGCATGGGTCAGCGCCATAACGTTTGCTGCAGCTTCGGGGTGGCGTGAGCCGTGTGACAGGGTTAGTAATGCAGTGGTAGCGGTCGGGGCGGTCATGGTGGGTTTCCTTAATCCTGAGTTTTCGCGGTGGAATGGCCGCGGCGAGCGAGAGAGCGCTGCAGCGCCTCCGCGGAGGAGACCGCCGGCGCGGGCGCTACGGGGGCATCGTCTTGGCCGTGGAAGCGTACGGAAAAGATGCGGAGGCATTCTTCGCACTTCCAGGCAAAATCATCTTCCTCATCTGGAAATAGGTTTGTTCCGGCGCAGTAGGGGCAAAAGGCTGGGTGGTTACGGTTCGGGTTAGGCTGACGACGAAAATTCACTGCAGGTCCTCCTCGTCCGCGCGCAGGACCCAGTGGCGGAACTGCTCGCCGTCTTCGCGCTGCTCCTTGTACTTGTTGACCAAGCGAATGACATAGTCCGGGACCTCATCCGCCACCACCTTGTGTCCGCGCAGCTTGCGGCCCCAGTCCGGGGAGAGGCCAAGGGCGCCGCCAAGGTGGACCTGGAAACCCTCGACGCGGTTGCCATCAGCATCGGTCACGATCTGCCCTTTAAGGCCGATATCTGATACCTGCGAGCGCGCGCAGGCATTGGGGCAACCGTTGAGGGCGATAGAAATCGGGACGTCGAGGTCACCGAGGGTATCTTCCAAGATGTCGACGAGCTCGATGGCGCGGGCCTTGGTGGTCACGTGCGCGAGCTTACAAAATTCCAGGCCGGTGCAGGAGATGACGCCGCGACGGAATTCCGAGGGCTGGGAGTACAGGCCCGTCTCATCCAGGGCGCGCGACAGCGCAGGGATGTCCTCTTCTTCCACGTCGAGGAAGAGCAGCTCCTTCATCGGCGTCGTGCGGATGCGGCTGATGCCGAACTTCTCGGCCACGTCCGCGATGGCGATGAGCTGCTCGCCGGTGGCATGCCCGACGGTGGGCTTGACGCCCACGTAAAACTTTCCGTCCTGCTGGCGGTGCACGCCGAGATGGTCACGGTTGCCGGGAGCGACGGGAAGCGGGAGGCCGTCGAGAAGCGGTGCGTCGAGGTATTCCTCTTCCAGTACCTTTCGGAATTTCTCAATGCCCCACTGCGCCACCAGGAACTTCAGGCGCGCACGGTTGCGGTTGCGGCGGAAGCCATAGTCGCGGAAGATGCGTGCGACTCCAGCCCACACCTCTGGGACGCGCTCGAGCGGGATCCACGCGCCGAGGGATTGCGAGAGCATCGGGTTGGTGGACAGACCTCCGCCCACGAAGCAATCGAAACCCGGGCCATACTCGGGATGCTCCGTACCAACGAAGGCGACATCCTGAATCTCGTGGGTCACGTCCTGACGCACATTGCCGGAGATGGCGGACTTGAACTTGCGCGGAAGGTTATGGAATTCATCGCGCAGGAGGTAGTCATTCTTGATCTCCTCGATGGCCGGGGTGGCGTCGATAATTTCGTCAGCAGCCACTCCCGCTACCGGTGAGCCCAGGATGACACGGGGGACGTCGCCGCAGCCCAGTAGAGTATCTAGCCCCACGGAGCGCAGCTTTTCCCAGATGGCGGGGACATCTTCAATCTGAATCCAATGCAGCTGGATGTTCTGGCGGTCCGTAAAGTCCGCGGTAGAGCGCGCATAATCGCGCGAAATCTCTCCCACCGCGCGCAGCTTAGCGGGATCCGCGTGGCCGCCATCGAAGCGCACGCGCATCATGAAGTACTCATCCTGTAGCTCGGTGTTGCTGAGCTTGGAGGTCATCTCACCGCCTAAGTTCTGGTTGCGCTGGGTATACAGGCCCAACCACTTGAAACGTGGGGCGAGGTCCTCTGCGGGAATCGAGGAAAATCCTTGCTTGGAGTAGATATCGATAACGCGCTGGCGCACTGCTAGGGCATCATCGGCCTGCTTAATCTCCTCGTCGGAGTTCAGCGGCGCGGTGCCATCAATCTTCCACTGGCCTTCTGGCTTCTTTGCGCGGGGTGGTCGCTTCGTCGCGGTGGTCATAATCTGCTGCCTTTCGTCGGTTAGTGAAAACCTACCGGTCTAGCTAAAACAGACAAAGCAGTCTTTTTTATTTTCTCCCGAATATGCAAAGCACGCTGGGTTTATGCCACAATGTTCTCCGAATGTAATTAGGCCCAGTTGCCCTACAGCAGACAAGCCGGTTCAATGAAACCCACGCTTGTTTAGACCTAAGCTTTCGTTAGTTACTACAACATTCCGAAAGGCCATCATGACCCAGCAGCCCCTGAAAGTAGCCGTCATCGGCGCCGGCCCAGCCGGCATCTACGCCTCCGACATCCTGGTGAAGAAAACCGGCGGCAACGTTCAGATCGATCTCATCGAGCAGATGCCCGCCCCCTTCGGGCTCATCCGCTACGGCGTGGCTCCGGACCACCCGCGCATTAAAGGCATCGTCAACTCTTTGCACCGTGTGCTCGACACCGAGCAGATTCGCCTTCTCTCCAACATCAACGTGGGCCGCGATGTCACCGTCTCCGAGCTCGAGGAGTACTACGACGCCATCGTCTTCGCCACCGGCGCCGTCGGCGACCTAGGCATGCAGATCCCCGGCTCTGACCTCGAAGGCATTCATGGCGCCGGCGAATTCGTTGGCTTCTACGACGGCAACCCTCGTTTCGAGCGCTCCTGGGATCTTTCCGCTACCGACGTCGCGGTGATCGGCGTGGGCAACGTGGGCCTGGACGTGGCCCGCATCCTGGCCAAGACCGGCGATGAGCTCAAGGAATCCACCGAGATTCCCGACAACGTCTATGAGTCCCTGGCCAAGAACCAGGCCACCACCGTGCGCGTCTTCGGCCGCCGCGGTCCGGCGCAGGCGAAATTCACCCCGCTGGAGCTCAAGGAGCTCGACCACTCCCCGACCATCAACGTGGTGGTGGACCCGGAGGATATCGACTACGACGAGGCCTCCCTCAAGGCCCGCGAAGAGGCCAAGTCCTGCGACCTGGTGTGCCAAACTCTGGAAGGCTACGCCATCCGCGAGCCCAAGGATGCCCCGCACACCCTGCAGATTCACCTCTTTGAGCAGCCGGTGGAGTTCATCGGTGAAAACGGCAAGGTTACTGCCGTGAAGACCGAGCGCACCGCACTCAACGGCGATGGCTCCGTCTCCGGCACCGGCAAGTTCACCGAGTGGCCGGCCCAGGCCGTCTACCTGGCCGTGGGCTACCGCTCCGATGCCATCGAGGGTGTCCCCTTCAACAAGCAGAAGAACGTCATCAATAACGACGGCGGCCACGTCGTTGACCTCGACGGTGAGGTCGTGCCGGGCCTCTACACCACCGGCTGGATCAAGCGCGGTCCGGTGGGCCTTATCGGCAACACCAAGTCCGATGCCACGGAGACCATCGGCATGCTGCTTGCCGACGCCGAAGCAGGCAACCTCTCCCACTCCCGCGAGGAGGACATCGTCGAGCTCTTCGAGTCCAAGGGCCTGGAGCACCTGACCTGGGAGGGCTGGAAGAAGCTCGACGCCGCCGAGCGCGCACTGGGTGAGGCCGAGGGCCGCGAGCGCAAGAAGTTTGTCGAGTGGGAAGAGATGGTCAACCACTCGCGCGACTAAGCCGGCTCGTCCCAATTAAAACTGCCCTATCTGACGAAGTTATCGCTCCCGCCGCAATGAACGCGGGGAAAATCGTCAGATAGGGCAGTTTTCGTCTCAAGGCTCGAGGCCTTCGTGTGAAGGCACGTGCCTTCACACGCTAGGCGCGGATGATGCCGAGGACCTCGTCGACGATGGCCTGCACCTCGTCTTCAGTCTTAGCCTCAACGTTGAGGCGCAGCAGCGGCTCGGTGTTGGAGGCGCGGACGTTGAACCAGGCCTCGGTGCCCTTCAACTGTACGGTCACGCCATCGAGCTCGTCGACGGACTCAATCTTGTCCGCCAGCTCATCCAGCACGCGCTGGGTCGTTGCCTTCTGATCCTCCACGGTGGAGTTAATCTCTCCCGAGGCTTCGTAGCGCGAATACTGGGCCATCAGCTCGCTCAGCGGCTTGTCCTGCTCACCCAGGGCTGCCAGCACGTGCATGGCCGCGAGCATGCCGGAGTCCGCATTCCAGAATTCCTGGAAGTAGTAGTGAGCGGAGTGCTCACCACCAAAGACCGCCTTCTCCTTGGCCATCTGGGCCTTAATGAAGGAGTGGCCCACGCGGGTGCGCACGGCCTTGCCGCCCTTCTCCGCGATGAGCTCCGGAACCGTCTTCGACGTAATCAGGTTGTGGATGACCGTGGAGCCTGGGAACTTGTCCAAGTAGCGCTCCGCCACCAGTGCACAAATAGCAGACGGCGGCACCGGCTGGCCCTTCTCATCCACCACGAAGCAGCGATCCGCATCGCCATCAAAAGCCAGGCCGATATCCGCCTTCTGCTCAACGGTGAACTTCTGCAGGTCCACCAGGTTCTTCGGATCTAGCGGGTTCGCCTCGTGGTTGGGGAAGGTGCCGTCCAGCTCGAAGTAGAGGTCACGCACGTCGAAAGGCAGCCCCTCAAAGACCGCCGGGACGGTGTGTCCACCCATGCCGTTCGCGGCGTCGACAGCCACGACCAGTGGGCGGGAGTTCTCCAGCGGCACCAAGCCGCGAAGGAATGCCGCGTAGTCCGGCAGAACCTCACGCTCAGTGACGGTGCCCGGCTCGCCGTCGAAGGCCGGGATGCCGTCGATCAGCATGTCCTTGATCTGCTCCAGACCTGTCTCCTGGCCCACCGGAACAGCACCCGCGCGGCACAGCTTGATGCCGTTGTACTTCGCCGGGTTGTGGGAGGCGGTAAACATAGCGCCCGCGCAGTTCAGGTGGCCGGCGGCAAAGTACAGCTCATCGGTAGACGTCAGACCGAGATGGATAACATCGAGGCCCTGCGCAGCAGCGCCCTCCGCGAAAGCAGCGGCCAGCTGCGGGGAGGAAGGACGCATGTCATGGCCCACCGCCACGGTGCTCTCCCCTTCCCCACGGAGAATCGCGGCAAAGGCCGCACCAGTATCACGCACGAGGTTCTCATCGATGTCCTCGCCCACGACACCACGGACGTCATAGGCCTTGATCACTGCATTGAGCTGTTCACGAGTTCGCATAGCCCACAAGCATACCCCCGTCGGACGCGGTGATCTGCGTCCGACGGGCTAGAAAGCGCCCGAATGGCTACTCTGCGTCCGGCACCACAGTCAGGTGAGCGCGGCGGCGCTGGCGGGCATCGTGCACTCGGCGGGTGCGGAACACAGGGTGGTTGGAGTTACGCGGATCGGCGCCGTCGAAGGTGGCGGAATAGTCAATGGGATCGGCACCGGAACCAGCAGTGGAATCATCCACCAAGCCCGTGGTCACGCGCCCGGCCTCGCGGACAGCTTCCGCGAGCGCGGTGAGGTCATCATCCTCATCGAGTTCGATGCGGTCAACGCGCACCATCTCCCAACCTTGCGGGGCGGTGATGCGGGCGCTGTGCTTTTCGCACAGGTCCCAGGCGTGGGGATCGGTTTCTTCAGACAGTGGGCCCACGACGGCGGTTTGCTGCGCGTAGGCATAGGTCAACGTCGCCACGGCGGGACGGCCGCAGCCGGGGCGGGAGCAATGGCGAGAGCTATTCACGGGCCCAAGTCTAAACCCTAACTTGAGATTTAGATAGTCCAGCGCGGCGCGTCTCGCCGCAAGCCCTGTTCCGGGCGGCTTAAACTAAGCCGCATGAGCACGCCCCGCCCGCATATTCGCCCGGCCCGCCACCGCCATGGCCGCGGTGCACGCGGACCCCTGCTCCCCCACAACACACCGCGCTATCGCAGCAGCGCTGAGCGCTTCGACATGGCCGTGCTGGAGGCCTACGCACCCATCCACAATGCTTTCGCGGAACAGCTCACCGGGCTCGATCTCGCGGTCGATACCGTGCCCCGAATGCGCCTATCCGTGGATATGACCGTGATGCCGGATGAAATCATCGCCGATGGCCCGGTTCCGCTCGGACGCATTGTCCCCGCAGGGGTCGATTCCGATGGGCAGCCCACACGCGCACGGTTGGTCATCTTCCGCATGCCCGTGGAGGAGCGTGTGCATTCTGCCCAGGAGCGCGAAGAACTACTGTCCACAGTGCTCACCGCGCTGGTGGCACATTATCTCAATGTCGATCCAGGAGATATTGATCCGCGCTTTACCTGGTAAAACCACTATTCCCCCTTACTGTTGAACTCTAAGCCCAACAACAAAGGGGAAGTAAGGTTGTTCGCTCGCGGTTGCGCTACGCTCTAACCAATTTCACGCTTGAGGCGGCGACGCTCACGGTCTGACAGTCCACCCCAGATTCCGAAGCGCTCATCATGCTCCAGGGCATACTCGAGGCATTCATCACGCACCGCACAGGCCTGGCAGATGCGCTTAGCCTCGCGGGTAGATCCTCCCTTTTCGGGAAAGAATGCTTCCGGGTCCGTTTGGGCGCACAGCGCCTGGTCTTGCCACTCCTGCTCGACGGCACCAAAGAGTTCATCGAGCGACATCTCTGCAGCAGCACCGCCACGGAGAATAGCGCCGTTATTCGTTGTATTGTCCACGCTGCTTCCTTTCTCCGAGGTCGTTTTTCTCTTAATTCGGTGGCACCGACCCTACACCGAAAAGATTTCTCGGTGCCGCGCCCGCCGTGCCGTTGATTACACTGATGTCATTTCACACCGAATCACTAAATATCGTCAACCTGTCGCGGAAGATTTTTGCGCAGCTCCAGCGAAAATGCTGTACAGAGTCCCCAACTTTCACATCAGTCACAGATCTCTTAGTCGGGGGGTAATCGTCGGGGGTACTACATGTAGTACCCTTCCCCTATCCTGTGAACAATTCCAAGGTTTCTTCGGCGTGTCGCCACCCAGTCCGGCAAAACACATGGATCTCATTCGCACCACGAAAACCACGAGTCACGGCCACGTGTATCGCTTAGCCTTCGGCGCCGTTACTCATACACAAGAAAAGGAAAGCGCCGAGAGACACCCCCTGCTCTCCGCGCTTTCCTATCGCTTTATTCCACTGCGCGGCAGCACCTAGGCGTCGGAGCTAAAACGCACGCCCGCGTCCGGAATGCTCACGCCCGGGAAGACGCGCATGCCCCCCTGCAGCTCACAGCGCGCACCAATGATTGCACCCTCACCAATGACACAGTTATCGATGTGCGCGTTCGCACCAATGTGAGCACCCGAGGCGATGATGGAGTTGTTGATGATGGCACCCGGCTCAATGGTCACGCCATCAAAGACCACCGTGCCATCCAAACGCGAACCCGCCCCAATGACGGAACCGCGGCCCACCGCCGTACCGGACAGAAGGAGCACGCCACCGGCAATGCCCGCGGACTCATCCACCACGGACTCACCCGTGCGGCCGACCAACAACGGCGAATGCGCAATACCGCGCACCAGATCGGAGGAACCGCGGACGAAATCATCCGGACGGCCCATATCGCGCCAGTAGGAGTTGTCCACGTGTCCGACCACAAGGCGGCCCGACTCCAGCAGCTGCGGGAAGGTCTCGCGCTCTACAGAAACCACGCGGTCAGCCGGGATGGTCTCAATGACATCCTTCTTGAACACGTAGCAGCCAGCATTAATTTGGTTCGTCGGCGGATCCTCCGTCTTCTCCAAAAAGGCCGTCACCCGGCCCTCTGAATCCGTCGGAACGCAACCAAAGGCGCGAGGATCAGCAACGTTGAGCAGGTGCATCGTCACGTCCGCATCCTTGGAGTGATGCGAATTGAGAATGCCGTTTAGATCCATTCCGGACAAAACGTCACCGTTGAACACCATGACCGTATCTTGGCGCAGCTTGTCATAGACATTGCGGATACCGCCACCAGTGCCCAGAGCGGTCTCCTCCACCACGTACTCAATCTCCAGGCCCAGCTCGGAGCCGTCCCCGAAGTACTCCTCAAAAACCTCCGCCTTATAGGAGGTGGAGAGCACCACGTGCTCAATCCCCGCGTCCTTGATACGCGCAAGCAGGTGCTGCAGGAATGGGTAGTTGGCCGTGGGCAACATCGGCTTCGGCGTGCCAATCGTCAGCGGGCGCAGACGAGTGCCGCGACCTCCCACCAGAATGACGGCATCGGCCGTCGATCCCCACTGGGGCGCTGATTCAGTCATATCGTTCCTTAATCTCTTTTCAGATAAGCCACCGTTAGTGTATAAGCGCCCCAGCCCTAGGAGCCGTCGCGGCACGCGCTTAAAACCAGCCCGCGCACCCGCAATCCCAGCCACAAAGCCGCGCGCAGTGGCGCTTGGTACCAGTGCGGGTGCCTATCCGCTTGGAAGCGATAGGCAGAATCATGGTGGGCACGCAGCATCGCGCCGCGATGGGCCTGCGTCGAATGGCCCTTGGCGTGGGTAATCACCGCCGTGGGACAAAAGATATTCCGCCAGCCGGCGCGAGTGAAGCGGTCGCCTAAGTCCACGTCCTCCAAATACATGAAGTAACGCTCATCAAAGCCACCGATCTGCTCAAAAGCCTCCCATCGCACCAGCAGGCAGGAACCGGATAGCCAGCCGGCGGGGCGCTCGCTGTCCATGTCGGCATCATCGCGGTAGGCACGCGACCACGGATTGGAAGGCCAGATCGTGCCAAAGAGCGCATGTCCCACACCCGTCAACAACGTCGGCACCGCGCGTGCAGAGGGATAGTTGCTGCCATCCGGCTCCACGATGCGCGGCCCCACCGCCGCGGCATCTGGGTGGCGGCGCGCGCACGCGATCAGCTCATCCAGAGAACCTTCGATAAACGTCACATCCGGGTTAGCAATGAGAAAGAACTCTTCATCGACGCCTTTCGCTCGAGCGAAACGCGCGCCGGCATTCATTCCGGCGCCATAGCCAAGGTTTCCCCCAGTATCGAGGAATTCCACGTCCGCGTGCTCCCGCGCGGCAGCTTCCGGCACCCCGTCGGTCGAGCCGTTATCGGCGAGGATGGTGAGGGTAGGCTGGGACGTCGCCAAGCGCAGCGATGACAAGAAGTCGCTAAGGTAACGGCCAGGAGAAAAGGTCACGGTGACCACGGCCAGGGGTTTCTGTATATTCTTCACGATGAATTTGAGCGTACCCAACGCCAGCGCGCGCACGCGCCCGCGACACTGCTTCACGTTTTTGCAGCGAGCTCACCTAAACTAGTCCCGTGACTTCCCCGAACTCCCCGCGCGCCGCCCGCCATATCCAGGCCGCGCCCTCGCAGTCCGCGCCCACCGCCCAACGAGGATCGACGCCGGTGAAAGCCATCGTCGCTTTCTTGTCCGCCGTCGTCCTCGTGGTCTCCGGCGTGGGCTACTTCACCGTGGGAAAGCTGGGAAATGATATTTCCTCCGCATCCAACCTGGCGCTGGGCAACCAGGGTGGTTTCAAGGACAGCAGTCTCGATGGCGCGGTCGATATCTTGCTCGTGGGCAAGGACTCGCGCACCGATGCCAAGGGGAATCCGCTTTCCGAACAGGAGCTGGCAGATCTGCATGCCGGCGTGGACGAAGGAGAGGAAAACACGGACACCATCATGGTGATCCGTATTCCCAACGATGGCTCGCGCGCCACGGCAGTATCCATTCCGCGCGATACCTATGTCCACGACGAAGACTTCGGTAACACGAAGATCAACGCCGTCTTTGCGCAACACAAGCTAGCCAAGATGGAGGAGCTGCAGCAGGACAACGCGGAGGCTGAGGCAGCGGGCGAGAAGGCACCTCACACGGACAAGGAGATCGAGAAGGAAAGCACGGAAGCCGGCCGTTCTGGTCTCATTTCGATGGTGCACCAACTCACTGATGTCAGCGTTGATCACTACGCTGAGGTGGGTTTGCTGGGCTTCGTGCTGCTTACCGACGCCGTCGGGGGCGTCGACGTCTGCCTCAACGACGCCGTCGATGATCCGATGTCGGGCGCCAAGTTCCCGGCCGGGCGCCAGACCTTGCAGGGCTCCGAGGGCCTCTCCTTCGTGCGCCAGCGCTATGATCTTCCGCGCGGTGACCTTGACCGCATCGTTCGCCAGCAGGCCTACATGGCATCGCTGACCTCGAAGGTACTGGACTCGGGAACGTTGACCTCCCCGGGCAAACTCAACAAGATCGCCGATGCCGTGGAGCGCTCCGTGGTCATCGATGACGGTTGGGACATCATGGGCTTCGTTACCCAGCTGGCTGGGCTGGCCGGCGGCAACGTGACCTTTACGACGATCCCGGTGACCTCCATTACCGGCGTGGGTGATTATGGCGAATCGGTGGTGACCATCGATACCGCGGAGGTACATCGCTTCATGGAGGATCTGGCCAAGTCCCAGGAAAAGGCCGAAGAAGACGAAAAGTCTGAGGATGCCGCCACGGACGAGGGCAACGACAATGGCGAAAAGCCCGTGGCTGAGGACCTCAATCTGCACGTCCTCAACGCCGGCAACGTCGACGGAATGGCCGGCGGAATCGGCGCATGGCTGAAGAACGTGGGCTACACCGTGGAGCGCACGGCCAATGCGCAGTCGGGCCTGTATACCGAGTCCCAGATTGTGGCTGCGGATGCTAACGATGAGCGCGCCCTGGCCCTAGCCGAGCAGCTCGGCGGACTGCCGGTCACGGCCAACGAGGAGCTCGAGCCGGATACCTTCATCGTGGTGGCCACTGATGATTACGCCGGCCCGAAGGATGATTCCGCACAGGAAGAAGAGGCTGCTGCGGAGCCTGACCAAGGCGGTGAAACCCAGCAGGTAGGTACCCCGGGCGATGACTTCGGTACCGCGGAGGTTTCGCCTGAGATCGACGCCGGCGGCGACGGCCCGCGCTGCGTCAACTAAACGTGCCGCGAGTGAAGCTCGCCGCGCGCCCAAAGGCCTAGTCACCGGCCGTTCGTGGCGGGCTGAGCGCCTGCCACCTACGATGGGCGGACATGGAACTCCTACAGCATCTCCTGTCCGCCGATGCCTCTGCTCCCCGGCTCAGTGTTTATAACGAAACTGACGGCACCCGCATGGACTTCTCGGCGCAAACGCTGGAGAACTGGACCTCCAAGATCGCCAACATGCTGCTGGAGGAGCTCGACCTCGAACCGGACACGGACTCCCGTATCCTCATTGACCTTCCGGTGTCCTGGCAGGCTGCCGTCATTGCGCTTGGGGCGCTAGCCGCCGGCATCCCCTTCGACGTAACAGACGGTGCGGCCGCTACCGAGCCGCACGCCGACGATATCGCCGTGGTTTTCACCTCTCCGGAGGCCTACCTCAAGGCTGCGGCGGACGCGGGCGCCGGCTCTGCATCAGCACCGCTGGTCGATACGGTGCTAGTCACCCAGGATCCTTTTGGCCGCGGCGTTGTCGAAAGCGGCGGCGAGCTGCCATTGGGCACCATCGACTTCGGCCCCACCGTACGCTTTTATGGCGATCACTTCTATGGCACCACTACCCCGCTACCGGAGCTTTTCCCCACGAATTTAGGCGCTGAGCGCGTACTTTCCCAAGGCTGGACGGACAGCCCCTCCTTCGAGCGGGCCGTCCTTGAACCACTGGCTGCGGGCGGCTCCGCCGTCATTGTGGCGGGCTTGTGCTCAGCCGACCGTTTGCAGGAAATCGCAGACAACGAGAAGGTCACCGTCCGCTCCTAAAGCTTGCCGTGAGATAGTAGAGCAATGTTCAGCTGGCTCTACGTCTTCATCGGCCTGCTCATCCTCGTGGGCACAATCTGCCAAGGAACCATCGGTTTCGGCCTAGGCACCATCGCCACCCCGATCTTGGCGCTGATTAAGCCGGAGCTTGTTCCCACGCTCATCCTCCTGCTGGCCTTCGTCATTTCCACCACGACGATGCTCAAGTCACGCTCGGCAGTGTCGTGGGACATTGTGGCCATTTCCTCCATCGCACGAATACCCGGCTCACTCGCGGGTGCGTGGGCGATTGCCTCGCTCTCCCATCGCGGGCTCTCCCTTTTCATTGGATGCGCCGTCATCTTTGCTATGACCTTGTCCAGCCTCGGCTGGTCACCCAAGCGCACTACGACCAACATTGCTGTCGCGGGCGCTACTTCCGGATTCCTGGGCACGTCGACCTCCATCGGTGGCCCGCCCATGGCGTTAGTGCTCAAGGGATACGACCCCACCCGTGTGCGCGGCACCCTGTCGGGCACATTCATCATCGGCTCCACCATCTCACTGGCCATCTTGGCCTTGAGTGGACAAATCACCAGCCTGCAGCTCACTGCCGCCGCGGCCTACCTGCCGGTGGCCATCGTGGGCCTCATCGCCGCCAGCTACCTCAACCGTTTCATCAACGCCACGGTGCTCAACCGCATTGTCATCGTCGTAGTTATCAGCGCGGCATTGGCGCTCATTGTTGAGGGGCTGGTTGCTGCCTAGCGTCCGCGACCTGCTGCCAGGACCACGCTCCACACTGTCCGTTCTGCCAAAGTTCGCGGCTCCGATTCAAGATCTGGCAATAATTTCGTCATCTAGGGCAGTTGGGTGGCCCCGGAAAGTCTGGCGGTTCCGGCGGCACAGGCGGCAGATACCCCAAATGCTCGCTGTACTCCCAGGGCTTTGGTTTGGGCGGCAACACTCCCTCGTGCCAAAATCCGATGAATTTGAAGTAGCGCTTCTCAAAGTCCGGATTCCTGGCATTAGCTATCTGGTCGATTACATAGTCCAGATGATGAGCCACGCAATGACCTGTGTAGCGCAGCGTTAACCACCCAATCAGAGCACCTTCGTTGTTCTTCCAGTGGTCCCGCAACCATGACTCTTGCTGGGAATGGAATTTCATCCCGTTGATTTCTACCGCGATCTTGAGCTCTGGGAGCACGATATCCCAGGTGTAGTGACCGATAACAACGTTGCACTCGACCTTGAGCCCACGCCTTTTCAGCCCCTTCGCCACTTTCACCTCCGCACCAGAATCGGTGAATAGCGCGGCTTGGTCCAGCATGCGTTGGCTTACCACAGGGATAACATTGAGTGCTTCGCGGTGACTATCCAGTCGGGCTCGTCCGGCTTTCGAGGAATAGATGGACTCAAAAACGCGAATCCCCATTTCAGGGCTCACGGACTTCATAGCGACAAGAGGATTAAGAATCCGGATCCCAGACGAGGTAACAAAGCTTTCGACGCTCACCCGCGAGTGCACATAAAAAGTCGATGCCGGCATTCTCTCCACACTGGCGAGCTTCAGTGGAAAAGTAACTGTCTCTCCAAGAAGCACCTGGGCAGCCGTTGTTCCTGTCGCCTTAAGGAATGGCCGGTGCTCCTGTAGCAGCTTCAACAGTTCTAATGGCTCGGGCCTGCCCCAGACATAGAGCCCCTTGGCCAGTCGCGTTACTTCTCCTCGGCGCACGCGAGTTGCAAGCACACCTTTAGACAGATCGCGCACAATGCCATGTCTCATGTCATTTCCCCCCGGAAGATTAAGCCCCAAGGTAACACGGTTCACCGCTGAGTGTTGCGCAGCTGCCATTGCTGCCAAAGTTATCGCTTCTGATTCAAGATCTGGCCAGAACTTTGGCAACTGGGGCAGTTTTATCCACCGCACACCAAGCGCACACCGCCCAGCGCCCAGAAGCAGACCCTAGCGAAGCGAACCCTCAATAAAACTCCGGAACCGCCGCGCAATCTGTGCAATCTCCTGCCCCGCGAAGTGCCCCGGGGACCAGGCCGCGACCAGCGGCACCCCGCCCAGGGTCTTTTCACCATCGACCACGTCGAAGCCCACCAGCCGCGGAGGCTGCAGCTCTGTCATCAGGGCCACGGCTCGGCCCGAGCGGGCCAAGGCACTCAAGGTTGCGGTGTCATCGCACTCGGCATGCGAGCCCAAGGCACAGCCGGCCGTGCCCACGAAGGAATCCACCACCCCGCGGGACACGCTGCGCCGCGAGGGCAGAGCCACCTTTTCTTGCAATAACCGTCTAACCTCCACGCTGGTCGAACCCGCACACTCCAATGCCATTGGGTGCGTCGGCGGCACCCAGGCACGCACCGGAATCGTGCCCAAAGCCAGTGAGGCCACGTCATTGCCTGGCGGGATGGTGGCAATCACCACGTCGGCGGAGCCTTCCAGCGCGTCAAAGACGTCGTAGTGCGTGACCGGGGTCGTTGTGAGCAGAGGGATAGTCTGGCCAGCGGCCTCAATAAAGGGCGCAAGCAGAGTCGAAATCGTCGTCGGCGTAGCAGCCACACGCAGTGCCGGGATACTGCCCGCGCGAAGTGCCTCCACTGCCTGCCCGGCGCGCGCAGATTCGGCGAGGAGGCGGCGGCAGGTCGGGATGAGGGCATGTGCAGCGTCGCTAAGCACTAGTGAGGACCCTGCCCGCACGAAGAGTTGCAGGTCCAGCTCTTTTTCAAAGCGCCGCAGCTGGCGGCTCAGCGCCGGCTGGGTAATACCCAGGCGCGCCGCGGCAGCGGTCACCGTGCCAGCCTCAGCCACCGCAAGGAAATATTTGGCCTTCACCATGTCCATTCCCCCACTTCTACCACGGCACATGCCTTTAGGGTATGGGTTTCCAGCTTTCTAGACATTAGACAACATGACATCAGCAAAGAATAATGAGACCACCACCACAACAACACCAGGGAGGTTTCCATGTCACATGTCGGCGCCGCTATTGCCGAATCCCTCGCCGCGCACAACGTCACCCGCGCTTTCCTCGTGCCCGGCGAAAGCTTCCTTCCCGTCCTCGACGGCCTCTACGATTCCCCCGTTAAGGCCATCGTCACCCGCCACGAAGGCGGTGCCACCTACATGGCCGAAGCCCACGGCAAGGCTACCGGCCAACCGGGCGTCGCCATGGTTACCCGCGGGCCCGGGGCGGCCAACGCCTACGTGGGCATCCACACCGCCTGGCAGGATGCCACCCCGCTCGTCCTCTTCGTGGGCCTCATCCCCACCTCCGACCGCGACCGCGAGTCCTTCCAGGAATTCGACCCCAAGGCCTGGTTCGGCACCCAGGCCAAGCAGGTCTTCGTCCTCGATGATCCCTCGCGCGCCTCCCGCGTCGTGGCCGAAGCTTTCTTCCAAGCCCAGCAGGGCCGCCCCGGCCCCGTCATCGTGGGCCTGCCGGAGGATATTCTCCACCAGGAGTACACGGGCACCATCCATCCGCCCATCCCGGTTGCGGAAGGCGCGCTTTCCGACGATCACCTGGACCTCCTCTCCCGCGAGCTGAGCCGCGCAGAGCGTCCACTCATTTTTGCCGGCGGTCCGCGCTGGACCCCGGAGGCCGCAGAGAAGATCACTCGCTTCGCCGAAGAGCACCGCATCCCGATCATTCAAGACTTCCGCGCCGCTGACCGCGTGCCTTTCGACTCCCCCGCCAACGCCGGCTGGCTCGGCTATGGGCGCGACCCACGCGCGGCACAACTTTTGGAAGCCGCCTCCCTCGTCATCGAAGTCGGTGCCGTTCTCGGTGATGTTCCCACCGATGGCTATACCTTGCGCCAGTCACCTCAGGCACGCAACATCGCGATCAATCCTGATACCAGCCTCCGCGGCCACTCCGTGGCGCTGCTAGAACACATCGTGGCGAGCCCCGTAGCCTTCGCTAACACCCTGGACCGCTTGAGCATCGAGGGCAAGGACAAGCGCGGCGAGTGGTTTGATAACGCGCACGCGAACCACCTCGACTTCGCCACTCTCCCCGAGCCAGCGGACTACCGTCCCGGAAAAGAAGGCACCGCCCACATGGAGGCCATCCTCGCAGCACTCCACGAACAGCTGCCGCAGGATCCCATCTACACCTTCGGCGCCGGAAACCACTGCATCTGGGCCCAACAATTCCTGCGCTCGCAGGTCTACCCCTCCCAGTTCAGCGTGCGCAACGGCTCGATGGGCTATTCCATCCCGGCCGCAGTAGCCACCAAACTGCAGTTCCCGGAGCGCACCGTCGTCACCATTGCTGGCGACGGCGAATACCTCATGAACGGCCAAGAGCTGGCCACCGCACTGCAATACGGCGCGCCCTTCCTCATCATCGTCATGTCCAATGGCGAATTTGGAACCATCCGCGACCACCAGAAGAAGCACTTCCCTGATCGCGTCTCCGGCACCCAGCTGGTGAACCCAGATTTCGCGGCGGTAGCCCGCGGCTTCGGCGCTCACGGTGAGCTCGTTACCGACGACTCGCAGGCACAAGAGGCAGTAGCCCGGGCCCTGCGCGCCATCGCCGAAGACGGCGTACCAGCTCTCATCAACGTCATCACTGACCAGGACCACTCCCTACCCATCGACTAGAGGAGGCTCACCATGAGCTCTACCAATACTCCCTCAACAACATCCACACCGCCCACCAGTGACCTGAAAGAGGGCGAGCACATCGTGGGCGATGGGGTCGTCGCCAAGCAGCGCCCCGCCGCCTCCACCGCATCGTGGATCATTACGCTCTTCGGCACCGCCGTAGGTGCCGGCATCCTCTTCCTGCCGCTTAACGCCGGCGGATTTGGGTTCTGGCCGCTCGTCTTCGCTACGGTTTTCATCCTTCCGCTGGTGTACTTTTCACACCGCACCTATGCGCGCATCGTTGCCGGCGCACCCAAGGAGGACCACGGCAAAGACATCCTCGAGCTGGTTTCGCAATACCTGGGCAAAGGCCAAGGAATTGGCTTCGCGGTGCTGTACTGGATCACGGTCTTTTCCACCGTCCTGATCTACGGTGTCTCCATCACCAACGCGGTGGATAGCTTCATCGTCAACCAGCTGGGCGGGCCTTCCATCGACCGCTGGCTGCTGGCCACCATCTGCGTCGGAATCATGACCGGTGGTTTCGCCATCGGCCGCAAACCTATGATTTGGCTGGCCCAAGTGCTGGTCTACCCGCTGATTATCGCCCTGGCCATCACGTCCATCTACCTCATTCCGCGCTGGGACCTGCACAGCTTCATCCATTTTGACGATGGTGCCGATGGCTGGGGCCAGATGCTCAAGGGCATCTTCCTCATCCTTCCGGTGCTGGTCTTTTCCTTCTCCCACATGGCGGCGCTTTCGCAGTTCGCCATCGACATGCAGCCGCAGTACGGCGAGAAGACCGAGAAGCGCGTCTCCCGCACGGAGTTCTACACCGCCATCCTGCTCGTCGTCTTCACCATGTTCTTCGTGTGGTCCTGCGTCCTCGCGCTCGGCGCCGACGGTATGAATGAGGCACTCGAGCAAAACATCCCGGTGCTCTCCTATTTCGCCAACGTCACGGGCACTCCGTTCATGGCTTACATGGCCCCCATCGTGGTCATCTGCGCCATCGTCTCCTCCTACTTCGGCCACATGCTCGGTACCGAAGAGGGAACGGAATACCTGCTGAAGAACGCCGCGCCAAAGCTGGCGGAAAAGGTCTCGCACCGCACGCTGCTCAACATCATTTATCTCATCGCCTTCGTGTGCACCACGCTCGTGGCGATCTTCAACCCCTCCATTATTTCGATGATTTCCGTGGTCTCCGGTGTCTTCGTGGCGTTCATCGTCTACCTGGTTCCGGTGTACATGTTCAAGAAACTGGACGTGTACAAGCAATTCCGCAATGACCCGTGGAACTACTTCGTCTTCGGCATGGGCCTGCTGATTATGGCCGTGACCATCTGGGACATGATTTAGAAAGGACGTGATTATGCTTCGTAGTGATCTCTCAAGCTTCCCCGAGTACAAGGTGGGCAAGGATTTCCCCAATGCCTTGAAGCTCTCTTCCAACGAGGTCCCCTTCCCGCCTGCCGAGGACATCATTGCCGCGGTTGCCGACGCCGCCCGCACCACCAACCGCTACCAACAGCCCGGCAGCCTAGAGCTCACCAACGCCTTGTGCAATTACCTAGATGTCCCGGCGGAAAATATCTTCGTCTCGGCGGGTTCCACGCCCATCCTGCAGGCCACCATCTTGGCTTCTTGCCAGACGGGTGATGAGGTCATCGTGCCCTGGCGCAGCTTTGAGGCTTACCCCCTCTACGTGCGCATGGCCGGCGCGGAACCGATTCTGGTCCAGCTCACGGAGGATTACCGCGTCGATCTGGAGGCAGTCCTTGCCGCCCTGACGGAGAAGACCAAGCTCATCATCCTGTGCAACCCCAATAACCCGACGGGCACCGTCATCACGCGCGGTGAATTCCGCGCCTTCATGGACCGGGTGCCCAAGGACGTCGTCGTACTGCTGGATGAGGCTTACTGGGAATACAACGACGCCCCCGATACCCCGGATTCAGTGGAGGAATACCAGCGCTACCCCAATTTGCTCGGTGTACGCACCTTCTCCAAGGCATGGGGCCTGGCCGGCATGCGCGTGGGCTACGCGGTGGCTGGCCCAGAAATCATCAATGCTCTGCAGCTGCTCTCCCTGCCGCTAACGGTGACCGCCATGGCAGAAACTGCCGCGGTGGAGGTGCTCAAGCGCCATGACGAGCTTGACGACGCCGTCGAAATCACCAAAACACAACGCGACCGCGTCTGCGCAGAACTAGGGGCCGAGAAGTCCTACGGCAACTTCGTGTGGCTGCCGCGCGCGGATGCCGCGGAGGTGGAAACGAAGATGCTCGATGAAGGCGTGGTCATCCGCCGCTACCTCGATGAGGGCGTGCGCGTGTCCATTACCGATGAAGCCGAGACTACCCAGTTCTTGGAGGCCTGGCGCCGCGCGGGCATTCAGCCCTGGCGGGGCTAAGTGGCCTCCTTTCACCCCCTCAGTCCAAGTACCCCATAAGCCAATACTGAGACAAATGACATAAAGTGCAGAACCCTTGCAATAAGTCACAATCCGCCCCATAATGGGGTGCAACCCATACACACTTCAATCATTGGAGGATGAAGCAATGTCCGGATTTCGCGTAGAAAACCCCGCTACCGGTGAGGTTCTTGAGACTTTTGACCACGCCACTGACCAGGAAATCCTGGCCGCCGTTGATGGCGCGCACGAGGCATTCCTCAGTTGGCGCGATACCCCGATCGAGGAGCGCGCCAAGCTAGTCACGCGCGTTGCCGAGCTCTTCGAAGAGCGCAAGGATGAGCTCGCTGAGATCATTGCAACCGAAATGGGCAAGCCGGTCTCCGAGGGCCTCGAGGAGGCTGAGTTCAGCGGCGCTATCTTTGCCTACTACGCCGACAACGGCCCGAAGTTCGCCGCCGACGAGGAAATCCCCGTCGAGATGGACGGCAAGGGCTACATCCAGCGCCTCCCTATCGGCACTCTGCTGGGCATCATGCCGTGGAACTTCCCTTACTATCAGGTCGCGCGCTTCGCCGCACCAAACCTGATGTTGGGCAATACCATCGTCTTGAAGCACGCCACCATCTGCCCGCGCTCCGCGCTTGCCATCCAGAAGATCATGGATGACGCCGGTGTGCCCAAGGGCGTCTACACCAACATCTTCGCAACCCATGAGCAGGCAGAGAAGATCATCGAGCACAAGGAGCTGCGCGGTGTGTCCCTCACCGGCTCCGAGCGCGCAGGTGCCGCGGTGGGTTCTCTGGCTGCGAAGAACCTCAAGAAGGCAGTACTCGAGCTCGGTGGCTCCGATCCTTACGTCATCCTCGACACCGATGACGTCAAGCAGGCAGCCAAGGATGCGTGGGAGACCCGCATGTACAACACCGGCCAGGCGTGCAACTCCAACAAGCGCCTGATTGTGATGGAGGATATCTACGACGAGTTCGTCGCTGAGCTGGTCGAGCTCGCGAAGGCCATGAAGCCGGGTACCCCGCAGGAGGCTTCCGAAACTGTCTACACCCCGTTGTCTTCGCGCAGCGCGGCAGAAAACCTCAAGGATCAGATCGACCGCACCGTGGCGGCCGGCGCCACTCTGCACGTCGGCGGCGAGCTCGTCGATGAGAAGTCTTCCTACTTCAGCCCCGCCGTGCTGACCGATGTTCCGGTTGGCTCTGATGTCTACTACGAAGAGCTCTTCGGCCCGGTGGCCACCGTGTTCAAGGTCAGCAGCGACGAAGAGGCGCTGGAGCTGGCCAACGACACCCAGTACGGCCTGGGCGGTTGCGTCTTCTCCAAGGACGTCGAGCGCGCCGAGAAGATTGCCCAGCGCCTGGAGGTCGGCATGTCCAACGTCAACACCTACGCGGCGGAGGGCGCCGAAGTCCCCTTCGGTGGCGTGAAGAACTCCGGTTACGGCCGCGAGCTCGGCCCCTATGGCATGGATGAGTTCGTCAACAAGCGCACCTACTTCGTGGCCAACTAAGGAGATTCCATGACTTCACTAGGAAACTTTGTCCTCGAGGTTCACACCGCGCTTTTCGACGGCCACGATACCTCGGTCCTGGACAAGCACTTCGCCGATAACTTTGTGGAGCACTCTCCCCTCATCGCTAATGATGCAGAAGGGCTCAAGAAATTTGTCGCGGATCTGGGCGAGGGACTGAAGTACACCAACGCCCGCGTGATTACGGATGAAGCCAACGGCCTCGTTGCTTTGCATGGTCGCTTCGACGGCATCGAGGATGAGCCCTTCGTCGGTTTCGATATTTACCGCGTCGAGGGCGACAAGATTGTCGAGCACTGGGACAACCTCGTTCCCTTGGCAGAACCGAACGCAAGCGGCCGCACGCAGCTCGATGGCGCTACCGAAATCGGTGATGAGAGCCTCACCGAGCAGAACCGAGAGTTCGTCATCGAGTTCTTCACCCGCTCGCTCATCGGCGCTGATTACTCCGGTTTCATCGAAAACACCCGCGATGATCAGTTTGCCCAACATTCCCCTGACATCGCCGATGGTGCCGAAAACTGCGTCGACTTCCTCACCAAGCTGAAGGAAGATGGCGAGGGGCTGGAGTATGAGCGCATCCACCGCACGATTGCGCAGGGACAGTTCGTTCTGACCCATTCAGAAGGCAGCATCGCTGGTGCGCGCCATTCCTATTGCGAGCTGTGGCGCGTCGAGGACGGCAAGCTCGTCGAAATGTGGGATGCCATTTCTGAGGTCCCCTCCGATGACGAGGCACTTCATAACCACGGCATCTTCTAGGCCGTAACCTCGGTTACATCATGCTGAAAGGCTGGGCCGCTCCCGACATGGAGAGCGGCCCAGCCTTTTTTTCGGCACGAACTAGAGCCAGGTCCGGGCTACAACTGCCCGTTCTGCCAAATCCCTCGCTCCTGACTCAAGATCTGGCCCGAACTTTGGCAAGTAGGCGGGGTGTCGCGTCGAAAAGCCGGATCTAAGCCCAGCCTGCCGGCACCAACCCGAGGATGGAAATGATCGAGTAGATGAAGGCCAAGACGTAGACCACGATGATGGTGCCCTGAATTAACGGGTGTGCGAGTCCGCCCACGTTCCAGCCTGGATCGCGGTCGCCCTTCTTTCGGGAGGCATGCAACAGCATCACCGGGATGACGGACATGATGGCGCCCGCAAAACCACCAGCATAGGACAACGCCGCAACGAAGCCACCGAGACCAGCAATGGAAATCACCAGTGGCGGAACAACCGTCAGCGCCACTGCCACAATGCGCTGTCCCTTCAGGCCTTCCCAGTGGAAGATGTCCAGGACGTTGCGCATGGTGGTAAAACCAATCGCCAGGAAGGAGGTCAACATGGCCGCTAGGGCAAAGATGTTGGCCAGGTAGTAGGCCACCGGACCGAGTGCCTCTCCCCAGGCGATGGTCACCACTTCGGTGACCTCCATGCCAAGGAGGCCAAGCGCGGCAAAAGGTACCAACGCCAGGGTAAAGCCGGTGATGACCATGCCCACAACGATTGCCCGCGCGGTCTCCTGCGGCTTAGCCGGATCCATACCTTGTACGAGCTCCGGAACCACATACTGTGCCAAGAAGGAGAAGACCGCCAGATTCAGAATCGGGACGATGAAGAACGGGTGCAGAACCAAAAGGTTGTCAATCTTGATTCCAGGGCCCAGAATCGTCCATCCGCAAAGGACAGCGATGATGATAGCCATTCCGGCCGTAATCGCGCCCTCGGTCCTACCCGTGGTGTGCAGACCGCGGTACATCACCCACGAGCCGAAGCCGAAGAAGATCAGCGTTCCGAGGAGTGGCGGCAGACCGAAGATGTTGTTGATCAAGTCGCCGGAACCGGCGGCATAGGCAATGAGCGCGCCGATGCCGTTAACGATGATGGCAACGAAGACCAGCCACCTGCCCCACTGCCCGAGGTAATGTTCGGCCAGTCCGGAGACTTGAAGCGTGGACTTGGTGCGCATGGCGGACTCCGCCACGTACAACATGGAAATGGTCGTGAGAGTACCGGCCACGAGCAGGGCAATGACGAGCGCAAGGAATCCGCCGTTGCGAGCGGCATAAGGAATGGAGAGGACTCCAGCGCCGATGTTGGTGCCAAAAATGAGGGCAACGCCCTGCGCAAAAGACAATGCAGGTTTGAATTCCGCCGCGGATTCATCCCTCTGCGGCACAGAAATTTTGTTGGACAAAGACTTCTCCGATGATTACTAAAACTTGTGCTCACCCAGCCAGCGCTGGGTGAGCACGTGATCTTGCCTTACTTGTATTCGTTGAACTGCTTGACAACGACCTGCAGCGCCTCACGCCACAGGTCCTCCGGGATGGCCAGGGAAGGCAGGAAGCGGATGACGTTGTGGTCCAGGCCGCAGGTCAGCAGCAGGACGCCCTCGGCCTTGGCGGCGTCGGCAATCTTGTGCACCAGCTCGGAGTCCGGCTCACCCTCAGCGGTAACGAATTCGAGGGCAATCATGGCGCCGCGGCCGCGGAACTCGGCCACGCGCTCATCGCCCAGAATGGGCTCCAGCTCCTCGCGGGCGACCTTCTCTAGGTTCTGGGCACGCGCACCGAAGTCCTTCTCTTCGAATTCCTTGAAGGTTGCCAGCGCAGCAGCACAGGCCACCGGGTTACCGGTGTAGGTACCGCCCAGGCCACCCGGCTGCGGGGCATCCATGATTTCCGCACGGCCGGTCACTGCGGACAGCGGCATACCGGAGGCAATACCCTTCGCAATGGTCACCATGTCCGGAACAATGCCCTCATGGTCGGAGGCGAACCAGGTGCCGGTGCGCATCATGCCTGCCTGAATCTCGTCGACGATGAAGACCACGTCGTTCTCGTTGCACCACTTCTGGATTGCTGCGAGGTAGCCCTCGGCCGGGACGACGAAGCCGCCCTCGCCCTGAATCGGCTCAGCAACAACGCAGGCCAGATTAGCTGCGCCGACTTCCTGCTCAATCATGGTGATGGTCTTCTTGGCGGCCTCGGCACCACTCAGGCCATCGCGCAGCGGGTAGGACATCGGTGCGCGGTAGATTTCCGGTGCGAAGGGGCCGAAGCCGTTCTTGTAGGGCGACTGCTTGGCGGTCATCGCCATGGTCAGGTTGGTGCGGCCGTGGAAGGCGCGGTCCATGACCACGACACCGCGCTTGCCGGTGTAGTTGCGGGCAATCTTCACGGCATTCTCGACGGCCTCAGCGCCGGAGTTAAACAGCGCGGTCTTCTTCGGGTGATCACCCGGGGTGACCTCGTTGAGCTTTTCTGCCACGGCCACGTAGGACTCATACGGGGACACGGTAAAGGAGGTGTGGGTGAAGTGCGCGACGGCCTCCTGAACCGCGGCCACGACGGCCGGGTTCGAAGCACCAGCGGAGGTCACAGCGATGCCGGAAGCGAGGTCGATGAAGCGGTTGCCGTCGGCGTCGGCAAGAATGCCGCCATCGGCATCCACTACGTAGCCCGGAAGTGACGGTGCCATGCCCGCGGGGAGGGCGTTCTTGCGGCGCTCATCCAGGGCGGCGCTCTTCGGGCCCGGGACCTGCTGACCCAGGTGGCGGGACTGCTCAATGTGGTACTGAAGTTCCTGCATGGTCTTCCTTTTGTGTTCGGATGAATAAGATGCCCCTTAGTGTGGCCCCAACACGCCCCGAACACTATGGACACTATGTATAAATTTTGCTCCCACTACTGTGTAGTCTGTCCACCATGTGTGAGATTTCCTTCCATTGGCTGCTCAACCAGCGCTCTCTGAGCTTGCGGAGCGTCCTTAGCGCTAAAGCCTCCTTCAACACCATCCACGCCTCCGAGCTCGCAGACCCCAGCGAGTTCACCTCCCCCGGCGCGCTCATGCTCACGTTGGGGCTTGCCTTCCAGGAGGCAGCCGAAGGATTCGAGCGCTATGTTGCGGCCCTCGCCGCGGCCGGCGTGCAGGGCATCGGCTTTGGCACCGGACTGGCCTTCAGTGAGGTTCCCGCAGAACTTATCCGCGCCTGCTCCCAGCACGACCTCACCCTCTTTGAAGTCCCGCGCGCCACCCGATTCGTTTCCATCACCACGGCCGTGGCTCAAGAACAGGCCCGCTTGGACAACAACGCGCACTTTGCACTCCACCGCCAGCAAGAGCGCCTCAACCAGGCGGCGGCCACGAGCATCGGCGCACTTATCGCACAGGCTGGCAAGGAACTTGGCGCCGCAGTGGCGGTGGCCAGCTCCTCCGGGGCCGTAGTCAGCCGCAGCGATCGCGGCCAGCTCAGTGCGGCCGACGCCGCGGTGGAGGCCACGGAGCAGACGGGGCGGGAAACGGGGACGTCGACAAGCACTGGCGCTACCATCACCAGCATCTTCGGCTCGGCGGGACGGCGCTGGGCCATCGCGGTAACGCGTGCAGAAAAATTCGATTCCTACTCTCGGGCGCTCATTCGGCACCTCGCGGGTCTGGCCAGCCTGCTCTTGGACCACCCAGACACCACTGCGCACACAATCCTCGGCGCTTTGGCACTCGACGCCCAGCTCGCCGGTGTGAACTCCCCCGCTCTGCAGGCGGCCTTTCACGTGGTCGATAGCCATGACCTCGTGGATGTTCTGTTTCTCACGGCGCCGTCCCCCGCACGCCTCGCCCGCGCATTGAATGAGATCGGCAGGACCGAGCCGCTTAGCTTTGTCCGCCCGGAACATGATTCAGCGCTCGTCGTGCTCCCACCGGGCACCGCGCACTCGGAGTTCCTCGGGAAGCACACACGCCACCTCCGGGCATCCCATCTGCGGCACATCCAATGGCAGGCGCTCACCCCGGCGCTTATATCCTCGCTCCACAACCACGCACGCAGCCTCCCACTCGGCACGGTGGCGCCTTTTGACTCCGCCGCCCCCACGTGGTTGGCAGAACCCGGAGTACCCGAGGCTCTCGCCGCTCGGCGCACCGCCACGGTCAACCGCTTGGCCGAACACGATGCGCAGCACAATACAGAGTTGCTCGCTACTTTGCGTGCCTTCCTCGTGGGCAACGCCAACCTGGCCACCGCCGCCGCGGAGCTGGGGGTTCACAGGCACACCGTGCGCGCTCGGCTGGATAAAGTGGAGCAACTCTGCGGTGTGGACTTGGCCAACCCTGTAACCCGCGCGGAGCTTCTCTTACTCAGTATTGACTCTTAGCTGAGCTTTAAGGCCTCAATCCGGAACGCTGACCCCGAGGATGAGCAGCTCCGCCGCCACGAGAGGATCCTTGAGGTCGACTTCGAGGAGATCCTCCAAGTCCGCGATGCGCTTGCGCACGGTATGCCGATGCGATTGCAGCTCCTCAGCGGTACGGCTCACGTGCCCACCCGCACGCAGATAGACCTCCAGGGTTTCCGCCAATTCGGTACCGTGCTCCGCGTCGTACGCGCGCACCTTGCCCCAGGTTTCTTCGGCGCGGTTGTGCACCGCCCCCTTGACCCTGGGATCCCTGGTCCAGCTCAACGTTCGCGATTCTGGCCCCGCCAACATTCCTGGCTGCAACCCAAAGGCGAAGGATTCTAGTTCACGGACAACTCCCACTCCCAGCTCGGCCCATGGCATGGGTTGCCCCACGACGATGCGCTTGCTTCCGCGAATATCACGCAACAAGTCTTGCAAGTTCTTCATCGAACGGCTTCCCCTAAAGAGCAGAAGGCTGGAGGATTTATCCAGCGCGTACTCGAAAAGCAAGCGCCCGTGATCCTGCAGGCGGGCATCCAACGCCTGAATGAAGCGCTGGTGGGCACGCTCCCCCTCAGATTTCACCAACACCGGCCGCACCCTTCCCTGTGCGTCTCCCACCATATGGAAGATTCGGCGCATAGGATCTTCCGGTTGATCCATGCCTAACTGAATAGCCATGGCCATGGAGTTGAGTTCGTTTTGGGTGCGCCGCAGCTCCTGCGGGCGCTTCACCATAAGTTCTGCGAGACCTGCGGCTTGCTTGAGCAGCGCACGCTCGTTCACACCGAAACTCTCACGCGCCACCGCCAGCAGCCCGAAGGAGCGCGCACCGTGGTCGGCCAAACGCTGGGCCAAGACATTCCATCCTCCCACGCGGCGTGCGGCGTAGAAGTTCTGAGCGCGGGTATCGGCAATCACCGGAGCCCAGTCCACTGGGGGCAGGCCGGGGTGACTCGACTGCGCGAAGACCCGCCCATCCTTATCCACGAGGCAACAGTGCGCACCCAAAAGTCGGCCGGTCTTGTCCACGAGGGCGTCCAGGCCGGCCACGGCGGCGTCGTTCAGCGCACCCTGCTGGGCAATGAAACGCTCCAGCCCTTCCTCGCGCTGTCGTTGCAGCTCGTCGTGCAAGCGCGCGAGCACCGAGACGAAGGGAACGCGCAGCGCCACCGTGAAGAGCGAAATATCGCATTCCCGGGCGGCCTCCACCATGGCAGGCGGAACCTCGGCGAAGGCGAGGCCAACGCCGAAGCCCACCCCCGTTACCCCGCCTTCGGCCACCCTGTAGATGTACTCCGACAGCTCTTCCGGCTTTCCTTCAAAGGCCATGCCGGTAAGCAGGATGACCACCCCGGAACCCACAAACTCAAGGGGATCGTGCAGCTCACACGGGTGCATCACAGAAAAAGGGCGCCCACAATCGTGGAGGATTTCTATCCCCAGATCGGGTTGATTAGCCAACCATCTCAGGGAAACGCTCCCCTCTTCCAGCCCGACCGCTACCCCCGTATCCATTGTGGACAATTTCTCACCATTCTTTCACCCAGTTGTCTATGGCCCTCATGAAGTTTAGCCGCCAGAATGACCCACGTCATAAAAAATTCCGAGTATTAAGGAGCAGACAGCATGCAGGACCTCAAGCACCGCCTCCCCCAGGAGCGGAATGTCTCCACCGCAATCCCTGGCCCCCGCAGCCAGGAGCTGAATGCCGCCCGCGAAGCAGACGTCGCCGCTGGCGTCATCCCGGGCTACCCCTCCTACATCGCTGATGGTGACGGTGGCGTGCTTGTCGACGTCGACGGCAACACCATCGTCGACTTCGCATCCGGCATCGCCGTGACCTCCGTCGGCGCCTCCAACCAGCGCGTTGCCAAGGCCGTCGCCGAGGCCGCCAGCCACCTCACCCACACCTGCTTCCTCAACGCTCCCTACCAGGGCTTCGTTGATGTCTGCAAGAAGCTCAACGAGCTGACCCCGGGCACCCACGAGAAGAAGACCTGCCTCTTCTCTACCGGCGCGGAGGCAGTAGAGAACGCCATCAAGATCGCTCGCCGCTACACCGGCAAGAACCGCGTTGTGGTCTTCGACGGCGCCTTCCACGGCCGCACCAACCTGACCATGACCATGACCGCCAAGAACAAGCCGTACAAGCAGGGTTTTGGCACCCTAGCCGCTGATATCTACCGCGCGCCGATGTCCTACCCGCTGCGCGACGGCCTCGACGGCAAGCAGGCCGCACAGCGCACCCTGCGCTACATCGAGCAGTACGTCGGCACCGAAGAGCTGGCCGCCGTCATCATCGAGCCGGTTCAGGGCGAGGGCGGCTTCGTTGAGCCGGCCAAGGGCTTCCTCCCAGCACTGCAGGAATGGTGCACCGACAACGGCGTCGTCTTCATCGCCGATGAAATTCAGGCCGGCATCTGCCGCACTGGCTCCTGGTTCGCCTGCGACGATGAGGGCATCATCCCGGACCTCATCACCACCGCCAAGGGCGTGGGCGGCGGCATGCCGCTGTCCGCTGTGACCGGCCGCGCTGAAATCATGGATGCCCCGGACCCGGGCTCCCTGGGTGGCACCTACGCCGGCAACCCGGTGGCCTGTGCCGCGTCCCTGGCAGCCTTCGAGGAGATGGAGGAACTGGATCTGGCTTCCCGCGCCCGCGAGATCGAGGCCATCATCCGCGAGGAGCTAGAGCCGCTGCTCGAGCTCACCACCGTTGCCGAGGTCCGCGGCCGCGGCGCCATGATCGCCATCGAGCTAGTCGACGACAACAACCAGCCCAACGCTGACCTCACCGCCAAGGTGGCCAAGACCTGCCGCGAGCAGGGCGTGCTCATCCTCACCTGCGGCCTCGACGGCAACGTCATCCGCCTTCTGCCGCCGCTGGTCATCAACGAGTCCACCCTGCGTGACGGCCTCCAGGTCCTGGCTGAAGCCATCCGCGCGAACTAACCCGAACCACCACCGTCTTAAAGGAGACACACCACTATGAAGATCTACGATTGCATCATCCTCGGCACCGGCTACGGCGGACTGGGCATGGGCGCCCAGCTGGTCCGCGACGAGCAGAAGGACTTCCTCATCCTCGAGGCAGCCGACGAGGTCGGCGGCGTCTGGCGCGACAACACCTACCCGGGCGCTGCCTGCGATACCCAAGCTCTGATCTACTGCTACTCCTACTTCCTCAACCTCGGCGTCTCCCGCATGTTCGCCGGCCAGGACGAGATGCAGGGCTATCTCAAGGCTCTCGCCGAGGAGTTCAACCTCTACGATCACATCAAGTTCAACCACCGCATCACCAACGCCGAGTGGAAGGAAGACCTCAAGGCGTGGGAGATCGAGGCCAACGGTGAGACCTACTACGGCCGCGTCTTTGTTGGTGCGTGGGGCCAGCTCTCCAAGCCGAAGATCCCGAACTCCCCGAACCGTGAGGCTTTCCAGGGCGTGCAGTTCCACTCCGCTGAGTGGAACCACGACGTTGACCTGGCCGGCAAGAAGGTTGCCGTCATCGGTAACGCGGCTTCCGCCGTTCAGCTGGTTCCGGAGGTAGCAAAGGAGGCGGAGAAACTCTCCGTGTTCCAGCGCTCCGCTAACTACATCCTGCCGCGCAACCAGGTCATCTTCACCGATGAGGAGCTCAAGGAATTCCAGGAGAACCCGGATTCCTACCGCGCCATCCGCCAGGAGATCCACGAGGTCCGCGAGGAGGGCTTCGACCGCACCCGCAAGGGCACCGATTCCGCTGCCGAGGGTGTCGAGCAGGCCATGGAGCACCTGCGCTCCCAGGTCAACGACCCGGAGCTGGTGGAAAAGCTCACCCCGACCTTCGCCTTCGGTTGCAAGCGCATCCTGCGCTCCGATGACTTCTACCCCACCTTCAACCGTGACAACGTGGAGCTCATCACCGCCGGCATCGAGAAGTTCACCGAGACCGGCATCCGCACCGAGGACGGCGTCGAGCACGACTTCGACGTGGTCATCTACGCCACCGGCTTCCACTCCCAGGAATTCCAGGGCGACCTGCCGATTGCTGGCCGCGATGGCGTCGACCTGCGCGAGCGCTGGGGCAACTCCCCGGAGGCTTACCTGGGCATGACCGTGGATGGCTTCCCGAACTTCTTCATGCTCTACGGCCCGAACACCAACCTCAACCACCACTCCGTGGTGGCCATGCTCGAGGCGCAGGACCGCTACATCTCCCAGGCAGTTGCCTACCTGCGCGAGAACCCGGAGGCGGCCCTCGACGTGAAGAAGAACGTCATCGACGAGTTCAACACCCGTATCCAGAAGGAACTCGAGGCATCTGCGTTCTCCGCTGACTGCTCCTCCTGGTACAAGAACGAGGAAGGCCGCGTCATCAACAACTGGTCCGGCAACGTCGCCGAGTACTACGAGCTCACCGACAAGCTCGAGCTCAACGACTACGAGCTGGTCTAGGAGGTAGTTCACAATGCACACTCTGCACGACGAATTTTCCGGGCGCCCCGTCGCTGAGGATGCGTGGAAGGCGCTGAAACCTTTCCGCGATGGTGGGGCAAAGTCCTTCCATAACTTCCCCATCCCGCAGGTGCGTGAGAACTACGTAGCCTCGGCCCACGCCAACCCGCTCCACGAAGAGAAGGAACCCGCGACCACGGATTTCCAGGTCGACCAGTTTCAGGTTCGCCTCTACGACCCCCGCCCGGAGGCGGAGCGCGGCCAGGAGACTCCCGCAGTGCTCTACATGCACGGCGGTGGCTGGCTTATGGGCAACCTGGAGACCCACCACTCTTCGGTACGCCGTATCGCGGTGTTGACTGGCCTCCCGGTCGTTGCTGTGGACTATCGCCTGGCCCCGGAGCACACCTACCCGGCAGCTATCGACGATTGCCGCGCCGCCTACCGCTGGCTGTCCGACTCCTCGGCTGAGCATGGCCTGACCGTGACCTCCATCGCGGTGGCTGGTGACTCGGCCGGCGGCCAGCTCGCAGCCACCCTGGCGAACGAGTTTGTGGGCGAGGAGAACGCTGCCAACCTCAGCTCCCAGATCCTGCTTTACCCGATCACGGATTGCTCTCGCGAGCGAACTGAGAACGGTGCCTCCTACAAGCGCCTGGAAGAGGGCTTCCCGCTGGCATCGGACACCATGCGCTGGTTCATCGATACCTTCGTCACGGAGGAATCGCAGCGTACGGCCACGGATCTCTCCCCACTGTTGCTGGAAGAGCTCCCGGAGGGTCTGCCCCCGTCACTCGTCATCACGGTGGATAACGATCCGCTGGCAGACGAGGGCATCGAGTATGCCGGCAAGCTGGCCAAGGCTGGCGTCGACGTCACGCACAAGCACCTCGTGGGCTACCATCACGGGCTGTTCACCTCCGCCGCGGTAATTGACCGCGGTGAGGAAGAGCTCGCAGTCGTCGCCGAGTTCATCAAGGCGGTAGCAAACTAAAAGCTTCCGCTCCATCACGCACGGGGCAGGCACCTTCCCAGGCCGCCTGCCCCATTTGCATAAGTAGCTATTTCTATCCACCTAAAGTTAGGTTCACCATGCTTAAACGCTCATTCGGCATCGCGATGGCCTTCATCGGCGTGCTCGCGGGTGCCTCTTTTGCTTCCGGCCGCGAGGCCCTCCAATACTTCGTTGCTTTCGGCAACATGGGCATCGTCGGTGCCATCGTAACGGCACTGGCCATGAC
This sequence comes from Corynebacterium sp. HMSC074C01, assembly GCF_001814605.1. Classification (NCBI taxonomy): domain Bacteria; kingdom Bacillati; phylum Actinomycetota; class Actinomycetes; order Mycobacteriales; family Corynebacteriaceae; genus Corynebacterium; species Corynebacterium sp. HMSC074C01. The sequence continues at coordinate 61,852 of NZ_KV817260.1, read as the reverse complement.
CATCTCCGGTATCACCATTCTCCAACTAGGCTCCTATCACCGCGCCAAGGAGCACACCTCCGTCTTCAACGCGGTGTCCACCCCCATCGTGTCGAAGGTCCTCGACTTCGCCACGCTGACCTGTCTGTTCTGCATTGGCTTCGCCATGTTCGCCGGCGCCGGCGCCAACCTCAACCAGCAGTGGGGCTGGCCGGTGTGGATCGGCGCGGTCCTCATGCTCGTGCTCACGCTGCTAACCGGCCTACTCGATGTGGACAAGGTAACCATCGCCATTGGCGCTATCACCCCGTTCATCATCATTCTGCTGACCATCGGCACAGTCTACACCGTGCTCACCTCCAACCCAGATTGGTCGCATCTTAACGAGCAGGCACAGCAGCTTCCGACGACGCTACCGAACTGGTGGGTCTCTGCCATCAACAACCTGGGCCTGAACGTCATCGTGGTGGTCTCCATGATGATCGTCATCGGCGGCAACTTCCTCGATGCCAAGGAGGTGGGCTACGGCGGCATTCTCGGCGGCGCATGCTTCCTCTTCCTGCTGGCGGTCCTGGTCGGGGGACTCTACGTCTCCGTGGGCCCGATCACCGAGGCTGAAATGCCAACGCTGGCCATGATTGAGCAGATTCACCCGGTGCTCGGTATCGCCATGTCCGTCGCCATCTACGGCATGATTTATAACACCGCGATTGGTATGTTCTATGCCTTTGCCAAGCGCCTCACCCGCGGCAAGCCGCAGAACTTCTACAAGGTTTATGTCATCTCCGTGCTCATCGGCTTCGTGCTTTCCTTCATCGGCTTCTCCAACCTCATCGGCTGGGTCTACCCGATTCTGGGATACATGGGCATTGCCATCATGTTCATCATCGGCTTCGCATGGTTGAAGAACCGCAAGGACCTGCAATCTGAGGCCGACCTGCGCCGCCGCGCGCGTGAGCTACTCAAGAAGCGCTTTGAGAATGACAACCACCTCTCCGATGAGGAGGCTCGTGAGCTGGTGGCCATCGCTCGCAACTCCTCCATCCCGGAATCTGACTTCATCAAGGAGATCATGACCGAGGTTGATTCCGAGGACATTCCGGAAGAGCTGCAGATCGGTGACGGCAAGCTCCACGCACTGATTACCGGCAAGCCCATCCCGCGTACCAAGAAGAAGGTGTAGCCCTCTCCACTCCTCCCCCCACTCTCTACTCTCTCGTCTCCTCTGCGCCCCCGTATCCAGCCGCTTAGCGCTGCATGCGGGGGCGCAATGCTTTCCACAGCGCCCAGAGGACCAGGTCCGCATCGGAGAAGCGGACTCGTTCCCCCAGTGCTTCCAGCCGGTGCCGGACCGTATTGGAATGCACGCCCACGGCCTTCGCCGCCCGGGCCACGGAAAACCCTTCAGCCTCGTAGGCATTAAAAATCTCTTCGCCGTCCTTGATGGAGCCGATCGCGCGGTCGAGCTCCCCCACCGCATCTTCGAGGCCGCGCTGGCCCAGGTAGGCCGCTGCCTTCTCAATGGCGCTGCACTGAGAGAACTCCACGCTTTGCAGGTGCAAGGAGTGCTTCCGATCCACCACGACGGCAGCCAGCAAAGCCTGCCGCCACGCCTGCGGGCCCTGCTCGACGGTGTCGAAGGCATCGGAAAGCCCCACTGAGCCGAAGAGCACGTCCGCGATCTTTGGCTCGGTACCCGATTGCGTCGTCAGCACGCAGGTACGGCCAGCCACATAGCCCAACACCAGCGGCACGCCAGCGTCCTGGGCCACGGCGAAGGCCTTGTCGCGCACATCGCTGCGGTAGGAATCCTTCACAGAGTCGGAGACAATGAGCCGCATCTTCGCATGCTCTGAAAATCCCCGTCTACGCAAGGTCGTGGCCACCTCCTCCCTATTCGAGTTCTCATCACACAAGGCCACCAACAACGCGCTGGATTCGGCGACGTGGTTGCGCTGAATGTTTCGCTGCGCCAGCAAGGAGGCGGTAAGCAGCTCCTCCAATGCCGCAAAGCTAGGGTCATCGAAGTCTGCGTCCTGACTGGTCTGCCTCCCTCGGATCAACCAATAACCATGGTCGAAGGAAGGGCTTTCGCCAGCAATGTCGAGCCACCGGGCAAAGACCTTCCAGCGCCCGACGTGCAATGTAGTAGTGCTGTGGTTAGTGACCACCGATAGGGAACGGGCAATACTGCGCGCGGGAAGCTCGCCGGCTGCCGCAATGACCCGCCCATCGACGCTCAAGAGCAGCAGGGAATCCCCGCTAAACCGGGCAAAGCGCGCGAGAATCTCAGATTCCGGAGCCGGATTAACCAGACCCGGGCTTAGCTGCCCAATGGTGCTCAGCTTCCGCCAGGAGGCAAGGTTGGGCTGGCGCCGAAGCAGCTCATCCACGGCGCGGCGAATGTCTTGGCGCGTCACCCCTCCGGTGCCGTACAAGAGGGCCACGCTGCCATCCACCGAGTCCAGAATTTCCTGCTCATCAAACTCAGACTCAAGGAAGACCACACCGGCGGCATCCGCGAGACGGCGCTGAATGGCGCGGGGCGTTCCCTCCTCTCGGGGCAAGACCAGCCAGCCTGTCACGTCGCCATCGCCCTCAGCACACAATCCCACAAAATCTTCGCCTTCGGGAGCTTTATTAACGCGGCGCAACCGCGGCTCCATCACGACGAGATCGGCGATGCGCAACACCGGACCTTCTTGTGACGCCACTTAACCCTCCGGGAAATAGTGTCCTATCTTACTTTTAATCAGGTAATTCTAGCGGCCTTCAGCCTGGCTTTTTGGAGTTTCCTCCACCTATTTCCACCTCAATTCACCATTTCTCCATTGCCGGCTTCCGGGAAGCATATGAAGATTCCTTCCAACCGAATTCACTAGCCTTTGAAAGAGAGGTCCACACCATGACGGAGACCAAGCCATTTCGCGTATCCGTTGACGTCGGCGGAACGTTCACCGACGTCGCGATCGTTAACACCGACACCCACGAGCTGTCGGTAGCGAAGGTCCCCTCCACCCCGGATGACCCGATGAAGGCGGTGATGAACGGCCTCAAGTCGGCCGACGTCCAGCTCAACCAGGTCGAGGTGTTCTCCCACGGCACCACGGTGGCCACCAATGCGCTGATCCAGCGCCGCTTCCCACCCGCAGCGCTCATCACCACGAAGGGCTTCCGCGATGTCTTGGAGATTCGTGACGGCACCAAGGATGAGCTCTGGGACGCCTACAAGGACGTTGCCGAGCCCTACATCCGCCGCCGCGACCGCTACGAGGTAGAAGAGCGCATCGACTTCGATGGCGCGGAGGTCACCCCACTCGATGAAGCAGAGGCACGCCGCATCGCCGGTATTCTGCGCCGAAAGAAGATTGAGACCGTGGCGATCTGCTTCATCAACTCCCACGCCAACGCCTCCCACGAGGAGCGCATGGCGGAGATCCTGCGCGAGGAGCTTCCCGACGCCGCCATCTCCACCTCCTCCGAAATCCTCCCAGAGATCTTCGAGCACGACCGCTTCTCCACAACCGTCGCCAATGCGGTCCTGGCGCCGCTGGTCTCCGGCTACGTCAACCGCCTGTCCCGCCAGCTGGAGGAAGGCGGCTACGACGGCGACCTGCTACTCCTCCACTCCGGCGGCGGTTCCATGACCCCGGAGATGGTTTCCCGCTACCCGGTCCGCTTGGCCGCCTCGGGTATTGCTGCAGGCGCCATTGCGGTGCAGGACATCGCCACGCGCTGCGGCTACTCCAACGCGATCGGCCTGGAGATGGGTGGTACCTCCACCGATATCGCCTTGGTCTACGAAGGTGATATTCGCATTACCAAGCAGTGGCAGGTCGAGTACGGCTTCCCCATCTGCTTCCCGTCCATTGAGGTGGGCACCATCGGCGCGGGTGGCGGTTCGGAAGCTTGGATCGATGAGGCAGGATCCCTGCGCAATGGCCCACAGTCGGCCGGTGCGGATCCGGGACCGGTCTGCTACGAGCGCGGCGGCACCGAGGCCACGAATACCGATGCCAACGTCACCCTCGGCCGCCTCGGCACAGAGCTCATCGGTGGCGCGCTGAAGCTGAACCCGGATGCCGCGCGCGAAGCCGTCAACAAGACGGTCGCGGAACCCCTCGGTCTCGATACCGAAACCGCCGCGGAGAACATCGTGCAGGTGGCCAACGCCAACATGGCCGACGCCGTTCGCCTGCTGTCCATCCGCCGCGGCTATGACCCGCGCGATTTCGTCCTCGTTGTCGGCGGCGGCGCCGGCGCACTGCACGGTGCCGAGGTTGCTCGCGACCTCTCCATCCCCACCGTCGTGGTCCCGCCGCACCCGGGCGTGACCTCCGCGCAGGGCTGCCTGCTCGTGGACATCCGCCACGACATCACCAAGATGTACCAAGCCCCCGTGGACGAAGTGGACACTGCGGACCTGCGCAAGGAATTCCAGGCGCTTATCTCCGAGGCCCGCGAGCGCCTCCACAAGGAGCATGTCCCCGAGGAGCGCATGAAGTTCAAGCTGACCGCTTCCATGCGCTACCGCGGCCAGTGGCGCTCCCTGACCGTAGAGATTCCGGAATCCGATAACCCGCTGGATGATGCCGTGGCCATGTTCCATGACGAGCACGAGCGCGAGTACTCTTTCGCCGACCGCGAGGGCGCCGTGGAGTTCTACCAGATTGGCCTCATCGCCATCGGTGAGCTGGAGAACCCGCCCTTCAAGCATTACGAGGTTGAAGAGCACGAAGCAGAGCTTCCGGAGACGACCCGCCCGGTGTACTTCTCCGCCCACGGCGGCTGGGCCGATGTCCCGATTTACCACCGCCCGGATTTGAAGGCTGGTGCGAAGCTCAACGGCCCCGCCATCATCGATCAGTTCGACGCCACCACCGTCATTCCGCCAGGAGACCGCGCAGAAATTGATGAGTGGTCCAACATCCGCATCCACATCGGCAAGGCCACCAACGCCTAAGACTCTCGCCTTAAGACTCTCCTTTGAAAGGAATCGACATGACTACAACCCAGACACAGTCGCAGACGCAGAATAAGTCCTCGTCCAACCGCCGTTCACTCGATCCGGTGACCTTCGAGGTGCTCAAGAACGCCTTCGCCACCTCGGTCAACCTCATGTCCGAGCAGATTCTGCGTACGTGCTACTCCTTCGTTATCTATTCACGCGACTTCTCCTCCGCGCTGTGCGACGCCGAGGGCAACACCGTCATGCAGGGTGACCAGGACATTGCCGTGCACGTGGGCACGCTGCACTTTCAGTGCCAGGCCGTGCTCAAGGAATTTGGGGATGACATCCACGAAGGCGACGTCTTCGCCATCAATGACCCTTACCAAGGCGGCACGCACATGAACGACGTGTCCTTCCTGCGCCCCATCTTCTACGAGGGCACCCTGCTGGCCTTCGCGCAGAACAAGGGCCACTGGGCGGATGCCGGCGGCTCCGTCCCGGGTTCTTTCGATGTTTCCGCCACCAACTACTACACCGAGGGCCTGCGTATTACTCCGGTGCGCGTGTGGTCCAAGGGCGTGTTCCTCAAGGACGTCGCCAAGCTCCTGGCGGGCAACACCCGTAGCCCCGAGATCGTCATGGGTGACCTCAAGGCCCAGGCTGAGGCCACCGCTGTTTGTGAGCGCGAAATCCACCGCCTCGTGGACAAGTACTCGGTCGACATCGTGCGCACCGCGCTGCGTGAGGTCCAGGATTACGTGGAAGACATCGTCAGCGCCCGCGTCGCCGAGCTTGACGACGGCGAGTGGTCGACCGTCGACTACATCGACCTCGACCCGGCCAAGGAAGAAGGCCTCGTGCCGATTAAGGTCACGATGCGCATCAAGGGCGGGCGCCTGTCCTACTCGCTGGATGGCTCCGCACCAGCTGTGGCCAGCTTCCTCAACGCGGGCTATGGTTCCGCGTTCTCCGGAATCGTCGCCGGTACCAAGACCTTCTTCCCCGACGTGCCGCTGAACTCCGGCCTCTACCGCGCCATGGATATCGACCTCGGCCCCGAGGGAACCGTGGTCAACGCCGGCATGCCGCACGCGGTGACCGGCTTCTGTTCCGGCCCCTTCGAGAAGATCATGAACGCCGTCTTCGAGCTGTGGTCCCAGCTCATGCAGGAGCGCGCCATGGCCTGCGCCTTCAACCTGGAATACCTCCTCATCGGTGGTTGGGATACGCGTGATGCGAAGAAACCGCAGGATAAGGGCGAGTTCTTCATGTGGTACGACTGGATGGCCGGCGGCTGGGGCGGCCGCGTCGACCGCGATGGTTCCTCTGCCACCGCTCCGGTCTTCGGCCCGGGACTAGCGGTCCAGCCGGTGGAAGGCCAGGAGCGCCTCTCCCCGGTTCTCACCAGCCACCACGCGCTGGTCACCGACTCGGCTGGCCCCGGCAAGTTCCGCGGCGGCGTCGGCGTATCCAAGGGCGGCGTGCTCACGGATGCGAACCAGACGGTGATGAGTTACTGCTGTGACCGTTCCCGTTCGGTCACCTGGGGCATCGACGGCGGCTTGCCCTCCATCCCGCAGGGCGTGTGGCTCAACCGTGGAACCCCGGATGAGCAGTACCTCGGCGCGCTCTTCTCCAATGTTCCGGTGGGCCCGGGCGATACCTTCGAGCGCCCGTCTGCTGGTGGCGGCGGCTTCGGTGATGCGCTGGAGCGTGACCCGAGGGCCGTGCTGGAGGACGTCATCGACGGCTATGTCTCCGTGAACCGTGCCGCAAAGGATTATGGCGTGGTCATCCGCCCCATCGACCCCGAAATCGATGAGTATGAGCTCGATGAGGAGGAAACCAAGAAGCTGCGCGAGGAGCTGCGCTCCACCCGCCTGGACAAGCTGGCGGAGTCCCCGGAGTCCGTGGCAGAGCGCTACAACGCCGGCGAGCTGGACCAGCTCGACCTGGTCCGCCACTACGGCGTCATCCTCGACTGGTCAACCGGTGAGCTCCTGCCCACCACCACCCAGCAGTACCGCGAGCAGATGACCAAGCGTTCCTCCTCCCACTGGAAGTAGGTAGCGCCCCGACTAGCCCCCTAAGCTAGGGGGCATGTCTCTCCTCGGCCCCGTACTTTCCCACCTCGCCAGCGGCACCCGTGTCCCCGACGAGTTGCGAGAGCAACTGGCAGCCGAGGAGCTTGGCGCGCTTCGGGCCGTTGAGGAAACCATGCGCGCCAACCACACGTGGCGGGTGATGTCGACCAAGCTTCTCGACGTCTCCCACATGCTCAACTCGGGCCGCGAATCCACCGATATCTTCCGTGCCATCGTGCGCCACGCGCGCTCCACCATCGGCACGGACGTGGGCTACCTCAGCCTCAACGATGAGGACACCGGCTTTACTAAGGTGCTGGCCACCAGCGGTGTCGTGACGGAGGAGTTCCGCACCATCAATATGCCGATGGGCTCCGGAATCCTCGGCATTGTGGCCGCCACCAACCGCCCGGCGTGGACCTATGACCATTCCGCCGATCCCAACGTCACCCACGTGGATTACGTGGACCGCGCGGTAGAAGCCGAAGGAATCCGCGGGATCCTCGGCGCCCCAATCCGCATTGCCGGACGCACGATTGGCGCGCTGCTGGTGGGCGACCGCCACCCCCGCCACTACACGCACGAGGAAATCGCCGCACTGGAGGTGCTCGGCTCTATTACCTCAGTGGCTCTGGAAAATGCGCAAGTCATCGAAAGTCAGGGAGAGTCCGTCGCGGAGCTTACCCGCTCCCAGATAGCGCTGAGCCGGCACGTGGAGGAACTGCAGTGGCTCAATGAGGTCAATACACAGCTACTCCACGTGCTCATGAACAACGCCAGCTTTGAGGAACTCGAGCGCGTGCTGGCTGAAAGCCTTGACGCGCCGGTGACGCTGTGGACCACGGAGGATGCCCCTAATACTCCCCCAACCAGCACCTTCCCCGTAGAGTTCAATGGGCGCGCGCTGGGCACGATTGGTGTGGATAAGGAGCTCAGCGATGCTGAGCTGCGTGTCATCAGCCACGCTTCTGCGGCCTTTACCGCGACTGCGCTCTTTGCCGAGGCGCTTGTCGACGCCACCGCGCGCAAAGTCGATGACCTGGTCTATGCCGTGGCACTCGGCAACGCCGGGCGCGAGGAAATTGCACGCCTGCGCCACCTAACAGGAATTAGCCTGAACTCCTCAGCGCAGCTCTATTTTGTAGGCCTGCACTCGGCTACGAACCTGCCTACCCGCCCGCAGCTGGAGCACCTCTTGCCCGGCAATGCCGCTATTACCCACCACGACCAGCACGTATGCGTGCTCTATCAACCGGAGCGGGATATTGATAAAGCGTTGACCCCGCTGCTGGATGAGTTTCCTGACCTGACGGTCTCCGCCATCGGCTTCGATGGGCTGGATTCGGCACGCAGCGCCCACGATTCCGCCATGGCCTATCTGGATTCTGCCTTGGCGCTCGGCGTACGCGGCCGCCTAGTTACCGAAGATACCTTGGGCACAATCGGCCTCATCTTGGGCGCAGACCCGCAGGCACTCAGCGCGCTGTCCACGCGCACCATCGGTCCGTTGGTGCGTTATGACGCGGAGCATTCCACGGAGCTCACCGATACCGCGCACCACTACCTGCTCTCCGGCCACAGCATCCCGCAGACGGCCCGCGCCATGTTCATCCACCCCAACACGGTGCGCCAGCGCCTAGACCGCATTGCCGAGCTCATGGGTGATAAGTGGGCCGTCGGCCAGCGCGGGCTCGATGTCTTCGTAGCGCTGCGCGCCCACGCGCTCAGCAGGTAGAGAATTCCCCACCCATACAACTATTGGATGTAGGTTTTCCCACACCATTCCCGCCCTCCCCGACGTGACGTGGCGTACATTGCGATGCATTAACCCCATCCGATGTCTGGAGGTATCAATGTCTGACACGATTACCATTCGCGGCGCCGTCCTGGAGCGCTCCGGCGATGAGCGCCCTTACGCCGACTCTCAGCCCATCACCGTGAGCGAGCTCGAGCTCACCGCCCCCGGCGAGGGCGAGATTCTGGTCAAGATCACCGCCGCTGGCCTCTGCCACTCCGACCTCTCCGTGGTCAACAACAACCGCCCGCGCCCGCTGCCGATGCTGCTGGGCCACGAGTCCGCCGGCATCGTCGAGGAAATTGGCCCGGGCGTTACCAACGTCAAGGTTGGCGACCACGTAGTCATGACCTTCCTCCCGCGCTGCGGCGAGTGCGCCGGCTGCAAGACCGACGGCAAGATGCCCTGTGAGGTCGGCTCCAAGACCAACAACGAGGGCACCCTCATTCGCGGCACCCGCCACCTCACCCGCAACGGTGAGATGGTCCAGCACCACCTCGGCGTTTCCGGCTTCGCTACCCACGCCGTGGTCTCCGAGCTCTCCGTCGTACCGGTGGGCTCCGATGTCCCGGCGGACATCGCCGCTATCCTCGGCTGCGCCATCCTCACCGGTGGCGGCGCCGTGCTCAACGAGATCGACCCGAAGCCGGAGGACAGCATCGCTGTCGTCGGCCTCGGCGGCGTGGGCATGGCTGCGATCATCACCGCCGCTGCGCTCGGCGTGAAGGAGATCGTGGGCATCGACATGCAGAAGGACAAGTGCGAGAAGGCGCTCGAAATCGGCGCCACCTCCGCCATGACCCCGCAGGAAGCTGAGGAGTCCGGCAAGAAATTCACCGCCGTCGTGGAGGCCGCCGGCCACCCGAAGGCCCTGGAAACCGCATACAAGGTCACCGCACCGGGCGGCCTGACCGTTACCGTTGGCCTGCCAGCACCGGGCTCCACCATCACCATCGATCCGCTCGTGATGACCGGTGAGGCACGCCGCGTGCACGGCTGCTACTTGGGTTCCTCCGTTCCGTCGAAGGACATTCCGAAGTACGAGCAGCTGTGGCGTGAGGGCAAGCTCAACGCCGAGGCCCTGATCTCCGATCACATCAAGCTCGAGGACATCAACGCCGCCATGGACCGTCTGTCTGACGGTGCGGCCCTGCGCCAGATCATCGAATTCGACTAAACGGAGTTCAGCTAAACCTCAACCACTTCACCTTTCCTCACCAAGCCCTGCGTGGTTCGCGCCCGTAGGGCTTGGTCCCTTTTCTTTGAAAGGAGGCCGTCATGGCCGAAACCACTGAAGCCACCGAACCCGAAGATCAGGGCATCGGTCAAGCTTCGCCCCACTGGAAGATGGGGCCCTTTGATGTCCGTTTGCCATTCGTGCACTACCGCATGGAATGGCCGGACTTCGCCCAAGGCTTGTTCATGTGCGTGGTCGACCTGGGCGCTATCCCCCTGATGACCGAGGCCCTCGGCATGCCCTACGAAGCGGCACTGGCCGTCGTTATGCTCAACGGCCTTCTCTACCTGACCCACCACCTCTTGGGTGACCCGGTTGTCCCGGGCTGGATTACCCCGGCCATTCCGCTGCTGACGGTCTACATCCAAACCTTCCCGGAGGGTGAAGAGCGTATCTGGGCCCTGATCAGCTTCCAGCTGATGCTGGGCATATTCTCACTAACGCTGGGCATAACGGGATGGGCGTCAAAGGTCGTTCGCCTCATCCCCTCGGGCTTGCGCTCCGGCATCGTTCTCGGTGCCGGTATTGCCGCCATCATCTCGGTGTTTAAGGAGGATGGACGTTTCCACTCCTTCCCCATCACCATCACCATCGCGGTAGCCGTAGCTTTCTTCCTCATGTATTCACGAGGTTTCCAAGCCCTACGACAGAAGGCCGCCGGTTGGCGCTTCCTGGCTTCGCTAGGCATCCTGCCTGCCATCTTCGTCGCGGTCTTTGTCGCACCGCTGGCGGGCGAGGCTCCCTGGCCGGACGTGGAGTGGGGCTTTTCAAAACCTGACTTCATGACCTTGTGGTCTGAGTACACCGTCTTCGGTGTCGGTCTTCCGCCGGCGCACATGTTCCTCACCGCTATCCCCACGGTGTTGGCTGCGTACATCGTTGTTTTCGGTGACGTCCTGCAGGCTAACGCCGTTCTCAAGGAAGCCGACCACGTCCGCACGGACGAGGCCGTGGTCTACAGCCCATCGCGCGCGCACCTGCTCTTCGGCGGCCGCAACATGCTGATGTCCATCATCGGCCCGGACATCGCCATGTGTGGCCCGCTGTGGGCGGCGATGCACGTGGTCATCGTTGAACGCTACAAGCAGGGCAAGCGCGCCATGCGCACCATCTTTGGCGGCGCGGGCTCTTTCCGTTGGGGTACTAACACAGGCCTCCTCCTGCTGCCGATTACCTCCTTCGTGGAGCCCATCCTGCCGGTGGGCTTGGCACTGACGCTCATCATTCAGGGCTTCGTGTCTGTGCGCGTGGGCATCATGGAGGCCAAGAACCAGAAGGATCTGGGTATCGCAGGCGTTACCGCCGGCGTGCTGGCCACCCAGGGTGCCGCATGGGGATTCGCCGCCGGCATCATCATGGTTCTGGTCATCTACGGCAAGGACATGTTCAAGGACGAACGCGACGGCACCATCCGCAACTTCGATGAAATCGATCCGGAAGAAGGCTTCGCCGATGCCCAGGCGGACTTCACCGAGCTCGCTGAGCTCAACGATCTGGACGCTGACGGACGCCCGATCGATCCGAACGCCTCGAAGCTGAAGGACACGGACTTTAAAAAGCCGAGAAAGGCCTAAGCCTAGGTAGTTTTGAGCACCTACATTTGCCCTCCCCGGATATACGAAGTACCGGGGAGGGCTACGTGATCGTTGACACGATTGCATTGATCAAGGCGCCACGGCGTCTATAGGAGCGTTTTTATAAGCGCTTCCAGCCCCGCCTCAAAGGACTTGTCCGCACGAAGTCTAGCTTGTTCTTTTTCGTCAGATGATTGTTCTCTAAACTGCGCCAAGTAAATCGAATTCATCTTATTCAAAGCACTATCCTCGGGTCCCGGTGAGGCAAAAATATCCAAGGGCGCATGGACGTCATAGGCAGAGCCAAAAACCAATGCCTCAATTGCAACCAATCTCGTAATGACATCCCGCTCGGGTACTCCGGCAAGTGAAATCACTTGAACTAGCGCTTCGTACATCGCAATCGTTTGTGGCGATCCATAAAGAGGAAGCTGGGTAATAACGCGAATTAGAGGGATGTTGGCAGCCAGGATGTCACGATAAGACCATGCCCATTTTCGAAGCGCATCCACTGCCGAAATTTCGCCTGCGAGCGCACCTTGGAGCACTGAGATATCAACTTTGGCAATGATGTCATCCTGCACCAACGCCAATAACTCTTCCTTATTTGAAATGTGATTGTAGAGCGCTGCGGTGCTCACTTTCATAGATCTCGCCACCGCTGACATAGATAGAGCCTCAAGCCCTTTGCGCTCAACAATGTGCAATGCGGCTGAGGCAATTTTCTGCCGGTTTACCAGTGCTTTAACCGGACGCCCTTTGGGGCGCGAAACTTTTTCCACTGTGATCCCTACAATTCTCTCCGCAACTTTGTTACTGTAGTCACAGCGTTAAATTAAAGGGTTTAATTTAACGCTGGAGCACCGTCGTTCATACGAAGGTTCCCTCCCCCGCATACCTACTGCACGCGAAGGAGAAAAACTCCAATGGTCACGCAACCAAATGGTAATACCAGCGCCGAAGAGCGCACAGTTGATGTTGTAATCGTCGGCGCCGGCGCTTCGGGTCTTATGGCTGCCCGCACCCTAAAGAAGGCAGGTAAGTCAGTCTGCGTTCTCGAAGCGCGCAATCGTGTCGGCGGCCGAACATGGAGCGGCAAGGTGCTTGATGCCCAAGGCACCGAGCATTTCATCGAAATCGGCGGTCAGTGGATCTCGCCCGATCAAACACGACTGACAGAGCTCGTAGAAGAGCTTGGTCTCGAAACCTTCGACCGCTACCGCGAAGGAAAGTCGGTTTATGTTTCCCCGGATGGCACGCGACACGAGTTCGAAGGAGATACGTTCCCGACCTCAAAGGAAACTGCTGCAGAAATGGATCGGCTGATTAGTAAGCTTAATCAGCTAGCCGAGGAAGTCGACGCGGATTCCCCTTGGGAGCACCCACGCGCAAAGGAATTAGACAGCCTATCGTTCCGCGACTGGCTAGAGAGCCTTTCCGACGATTCCGAGGCAATCGACAACATCTCCCTCTACATTTCCTCAGGGATGCTCACCAAGCCTTCTCGGACTTTTTCCGTGCTCCAAGCAGCCCTCATGGCTTCATCGGCCGGCTCATTCGACAACCTTGTTGATGAAAACTTCTTGCTTGACAAGCGCGTCGTTGGCGGCATGCAGTCCGTCTCCATAACGATGGCTGAGGAACTCGGCGACGACGTCATCTTGAGCTCACCTGTACGCACTCTCGAGTGGGCTACGCCGGATCCCGCTACGGCGGATGCCCCCAATAATGTAGAAGCGGATGTCCGCAACGGTGTAGCCAACAACGGCGGCCCTGGCACCGTAACCGCTTACTCGGACCGAGCAATTGTCCATGCTCAATACGCAATCCTTGCGGTTCCGCCCAACCTCTACAATCGCATTTCCTATGTGCCACCGCTACCACGCGAGCAGCATGTTGCCCACCAGCACATTTCCATGGGCTTAGTCATTAAAGTTCATGCTGTCTATGAAACCCCCTTCTGGCGCGAGGAGGGATTGTCCGGTACTGCATTCGGTGGCGATCGACTCGTTGCTGAAATCTATGACAACACAAATTACGGAAAGAACTTTGCGGGCGGGGAGGAAGGAAAGGAAGATACCTTCGGCACATTAGTCGGCTTCGTCTCCGATGTTTACACCGAGGAGATGTGGGCGCTCACCGCCGAAGAACGCAAGGAGCGAATCCTCGATGCAATGTCCATTTACCTTGGTGACAAGGTAAAGAATCCCATCGCATTCTTCCTCTCCGATATGGCGGCTGAAGAGTGGACTCGCGGAGCTTACGCAACATCTTATGACTTGGGCGGATTATCGCGATGGGGCCATCTCCAAAACCAACCAGTCGGTCCGATCTATTACTCTTCCTCTGACATCGCTGGTGCAGGTTACCAGCACGTCGACGGCGCAGTACGTATCGGCGAAACCGTTGCGCAGCAGATCATTGGGCAGGGATAAGCGGTGACTGTCAATGAATCCACTCACCGACTTTCCACGCCGCAAAGCTAGCGGCTCCTTGCTCGTCGCCTATATCGATACTAGTGATGGCCACGATGCACTCCACTTGGGAATCGCTCTCGCACGCAAGCGCCAAGTCACCCTAAAACTAGTCTCTGTTGTTCCACCAATTACCCCTCAAGGGTTTGGCGTGCAGACTCAGGACCCTGGCTACAACGCAATCGTGCGAAAGCAAACCCAACAGCGCCTCACCGACGCAGTAGAGAGTCTTCCCTCTGATATCTCTGCGACGTGTCACATTGTGGAGGGAACCGATCCCGCGCTCGCCTTGAATGACGCCGCGCAAGAACTTGAATGCGATCTAATTATCGTCGGAGCACGCTCAGGCGGACTCTTGAACCGATTCCGCATCGGTACAGTGTCCAGTTCCTTGCTCTACACAGCGCAAGTCCCAGTCGCGCTAGCTCCCCAAGGTTATTCATATCCCGGACCAATAACGTGCGTTTCTGCACTTGTCGGCCCGCGACAAGGACGATCAGATGTCGCTGCTATCGGGCTCGACCGCGCATACCGCCGAGAGGTCCCGCTGCGCATCATTACTCTGAAGATTTCTGGAGAAGATTCCGGGGTCACTTTCGAGCAGCAGCTTTCCGAAGCAATCGAGGACGCGGTTTCCAAAGGCCGGGCGTCGCGCATCACCACATCGGGAGCAAGTGTCCAGTCAGCGCTACAAAACCTTAGCTGGGAAGAAGGCGAAGTAGCAGTTCTTGGATCAGCACGGATTGCCAGTGAAGGTCGGCTCTTCCTTGGCGCTACCGCTCATCGAATCCTCAGGCATGTTCCGGTTCCATCCATTGTTGTCCCTTCGGGCTACATGACGCTGAAAGGAGGTGAACGCTCATGAGCGAACAACCAGTAGTTTCTGACAAAGGCCTGGCAGTTGGCAAAGTCGGTTTGCTCGGCGCAGTTGTCATTGGCATCAGCTGCTTAGCACCAACCTACACCCTAACTTCGGGAATTGGTCCTGCTATTTCGGCGGTGGGTGCCTTCGTTCCGGCCGTCCTCATTCTGGGCTTTATTCCCATGCTGCTTGTTGCTTTTGCCTACCGCGAGCTTAACAACCGTGCTCCTGATTCCGGTACCACCTTTACATGGGCAACAAAAGCTTTCGGCCCATGGGTCGGATGGATGGGCGGCTGGGGCCTTATCGCCGCTACGATTCTGGTCCTGTCGAATCTTGCCGCAGTAGCCGTCGACTTCTTTTACCTGCTCATCGCGCAGCTTGCAGGTAAGCCCGAACTTGCTGAACTCACGCGGAACCTCTGGGTGAATATTCCAACAACCCTTGTGTTCTTGATTGCTGCAGCTTGGGTTGCATATCGGGGTATGGATACAACGCAGAAGATGCAATACATCCTCGTCGCAATTCAAATCATCGCGATTCTCTCCTTCGACATTGCAGCTTTATGGCGC
Organism: Corynebacterium sp. HMSC074C01; assembly: GCF_001814605.1. Lineage (NCBI taxonomy): Bacteria > Bacillati > Actinomycetota > Actinomycetes > Mycobacteriales > Corynebacteriaceae > Corynebacterium > Corynebacterium sp. HMSC074C01. The sequence continues at coordinate 46,324 of NZ_KV817260.1, read as the reverse complement.
GCATACAACGGAGATGGTTTTGACTTCACCCCCATTCAATTCAGTTGGTTCAACCCATTTGAAATGAAGGATTTCTCGGTGGTCGCAGCCGGTATCTCGCTATCCATCTTCATGTTCTGGGGATGGGATGTCACCCTAACCATGAATGAAGAAACCAAGAACCCAGAAAAGACCCCTGGCCGAGCGGCTACCGTCGTGATCATCATCACGATCATCTTGTATGTTCTTACAGCGGTGGCTGTCATGGCGTGGGCAGGAATCGGCGAAACCGGATTAGGCGCTGGTAACCCTGATAATCAGGAATCCATTTTTGCCGTGCTTTCCTACCCAATTATGGGCCCGTTCGCCATCCTCATTTATATCTCGGTTCTAGCTAGCTCGTTTGCCTCCCTGCAGTCCACGCTTGTTAGTCCCGCCCGTACGATTCTTGCAATGAGCTACTACAAAACTCTTCCCCCACAATTGGCGCGAATCAGCCCAAGGTTTCAAACTCCAACCGTCGCAACGATTGTCGCAACCGTCGTTTCGGGGACATTCTACGCCGTGACAAGGGTGCTCTCGGAGAATGCACTGTGGGACACAATTGCTGCTCTTGGTCTCATGATTTGCTTCTATTACGGAATCACGGCAGTAGCCTGTCTGTGGTATTTCCGAAAAGAGCTCTTCACTTCAGTGCGAAACTTCTTCTTCAAGTTCCTATTCCCACTGCTGGGCGGTGGCTTCTTGCTCATCATGTTTTTCATCACCGCCTATGACTCCATGGACCCGAGCTTTGGCTCTGGTTCTTCCCTCGGAGGCGTCGGAATCGTATTCATCTTAGGAGCCAGCATCCTAGTGCTTGGCCTGCTCCTCATGATGATTACCCGTTTACGCAATCCCGAATTCTTCACCGGCTCAGTCATTAGCCGTAGTGATTCCAGTTCAGATAACACCCCAACCTTTTCCTAGGAGGAAAAATGTCTCAGTACCGTGTCCAGAACCCAGCCAACAACGAAATCATTGAAACCTTCGATGCGCTAGATAATGCTGCCATCGAGCCAATCCTCGAAGCTTCGTCTGCGGCTTTCTCAGAGTGGTCTACAACGCCCGTCGCAAAGCGAGCAGAGATTGTGGCCAAGGCAGCCTCACTGTTCGAAGAACGCAAGGATGAGCTCGCCGCCATCATTGCTGAAGAGATGGGCAAGCCCCTGCCTGAAGGCGTCGAAGAAGCCGAGTTTTCATCTGCCATTATCCAGTACTATGCAGATAACGCGGAAAAATTCCTCGCTGATCAGGAAATCCCCACGGAGGCTGACGGTAAAGCATATATTCGCCGCCGTCCCTTCGGACCGCTGCTCGGCATCATGCCGTGGAACTTCCCGTACTACCAGGTAGCGCGATTTGCAGGCCCCAACCTTGTCGCTGGAAACACCATCATCCTTAAACACGCAGAGATTTGCCCGCGTTCTGCTCTGGCGATCGAAAAGATCTTTCTCGATGCCGGCGTTCCCGCAGGGGTTTATACCAATGTCTTTGCAACCCACGAGCAAATCTCCACCTTTATCGCCGACCCCCGCGTTCAGGGAGTTTCCCTTACCGGTTCCGAACGTGCTGGGGCTATCGTTGGCGCTCAAGCTGGCGAGAACCTCAAGAAAGCCGTACTCGAGCTTGGCGGTTCAGACCCGTATATCATCCTCGACACGGACAATGTAAAAGCTGCAGCTGAGCTCGCTTGGGGAACACGCATGTACAACACTGGCCAAGCCTGCAATTCAAACAAGCGGCTCATTGTTGCAGAAGACATTTATGACGAGTTTGTTCAAGAACTAGTCCATCTTGCGCAGCAAATGGAGCCGGGGCTGCCAGATGCTGCCGGCGGAACTGTGTATGCTCCGCTTTCTTCCCGTAGCGCCGCAGAGAATCTCAAAGACCAGCTCGACCGCGCTGTTTCAGCCGGCGGTCAATTGTTGGTTGGCGGAGAGCTTTCCGATGAGGGAGCCTACATCTCCCCGGCAGTAATCACAGGTATCCCCCGTGGCAGCGATTCCTACTATGAGGAGTTCTTTGGACCTGTAGCCACTGTCTACAAATTTAAGACCGATGAGGAAGCACTCGAGATAGCGAACGACAATGTTTTCGGCCTCGGAGCAGCGGTGTTCTCTCAAGACTCCAAGCGAGCCCAAGCTATTGCTGAACGCATCGATTCTGGAATGAGTAATGTCAACACCCCGACTGGTGAAGGTCCTGAACTGCCGTTTGGTGGCGTCAAGCGTTCAGGTTTCGGCCGCGAGCTTGGCTCACTCGGTATCGAAGAATTCATCAATAAGCAGATGTACTTCATCGCCAACTAGAAATAGTTAAGCCCGAAACCACTTGGAGGAGAGGTCTCGGGCTTATTTCTAACTAAACGCCTGCTCCCCCGTCAGCACACGCCCCAGAATCAGCGTGTGGATCTCATCCGTGCCCTCATAAGTGCGCACTGATTCTAGGTTGGCGGCGTGCCGCAGCGGCGAATAGTCCGCGGTGACGCCGTTACCGCCCAGGATGGTGCGGGCCTGACGGCAGATCTCGATGGCGGTGCGGCAATTGGCTAGCTTGCCCACTGAAATTTGATAGGGCTCCAGCGTGCCGGCGTCCTTGGCGCGGCCTAGGTTGAGCGCCAGCAGCTGGCCCTTGTTGAGCTCCACCGCCATATCCACTAGCTTTTGCTGGGTGAGCTGGAAGGATGCCAGCGAGCGGTCGAATTGCTTGCGCTCCTTAGCGTACTTCAGTGCTACCTCCAAGGAATCGCGCGCAGCACCCAAAGCGCCGAAACTAATGCCGAAGCGCGCCTCATTGAGACACATGAACGGCCCTTTGAGGCCAGGGTGCTTGGGCAACAGTGCATCAGCAGGCAGGGTAACTTCTTCCAGTTCAATATCGCACTGGATAGAAGCGCGCATCGACAGCTTGCGGGTAATTGGCGTCGCTTTAAACCCCGGCGTGGAGGTCGGCACGATGAACCCGCGCACGCCCGCCTCCACGCCAGCCGCAGCGGCGTCCTCCTCAGAAACCTTGGCCCAGATAATGGCCACCCCGGCCACGCTTGCCAGGCCAATCCAGCGCTTCGCACCATCCAGCACCCACTCCCCCGAGCGGTAGCGGGCCACCGTCGCCATGCCCGCCGGGTCCGAGCCCGCGGTCGGCTCCGTCAGACCGAAACAACCAATGATCTCACCGGCGGCCATCTTGGGAAGCCACTGTTGCTTCTGCTCCTCCGAGCCGTGCTTATAAATCGCCGACATCGCCAGCGAGCCCTGCACCGATACCACCGTGCGGATGCCGGAGTCCCCTGCTTCCAGCTCCTGCATGGCTAGACCGTATTCAACCGCGGAACGCCCGGCGCAGCCATAACCTTCTAGGTGCATACCGAACAGACCAGCCTCCGCCAGTACCGGGAAGATCGACTCCGGCAACACCGCCTCTTCGTACCACTGCCCCACGTGCGGGCGGATGTGTTCATTCACGAGTGCCGCGACGCGGTCGCGCGTTGCTTTTTCTTCTTCGCTCAGCAGAGCATCGATTCCCAGAAGATCTGTCATGGCATTCTCCTCAAGATTCGGGTGACGAACCACAATTCGTATGTATAGTAATGTGCATCACTCTACATGCTCGCACCAGGAGGAACAATGCGCGCGCCTGCTAATGCCATCCCCATAACCCTCGCGCTGCGGTGGTCTGACCAAGACGCGAACGCCCATGTCAACAACGCCACCATGGTCACCCTCCTTGAGGAGGCGCGCGTCCGAGCGGCCGCCACCCTCACGGGCCCTGTCGCCACTGATACCTATGCTCACGTGGTGCGATCCCTTGAAGTGCAGTATGACGCCGAGCTCACCTACGCCGATTCCATCGAGGCGCGGGTATGGATCTCCCGGATCGGCACCACCTCCTATCAAGTCGCCCACGAGCTCATCCAGGACGGCACCTCGTGCGTGTTCGCTACGGCGACGCTGGTGCTTATCGACGTCTCCGCGCGCCGCCCCATCCCCCTGTCCGATGACCTCGCCGAGCGCCTGCGCGCTCATTTTTCCGAATAGCCATTCACCCCCTCTAGCTCAAAACTCATTCAGCACTCCCCCTCGCTTTCCCACCACGAAGGAGAACAACTCTCATGATTTCCACCCGCGTTACCGAGATGCTCGGCATCACTCACCCCATCATCCAAGGCGGCATGCAGTGGGTCGGCCGCGCAGAGCTCGCCGCTGCTGTATCTAATGCCGGCGGCCTCGGTGTTATCACCGCGCTCACCCAGCCCACCCCGGAGGATCTGCGCCAAGAGATTCGCCGCACCCGCGAGCTCACCGACAAGCCATTCGGCGTCAACCTCACCATGCTGCCGGCAATCACCCCACCACCCTATGCCGAGTACCGCGACGCCATCATTGAGGAAGGCGTGAAGATCGCAGAAACTGCCGGCAATAACCCGAAGGAGCACATGCCTGCCTTCAAGGATGCCGGCATCACCGTCATTCACAAGTGCACCTCCGTGCGGCATGCGCTCAGCGCGCAAAAGGTGGGCGTGGATATCGTCAGCATCGATGGCTTCGAATGCGCTGGCCACCCTGGCGAGGATGATATCCCGGGCCTGGTCCTCATCCCCGCCGCCGCGGATCAACTCGACATCCCCATCGTGGCCTCGGGCGGTTTCGCGGATGGCCGCGGACTGGCCGCCGCGCTAGCGCTGGGTGCCGAAGGCATCAATATGGGCACCCGCTTCGTGGCCTCCACGGAGGCACCCGTGCACGAGAACGTCAAGCAGGCCATCGTGGAGCGAAGCGAACTCGATACGCAGCTCATCCTCCGCGAGCTGCGCAATTCCACCCGCGTAGCCAAGAATGCCGTGAGCGATGAGGTGGCCGAGCGCCTCGCCCAAGGCGCTGAGTTCGGGGATATCCGTCACCTCGTCGCCGGCAAGCGCGGCCGTGCGGTCTACGAGACCGGTGACTTGGACGCGGGCGTATGGACCTGTGGCACCTCGCAGGGTCTCATTCATGATGTTGCGCCGTGCTCCGAGATCCTCTCCCGCATTTCTACAGATGCCGCGCGCATTATTTCCTCCCTCACCGAACTCGTTAAGGACTAACCATGACCGAAGCCATCCTCACCCGCCGCGAAGGCTCCGCCCTTATCGCCCAGATCAACAACTCCGCGCGGCGCAACGCCATTGCCAAGGAACACTGCGAAGCACTTTCGGCCGCGCTTGCCGACGCCTCCCAAGACCCCTCCATCCGCGCCCTCATCATCACCGGTGATGAGACCGCCTTCTGCGCGGGCGCGGACATCGTGGCGGCGGCACAGGCTGCGGCTGCAGCGCAGCAGTCGGGCGAGACCCCCAACCCGGCTGAGTCGACGATGCTGCCGCAGCTCAACGCGCTCGTCACCGAAATCCAGGCCGCCGAGATTCCCGTCATCGCCGCGGTCGAAGGCGCAGCCGCCGGCGCTGGGGCATCGCTGGCCTTCGCCTGCGATCTCATCGTGGCCGGCGAGCAATCTTACTTCACGCTGCCCTTCGGCAAGATCGGCCTAATCCCGGACGGCGGCGTAAGCCTCACCGCGCTTGCCTCCGTGGGGCGCCACCGCGCGCTTGCTTTGGCGTTGCTGCAGGACAAACTCGGCGTCGCGGAAGCGGAGGCAGCTGGGATCGTCGCCAAGCGCGCGCCCCGGGGCCAGGCGCTGAAAACCGCGCTCAAGGTAGTAGAGCGCCTGCACATTGCGCCGCGCGATGCACTGGCCAAGGCCAAGGAGGCCATCAACCGCACGGCCCTCGCCCATCTCGAGGATCAGCTTTCATGGGAAGAGCCCACGCAGTACGCACAAATGAGCTCTGCCGGGCACAAGGAAGGCGTCATGGCCTTCCTGGAAAAGCGCCCCGCGCGCTTCGATTAGTAGAGGTTGCGACTAGCAGAAAACTGCCAGGAAGAGTTCATGGCGGTGCCAGCGTTAGCCCCCATACTCAGTGTTGTGCGTTTGAGAGAGCGCATGCGAGAGAGAGAACCCCTCACCCTCCAGAGGGCGGCCCGTGGCCGATAATTGGAGGGACTTGATAGAGACGCCGTTGGGCCCCTTACCCCGAGGAATCGGAAAGGGGCCCAACGGTGTTTTTCACCTAGGCTAGACCGTATGAATTCCAGCTTAAGAGGCTCCGCCGTCCTGGACCTTCACTCCTGCGCCACCGCCCGCGCCATGGAGCTCCCCAGCGCCACGCTGACGCATCCATTTGGACCAGACTGGGACGTGTTTAAGGTGCACGGCTTGGTTTTCCTTCTCCTCACCGCAATCACTGGCAAGCACCAAGCCATCCTTAAAGCCGAGCCTCTGGATGCCGAGGCGCTGCGTAGCGAGCACTCCTTCATCACGCCCGGCTACCACATGAATAAGCGACATTGGGTGTCGGTGCACCCTGATCCCCAGCTGACCCCGGAACTTCTGGCCGAACTCGTGACGGACTCCTACCGCCTCGTAGTAGAAAAACTCCCCCGCTCGCAACGCCCCATCGACCCATCCACTTTTGGTTAGGGATTCCGCTGTAAACATTTGCGGACACTATCCCAGAGCTCTTAGGCTTGAGCACGTGACGGATTTTGACCTCATCGATGAGACCATCGCGGAATACCGCCGCTTCGAACGCGCCCGCGCGCGATTCGATACTGAAGCACGCCGCGAATATGGAATCACCGGTTCCCATCTTTCGCTCCTCCGGCTCATTGATAAGAAGAGCCCCATCCCCATCCTGCAGCTGCGCAAGGAGCTGGGATGGCAGCCCGCCACCATCGGGCAGGCGGTCAAGCGCTTGGTGCGCGATGATCTCATTTCCATCGACGACGATCCAGAGGACCTGCGCCGCCGCCTGTGCAGCATTACCGAAGAGGGCCGGCACTTCCTGCTCCACGTGCCCCTCACCGGCCCGGCGCGCCTGCGCACCTATGAGTTCAGCGAGGAAGAGTTGAACACGATGAAGCGCGGTTTTGAGACCGCGCTGAAAGCCTTCGGGTATGTGCCGTGGAGCGATGAGGACTAGCGCGTCGGCCGCGCTATGGACATAGCACGAGGGACCTAGCCCTCCCCGCAGCCGTTTTCCACGAGGCGCTGCGCCACGTGCGTTAGCACGTCCAGTCCAGCCACGCAGTCTTCCTCCGTGGTGAACTCCTTTTCGTTGTGTGAGATGCCGTCGACGGACGGGACGAAGAGCATGACCGTCGGCACCACCTCCTTGAGGTTGGTCGAATCATGGCCGGCCACCGTGTAGATCTCCTGGTGCGAGTAGCCCAGCTCCTCCACGACCTCGCGGGCCAGCGCCACACCGGCTGCCGGGTAGGGGTTGAGCGCCCACTCGTGCGTTGGGGATAGCTCGACTGAGGTGCGAGACTCCTCCTCTGCTTCAGTGATAATTTCCTGCAGGCGCGCCTGTGCCTTGTCCAGCACCTGAGTGGAGGGCGAGCGCACGTCCACGTTGAAGCGCACCTCGCGGGCGATGGTCACCGGCGAGTTCGGCTCCAGTGTTAGCTGCGAGACCGAAGCCTGCAACTGGCCTTCGGCAAATTCGTGGGTCAGGCGCTCTACTGAAGCAATGATGAGGGAGGCACCGAAGAGCGCATCCTTCCTATCGGCCATCAGCGTGGAGCCGGTATGGCCCTGTTCACCGGAGACCACCGCCTGGAATTTCTTCGCGCCCCACGTGGCGGTGACCAGACCAATCGTGTTGCCGGCGGCTTCCAGCTCCTTTCCTTGCTCGACGTGGATCTCCGCATAGGCCGCGAGCTTCGGGGCTTCACCGCGCGGGGCCCAACCGGCTTCCTCCTGGGCCTGCGCGACGGTGATGCCGGCAAGGTCGGTGGCGGAGAGGGCGCGGTCAAGCGCCAGCGTTCCCACAAACACGGAACTGCCCATCATGGAGGGCGCAAAACGCGAGCCCTCCTCATTGAACCAATTGATGACCGCCAGGTTATAGCGCGCCTTGACCCCGGCCTGCGCCACGCGCCCGGCCGCATGGGCTGCCGCCAGCACGCCATAGGCGCCGTCGAAGCGGCCGGCCAATGGCTGCGAATCCAGGTGCGAGCCCAGGCCCACGTACTCGGCGCCGGGGGCGAGCTCGAAGAGCCCGTACTGGTTCCCAATCTCGTCGTAGATGACGCGCGCCCCGAGGGACTCTAGAACCTCGTGGAACCAAGCGCGGTTGAGGTTATCGCCGGCACTTGCTGCTTGGCGTTCCACGCCGCCCCCCGGAGTGGCGCCGTTGGCGGACATGGCCTGGAAATCGGCCAGAAATTGTTCGTTGGTGGTTGCTCGCATTACTACTCCTTAAAAGCTTCCGTAGCGCAGCTCGCCGCCCACGATGGTGGCGGCCACGTCGATGGTGGAAAGGTCATCAGTCTGCAGCGGGTCCTGGGAAAGCAGCACGAAATCCGCCAGCTGCCCCGGCATCACCTGCCCCTTGCGTCCGGCCCAGCCCGTCGCCGCGGCCGAACCTGCGGTGTAGGCGTAGAGAGCTTCAGCTGGGGTCAGACGGTCCTTGGGCCCATAGTCACGGCCCGAGGCGGTGCGCCGCTCCACGAAGGCCTGCATGACCTCGAGCGGCACGCCGGGCGCCACGGGTTGATCGGAGCTGCCGGGGAGGATGAGGGAGGCGTCGAGAAGCCGCTTGCCCGGGTAGCTCCACGCGGTGCGCTCCGGGCCGAGGGCATCCGCCATCGCGTCGCCGAAGGCCTTGATGAACAGCGGCTGTGGCACCACCACGATGGGCTTGCCGCGCAGGCGCTCGATCTGGTCTGGGCGCACCACGCCGCCGTGTTCGATGCGGTGCGGCATGGCGGGCACGCCATGCTTGGCGACGGCCTCCTCTAGCGTCTCTATCGCAAAATCCACCGCCGCATCACCAATGGCATGGATGGCCAGTGACCAGCCAGAATTCGCTGCCTGCAGCGCGCGGGTACGCATCTGTTCTGGGTCGCCCTGGAAGTAGCCGTGATGGGAGCAGCAGGCGTAATTCTCGCTCAGCGCGGCGGTGGTCCCCAGCAGGGAGCCATCGCTGAAGATCTTGACGGGGCCGACCTGCAGCCACTCGTCGCCGAATCCGGTGCGCAGGCCGCCGTCGAGACCCCAACCGGGGCCGTCGGAGGCGTGTCCGGGAATCTCGTGGAGCACATCCATAGTCACCATCACTTGCATGCGGGTATGCAGGGTGGCGTTCTGGTAGGCGGCAATCTCGCGCGGGCTGTGCCCGATCCAGCCGCCGGCCACCCCGGCATCCGTGACGGAGGTTAGACCGCGCTCGAGATAGCGGCGCGTTGCCAGTTCCAAGGCACGGCCGATTTCCTCCCCGGATTCCGGCAGGGTCACCTCCTGGATGGCGCGCATGGCGTTTTCATCGAGCAGCCCGGTGCAGTGCCCGTCGGCATCGCGGACGAACTCGCCGCCGTCTACCTCGGGCGGGTTGGCGGGGTCAACGCCCGCCGCGCGCAGGGCCGCGGTGTTGACCGTGTAGGCGTGGCCGGAGTTGTGCTTGATCAACAGCGGAGCACCGCCGGTCACGCGGTCAAGCTCTGCGATCTTCACCGGGGCATCGAGCCCGGAGGGCCGGAATCCTGCGGCCACCACCCAGCCATCGGGGTTGGGCTCGGCCTCGTGCAAGGCGGAATAGACCTCATCAGGAGTTGTGACCTGGGATAGGTCGACTTCCAACAGCGTCTGGCCGAACCACACGGTGTGGGAATGCACATCATTAAAGCCAGGGGTGAGCGTGCGCCCACCGGCATCCCATGTCTGCTCAGCAGGCAGGGCGCGGGCGTCCTCTCCCACTGCCAGGATGCGGCCGTTGGCAAAGGCCACCGCATCCGTGACCGGCCGCGCGGGATCTTGGGTCAGGATGTGGGCGTTGTCGATGCGCGTGATCATGCGTCCTCCTGAGTTCTCATGCTTCTCCGACAAATTGCACGCGGCGCGCGCTGTGTTTGCTCCCACATGCTAGACGCAACAGTGACACACTTCTCCACATTGAGGGCAATTCACCAAAGGTCGCCGTGTAGCGTTGTGCATATGCACGAGAAACGCTGGCATGACATCGTCACGGAGGTCCATGGCACCATCCCCCGGCTGGTGGAGGATTTCCTCGCGGCCTTTACTCGCTCGGGGCGCTATGGCGACTCGCTGGTGAGCGAGGACGAGCTGCGCCTGACCGCTTTCGAGGTTTTTGCGCGTATCACCGACGTGCTGGTCGGCGCGATGGATGAGGAAGAGCTGCGCACCCACGCGCAGAGCCTGGGTCGGCGGCGCGCACACCAGGGCGTGGAACTAGCAACGCTGATCGACGCCATCCAGCTCGACTTCACAGTCCTCTGGGAGCATCTACGCCGGGCCGCCGGTGCGGACCAGGACGTGCTCATCGACCACGTGACCCAGCTGCATTCCGTTGTGACGATGTACAACCTGGTGGTGCGTGATGCCTATCGCCTAGAAGAGGCGCGCGGGCAGCACGACGTGCACCGCGCCCACGCCCGACATTTGGAACGGCTCTTTGCTGCCGAATCACTGGGCACGCTCGGCATTGCGGAAATCACCCGCGCGCTCAACGTGGACAAGGACTGCCGCTTCGACGTTGTGGTGGCCCACCCCACCGCGGCGGTGGAGTTGCGCGCGCTTCTCGACGACCCCATCTCCTCCGGCGAGGCCTTCGGCCACGGTGTGCGCGGGATGTTTGTGGCCTTCTGGCCCAAGGAGCAATGCTCCAGCGAGCATTCCGCCGGACTCCCAACCACAGAACTAACAGAGATCCCCGGAGTCCTCTTCCAGGACGTCATCGGCCTAGCCGGAGTTCGCGCGTCGGCGCAGCAAGCGCCGCGCATCTTTGACGCCACCGGCCCGCTGGACCACTTAACCGAAGCACCCGACGCACTCTGGGCCGTCGCCGGGGATGCTATCGCTGACTTCAGCGCCAGCGGCATTACGGAGCTCACGCAAACAATCACCGAGCTACGTCTTAATAACGCGCCGCTCTACCGAACCATCACCACCTACCTGGATTGTGGGTCCATCAAGGACTCCGCCGAAGCGCTGCACTGCCACCGCAATACGGTGCTCAACCGCCTTCGACAAGTCACGGAGCTCACCGGCCTTGATATCACTCGCCCAAAGGACGCCGCGCGAGTATTGCTGGCGCTACACCGCACAAACCGATAGCACTTGTGCACAGACACAACCGTTGCCGTTGCGTCGTGGGTCGATGCATAGAAATACCTCCAGATCATTTACTCGCGGGTGATGTGCGCCTAATGTCCCATAAAAAGGTAATGCACTTCACATAAGGAGTACCTCGATATGACTACCCATGCACCGCCGGCCTCTTCGGCCGAATCCGGCGCCGAGGAAATCAAGGTCGAGTCAAAGGACGTCTTCCGCATCGCCAGTTCCGCATTCGTCGGCACTGCCCTTGAATGGTATGACTTCTTCCTCTTCGGCACCGCCGCCGCGCTCGTCTTCAACGATCTCTTCTTCTCGGGAATGTCAGGCACCGGCGCCACCCTGGCCTCCTTCGCCACCTTCGGCGTGGGCTTCCTTGCCCGCCCGCTCGGCGCGGTCATTTTCGGCCAAATCGGCGATAAGATGGGCCGCCGACCAGCCCTCATCATCTCCATCGTTGTCATCGGTGTGGCCACCGGAATCATCGGCCTTCTGCCCACCTTTAACAGCATTGGCATTTGGGCGCCCATCGCTCTCGTCATCCTGCGCCTGCTTCAAGGAGTCGCCGTTGGCGGCGAATGGGGCGGTGCAACGACCATGGCTATCGAACACGCACCGGCTGAAAAGCGCGGCCGCTACGCGGCCTTCGTGCAGATCGGCTCCCCCGCCGGCACACTGCTCTCCTCCGGCGCCTTCGCGCTTGTGCTCATGCTTGATGATGACGCGGTGAACTCCTGGGGCTGGCGTGTTCCCTTCCTCATCGCTTTCCCCTTCCTTGGAGTAGCACTGTGGATTCGCACAAAGGCTGAAGAATCTCCTGTCTACAAAGCCCTCGAAGAGGAAGCAGAAGCCGACGAGGCTGCGCACCAAGGATCACTGAAGGAACTTTTCACGCAGCACTTCCCACAACTGTGCCTTGCTTCCGCAGCGGCCTTCCTCGGCATTGGTGGCTTCTTCGTCATGAGCACCTATGTCCTCTCCTACGCCACAACCACGCTGGACTTCGAACGCCAGACCGTCGTGAACGCCACCCTCCTCGGCGCTGTGTGCCAGATCTTCATCAACATCATCTTCGGACGCATCGGTGAAAAGATTGGCCCGGGTCGTGTTATCGGATACGGCGCGCTTGCCACCGCCATCATGGCGTGGCCGCTGTGGGCGATGATCGATACCGGCAATGCCGTTCTCCTCACGCTTGCCGTCTGTATTGGGCTGTCCCTGGTCACCATCACCTATTCCGTGTCAGGCGTCCTACTCTCAGAGGTCTTCCCCGCCAACGTCCGCTATTCCGGCGTGGCCATCTCCGCCAATATCGCGTCAGCAGTATCGGGGCTGCTCCCCTTCTTTGCCACCGCGTTGAACGCTTCCAACGAGACCCCCAGTTCCACACCGGGAATCATCATCCTGGCCGCGACCGCCCTCATCACAGCCTTCGGCGGCTTCGCTGGCGAGAAACACCGCCGAGAAGACGACGTCGCCATCGTCGACTAATCCGAAACGGTTCATAAGAAAAACAAATTGGGACACGGCACCTCAGCCCACTAAGCTCAGGTGCCGTGTCGCATGATCTCTCCGCCTCCACACTGAACGCTCGCGCCCGGCGCATTGTCGCCTGGGTAGCCGCGCTGAACCTCCTCGGATTCTTCGGCGAGTTCATCATCGCCTGCATCATTGGCTCAGCCTCGCTCTTCGCTGATGCCGCCGACTTCCTCGAGGACTTCCTCATCAATGCGCTCGTGTTGTTAGCGCTGCGTTGGTCGGTGGAGGGGCGTCGCAAAGCAAGCTATGGGCTAGCCGGGCTCATCCTGATCCCCGCGGTGGCGTCCTATGGCATGGCGATTTGGAAGATCATCAACGGCGCTGTCCCTGAACCACTCACGCTATCGGGTACGGCCGTGGCCGCCATGCTCATCAATCTGCTCTGCGCAGTGCTGTTGCTGCAGCTTCGCCACGGCAGCGCACTCACACGCGGGGCATGGTTGGCTGCACGCAACGATGTCGCCGCCAATATCCTCATCCTTGGCGCTGGCCTGCTCATGCTGGCATGGGCAAGTCCATGGCCGGATATCGTCGTCGGCCTCATCATCGGCACCATCAACTTGCGCGCAGCGGCGGAGGTCTTCGAACAGGCACGTTCAGAGGACCCAGAAATCGAAGAAGACTAACCCGGCCTTTATAAGAAACCTTTAAGCCTGCGTCGCGTCGCCGCGCGCCCATTCCCCCGCCCCCTGGTGGCCAGAATTACCCACTGACACCCCACCCAACAACCCCTATACGCCCCTATATGGGGTCATTCTTTAGTTTGTGAACGAACGGTCAAAGAGACGTTTTCGCAGAATACGGTCTAATTGGACAAAACCAAGGTCTTCGCAAATTTCTTAGCAAAATGTTCACCCTAGGGTCACCCAATCGACATTTACTTTCATTGGCAAAAATATGGACAATTCTAAGGGTGCGTGATCCTGAAAAGCGTCTTATCGTTGCAACACGTCACGCACTGGGCACTACAGCTCACCTACAGCGCCACCACAGTGCGTCACCACATTGCCCCATAATTTTTCATCCAGGAGAACAATAATGACCAAGCGTCGTCGCTCCGCCGGCCTTATCGCTGGCCTCGCGATTGCGGGCTCCGCCCTCATCGCACCGGCTGCATCCGCAGCAACCCACACCGAGTCCTACCCGGAGACCCCGGCCGTGAACGCCAAGCTGCCGATCGTTCACACCACCCACGGCTCCGACCACAAGAAGGCCAACGTGCTCAACCCGCGCCCGGTCTGCAACCCGTGGGAGGACCACCGCACCGTGGTGTACAAGGTGACCGATAACTTCATGCCGGCCGGCACCATCTCCACCACCAACCAGACCAAGAAGGACATCCCGCTGCAGCAGGACCTGTCCAAGTCCCAGTCCATCTCCCTGTCCGTCAACGGTGACCGCACTGAGACCACCTCCATGAACGCAGGCGGCAAGGGCTCCGGCAAGAACTCCGAGGGCTCCTTCGGCATCTCCCACGAGATCGCCACCAAGCTCGGCGCTTCTGCGTCCTACTCCCTGTCCTGGGAGGCTGGCCAGTCCATCGGCCCATACGATGTTCCGCCGAACCACACCGGTGAGGCCACCTACGGCTTCCGCGTTCTGAACATGACCGGCACCCAGCAGTACTGCAAGCCGAACGGCACCTGGTCCACCCCGACCTTCTGGTCCGCAATGCAGCCGATGAAGAACGAGGTTCGCGTCAAGCTCTACGACGACATCGCTGATTCCTACGCTCCGAACAAGGACGCTCAGAACACCACCGACGTCAACGATCCGAAGGTTGTTGAGGAGGAGAAGTCCCCGGAGGCTGACGCTGAGGTCATCAAGGACAACGAGGTCGCTCCGGAGGAGAAGGCCGTGTCCGAGGCTGAGGGCAATAAGGAAGAGGAAGCCGACAAGAAGGTCCAGGAGGACGTCGAGAACGGCAAGACCGATGAGGCTAAGCAGAAGCTGGACCTGAAGCCCGTTCTGACCACCTCCGGCGCTAAGCACGCAGGTTTCGCTGGCACCGTTGCTCTCCGCCTGGAGAACGTCGGCACCGAGCGCTACTACGGCGACTTCCCGGCTGTTCAGTACCGCGTTGACGTCAAGACCGCCGAGGGCCCGAAGGGCGTTGACCGCCTCATCACCCCGCGTTCCTCCAACGGCGCGCACATCCGCGACCTGGGCTTCGACGAGAAGACCTCCACCCGCTCCTTCGAGGTCACCCTGGCCAACCCGATTAACGCTGGCGAGTCCGCTCGCGTTGCCAACCTGGACTTCGGCGACGGCAACACCAAGGAAGGCCGCCTGAAGAACTACATCGAGGTCACCCAGATTTCCCGCCTCGACGGTGACAAGTCCACCGACAACGACCAGAACGTTGACTCCCGCGAGATCACCGTGAAGGACACCGGCAAGAAGGCTGAGGGCCTGTTCTAAGCAACACCCCTCGCCCACTGCAGAGAGTGCACAGCCCGCCGGTGCTTCATCCGGCAATGAGAGAGTGAGAGGACCCCGACCGCCACGCGCGGTCGGGGTTTCTTTATGCCCAGAGACTCTTTCACGAGGCTCTCATAACGCAGACGGCATTTCGCGGTACACAATTAGTTGGCTATTGTGAACAAATGCATTTCTCTCGCACCGCACTCGCGGTCCTTCTTTCTGTGGGGCTGGTCCTTTCCCCCACTCACACGCAGCCGGCACACGCACAAACACCGGATACGATGAGCAGCGATATCGCCAACATCGATCAACACTCCAGTGCCCTCGATCCCATAGCACTGGGCCCACTAGCCCCAGTACTCTTTGCCGACAATATCGTCGCTGCCTGGGGGCAGTTGCTTCAGCAATTGAGAATCCCGACGGTAGCACCGGACGCTACGCGCCCACCGGCGACCACCGCACCGGCACAACTGCGCGAGCTGCGACATATCCAAGACAACGTGTGGGAACTTAAGGCCTATTCACCGGCCATGGACCGCGTCATCACCAACGACATCATTCTTCCTCCGGGAGGATTAGACAATACTCAGCCTCGCCCGACCTATTACCTCCTGGGCGGCGCTGGTGGAGGCGAGGACGCACTGTGGTGGGACGGTGGAGGAGCTTCCGAGTTCTTCCGCGACAAGCACGTGAATGTCGTATCACCCCGCGGTGCTTATGGCTCGATGATGTCCGACTGGTCGCAGCCCCATGACACCCACGGAAAATACAAGTGGGCTACCTACCTGACCAAGGAGCTCCCGCAGCTTATCGACGCCGAGTTTCACGGCAACGGCCGCGACGGCATCGCGGGCGTGAGCAACTCGGGTGGCCCAGCCCTGGAGCTCGCCACATATGATCCGCGCTTTAAGGTGGCTGGTTCCTTCTCCGGCTGCCCTTCGACCACAGGTATCCTTGCGCAGTCTTTCGCATGGGTAAGCGCGGCTTTCTACGGTACGGACCCAGCGCGTTCTTTCGGCGCACCATGGGATCCGGCATGGGCACAGCATTCGCCGGTTCTCAATCTCGAACAACAAAAGGGGCGGAAGACCTTTGTCATCGTCTCCCGCGGTGGCCCAGCAGACTTTGACGTCGATATTGAGGACTCACCACTCCCAGCCTTGGGCCTCAACGAACGCTTGGATTACTGGTGCAGTTCCTTTTACGCCAAGCGAGCCACCGCCGCTGGCGTTGATCTTGACTACTACGAGCTTCCGGCCGGGCGCCACACGTGGGGGCTGTTCCGCCGGGAGCTAGCCATCAGTTGGGCCACGGTGGGCCCGGCACTCGGAGTGAACTAGCACCGGCGATCCCGCACACAACTGAAGCGTGTGAGCTCTAGATCACCACGCAGCGCACACGTAAAATCAGCATTCATGAATGTCATGGATACTTGGGAGCCCACGCTGGGCACCGGACCTCTACTTGGAATTGCGGTGGCGGCCATTGCCGTCATCCTCATCCTCGTCATCCACTTCAAGGTGCACGCCTTCGTCACCCTTGTCACGGTCTCCGCGCTCACCGCTTTGGCAGCGGGAATCCCGCTGGATGGCGTGGTTCCCACCATGACGAGCGGCTTCGGTTCGACCCTCGGTTCCGTGGCCTTGTTGGTGGGCCTGGGCGCCATGATCGGGCGCTTGGCAGAGACCTCCGGTGGCGCCAAAACGCTTGCCGACGCCCTCGTGAAACTCTTCGGCGAAAACAAAGCGCCCCTGGCGTTGGGCGTGGCTTCCCTCATTATGGGCTTCCCAATCTTCTTCGACGCAGGCCTCATGGTGATGCTGCCGGTCATCTTTGCCGTTGCCAGGCGCTTGGATGGCCCAGTCCTGGCCTATGGCATTCCCGCGGCCGGTGCTTTCTCCGTCATGCACGTCTTCGTGCCACCTCACCCAGGCCCCGTCGCAGCAGGTGAGTTCTTCAGCGCGAACATCGGCCTGATCCTTATCTTCGGTCTCCTCGTGGCTTTGCCCACGTGGTATCTCTCCGGCTACCGCTTCGGGCTCCACCTGGGCAAGAAGTACCCCTACCGTCTTGAGGAGGCCATAACCGGCGCGCTGGTCAGCGATGCCGAATTGCCGGATCGCCCCGCCTCCCCGGCTTCAGTAATCAGTATCCTACTCATCCCTATGGTCCTCATCTTCGGCAATACCGGGTTGAGCACGCTGGGAACGGCTGGCGTTGTCGATCCTTCTGCTACATGGGTGCGCTTCCTCATCTTCCTGGGGCAAACGCCGATCGCGCTCATCATCACCGCGCTTGCAGCGATGGCCGTGCTGGGGTTGCGCCGCGGGGAAGACAAGAGCGTCATTGAGAAAACCATGGAGTCCTCGCTCGGACCGATTTGTTCCGTCATCCTCATCACCGGTGCCGGCGGCATGTTCGGCGGGGTGCTGCGTACCAGCGGCATTGGTGATGCGCTCGCGGATTCTATGTCCAACCTCGGTGTCCCCGTTATCTTGGCCTGCTACCTCATCGCGGTAGCCCTGCGCCTGGCACAAGGCTCAGCCACCGTTGCGCTCACCACTGCCGCCGCGCTCATGGCACCCGCCGTCGAAGCTGGTGGCTTCAGCGAAATCCAGCTGGTCCTCATCACACTGGCCACCGCGGCTGGCTCCGTCTTTGGTAGCCACGTCAATGACTCGGGCTTCTGGCTCGTCGGCCGGCTCATGGGCATGGATGTGTCGACCACGCTGCGAACGTGGACTGTAAACCAGGCGCTCATTTCCTCTATTGGCTTCGGCATTGTCCTTATCTTCTACGGTGCCGCCGCGCTGCTTTAGCTAGCTCTGAAGGTACTTTGCCGCCGCGGCGGCCAGCTCCTCCGGCCTAGCGCTGACATCGAGCACTACTCCTGCTTCCTCTGGGCGCAGTTCCTCCAGCGTTTCGAACTGCGAATCAAGCAGGGATACAGGCATAAAGTGCCCAGAACGCTTACTCATGCGTTCTTTGAGCAGATCATAAGAGCCGTGCAGGTGCACGAAAACCGTATCTGGCGCTGCGGCCCGAATGAGTTCACGGTAGGAATGCTTGAGCGCGGAGCAGCCGACGATGGCTCCATCTTCTTGGTCCGCGAGGAAGCGCCCGATGGATTCGAGCCAGGGTTTCCGGTCATCGTCGTCAAGCGCCTGCCCCGAGGCCATCTTCTCGATGTTCGCCGCCGGGTGCATGTCATCCCCGTCCTGAAAGGGGAGGCCGGTGTGCTGCGCCAGCAACTCCCCGACCGTAGACTTGCCGCAGCTTGAGACTCCCATGATCACGACATGTTTGCGCATCATTCCTCCTTCACACGCCACCAGATTTTAGGCGCTATGCACTACGTGACAGAGCACGGCTGAACACAGTTCGGCTTAGCCCAGTGGCCCGTAGCCAAAGTCGCCACGCTGGACCTCACCGCGGGATTGTGGGTCGAAGGTCGCACACAGGGCAGCCGCGACGTAGCGCACGCCGCCCGCCGGCGAGGAGGAGCCGACGCGCTCGGCGCAGTTCTGGAGTGTCGGCATGCCGATGCTCTGCCCCGGCTGCGTCATGGAGAAGAAGGAGGCGGCCATCATGGTGTTGCCGTCGGCACGCACATACTCCGAGGAGCCCTTGATGGCTTGCCAGGCAACTGCCCCGACGGGATCGGTGCGGAATTGATCCCGCTCGGTCTGGGTCAGCTCGGCGTTGGCGGCGGGTACGGTCAGTGTGGTGATGAACAGCGCTGCGGTTGCAGCGAGGAGTGGAAACTTTTTCATAGGAACACTCTATCCCCATACCACAGGATTGTCTCGGCATTAACCAGACGGCTTAGCTGATGGCCTTGCGCAACTGCCGAATCTCCGCAGGGCCAACGCGGCAACAGCCGCCCAGCACGTTGACTCCTGCGGCGCGAAGTTTCAACGCCGCTTCGGGCAAGCTCATTTCGCTAGCCGGAGCAGGCTGCCAGTCGTGGGCACTAAAATCCCAGACCTCACCACTGTTGGGGCAGGCCAGAAGCGGCTTATCGATAGCACCGCGCACGTGCGCCACCACCCCGCATGCCTGCGATGGGTTGACGCAATTTACGCCCAAGGCTCCCAGACGGGGTGACTGGTTGGCCAGCTCAATAACCTGCGAGAGCTTCGCCAGGCCCGCCGCGATGGCGCCGGTAATGCTTAGTGCAAAAGGCTTAGGCTGTGCTTCAAGGAGTTCGAGCAGTGCTGCGGCCTCCTCGACGTTGGGAATGGTTTCCGCAAGAAGGAAGTCGGCATCAGTATCCGCGAGTACCGCTACCCTGCGGGCATGCCAGCGCTGCAGCTCATCACGGCGCAGATCATAAGCGCCGTCATAGTCCGTCCCCTTCCCCGGACCGGCACCATAAGGACCGATGGATGCGGCGACAAGCAGTTCACCGTGGGCAGCGCGCTTGTCGACGGCCACTTGCGCCGCCCCACGAGCCACTCCGACGCTGCGACGCAGAAGCTTCTCCGCTTCTTCACCAAGCACATCAAAGGTGACTTGGTAGGAGGCCGTGGTGGCCACCTGAGCGCCGGCGGCGAAGAAGTCCACGTGCGCAGACTCAATGAGCGCGGGGTTCTCCCGCAACACCCGCGCCGACCACAGCGGGCCTGCGATGTCATGCCCCTGGGCTGCAAGGTGGGTTCCGAGGCCACCATCTAAGAGCAGCGGCCCATCAAAGAGTGCCATGGCGCATCAGCCTAGCAACGATTCAGCAACCACCAGGCACCGTCAGGATAGCCCGCCTTAATGGTTCGATTGATTTTCTTAATCCTCAATCTCCACTACAAAGCACACACAGCCCTTCTGCCTGCTCTTCGCCGCGCTTGCCGACGCCTCCTCCGCCAACACCTCCCCACAGATGGATAAATGCAAACTATATTTTGCGCGAAGCAATATAAACGCACAGACAAGCTTAAAACCACTGGTCAAACGGATTTTCCACCCGATTAGGAGCTTTAATTTTAGGTGAAAGTACCGCTCGGTACGCGGCCACAATGCCGCCACTTAGCCCCTGAAGTAGAAAAAGGTGCCCAGCCATGTTCCGCCTTTCATTCGGGCATAAAGCCACAAAGATCGTCGCCCCGATTGCTGCCGCCGCAGCACTCTTCGCCGGCTCCCTCAACGTTCCTGCTCAGGCCGTAAGTTCCTTCGGCTCTTCCACGCCAGCCGCGTTCATCAACGCCATGCCCTCCGCTGCCGGCCCGGCAGCTCCAGCTCCCCGCGCATCCGCCAGTGTGCAAGGCATTATTAAGCAAACCAATGCCCAACGCGTGGGCAATGGCCTCGCACCGCTGCGTGTTGACCCGAATCTGACCAACTTGGCACAAGATTGGGCCAACACCTTGAGCCGCGATGGCAAGACCCGTCACCGCCCGAACTACTGGACCCACTACCCCGCCGGCCTGCCAGCCGGTGGTGAGAATGTTCTCCAGGCATGGAGCGACTACTCCGATGCCCGCGTTGTTCAGCTGTGGATGGACTCCCCTGGCCACCGCACGAACCTGCTCGATCCCCGCGCCAAGTCCGTGGGCATCGGCATGGCCGTCGGTGCTGATAGCAAGCTGTATGCTGTGCAGAATTTTGGGCGGTAGGATTCGTACACTCCGCCACTAAAAGGAAGGACCAAACCGCAGACAGGTTTTAACTCTAAGGAAGCTTCAGGAGTTCTAGAAAATAAAGTCAGAAAATGCTGCAGCAAGAACTGCCGCTTCCTAGGTTGTACGGCCGCCCAGCATCGATCCCACAGGACTTTCTCCCTGAGCGTCACCACACATGGTCATTCTGCAGTTTCAGAGTCAAATCCAATCCACAAGTTCAAGCCGCAGTAGAGACGTCTTGGAGTGAGATTTCCAGAGAACTAACGCTTTTGATTTTGACCCAAAAGAAAAATAAGCGATATTTATATCACGACGTTCTCTCGTCTACAGCAGGAGCCGAAAAGCTCAGACTGACTATCTACCCGAGCGAAACCATCGCTACGCCTCATGTCACCACCGGCGGCCCTATTAGGCTTGGCAACGGGTGCCCTCTCCTTCGACAACCAATCACTGAATGATTCGATAAAACATGGCAAATGACAATTCAAACCCGTTCTACGTTCCCGCAGTTAGGAAGCAAAGCTTCCTCAAGAAACCGGTACCCCTTTGGTCATTGGGCGCCTCACTAATCGCAGGTCCACTTCTAACCTTCGGCGCCATCACACTCGCGGATACTGGAACGACCGACGCACGGGTAAACACCGGCGAGAATTCCTCGGCGGCTCCAGCCAACTTACACTCAACTGCACCAAGTTCGACTTTAACCGGACAGGATGATTCACCGTCTTCGACAGACGAAGGTCAAAACATTTTTTCAGTGGGAGAATTATCTACCAACCACGGGATCCGTCTAACAGTAGAGTCAGTTGAGATAGTCAGTGAGCTAGGGATAAAAAAGGAAGCTCGCGAGTACCTCACTGATTCAGAGGCTCTAACCCCAGATCACGACGGGGCTAAGTTTGTTCGGGTAAACGCTTCTATTACCAATGAGAGCGTCAAAGCCCTTCATTTGTCATGTGGCTTTGACGGCTTTACGGTGCTCATGAATAGCCAAGGACAAGAATATACAACTGTTAAAAATCTGTACCATCTCGCAGGGAACCCTGACTGTTCCGACTCAATCGCTCCCGGCTTCTCGGGGAAGGCATCGTATGCCTATGAAGTGCCGGACAACCACGAATTGGGATACTTTGTCTACGCAGATCCTTCAGTTTCAGGCGCTACCGACAATCCGACCCTTATTCGTTTGGGAGAATCCGTCTAGCGAACACTTTAGGTTCAGGTATCAGACACCTTCGCATCACGGGGTAATAGCTAAACACAGCACCCTTCCAATAGAGCTTTGTACAGGAATCAGGTTGGAATGTTCCACTGACTCACGAACGCTTTAGCGGGAGCTGGTTTCACAAAACCTGCTCCATTTTCTCCTCCTCCCTTGAGCTTTTGAGGCATGCTGGAATGGACTATTCACCACAGAGGAGGCTCCGGTGGGTTTCAACACCAACATGCACCAACTATCGGCGCTGATGCGCTCCACCGAGAACGGAGAGGTTCAGCTCCCCGATTTCCAGCGAAAGTATAAGTGGGAAGACGAGCGTGTTCGTCAGCTCCTCATCACCATTTTCCGTGGGCATCCGCTGGGCATCATCATGTTGTTGGAAACTGGTAACTCCTCGGTCAGGTTCAAGCCACGCCCGATCGAGAGCACCGAGGCTACGGCTACTTCCGAGCCCAAGTTCTTGCTTCTCGACGGTCAGCAACGACTAACATCGCTTACCCAAGCCCTCAAAGGCGACGGCGTTGTTCACACCAAAGACTCACGCGGCAAGCGCCTCGATCGCAGGTACTTCATCAATATCCAGAAGTCTATTGAGGATCCCTTCGAGCTGGATGAGGCAGTGATCTCCGTGCCAGCTGATGGGATAATTCGAACCAACTTCAACCGCGATATCGTGCTTGATCTCAGCAGCATGGAGAAGCAACACGAAGCGGGTTATATCCCCGTTTCGCTACTGCTTGATCAGATGGGACTTTTCGAATGGTTCGGCAAGTTGGGCGATACCGAGCTCATGACCGCATTCAGCGATGGAATCATCCGCCAGATCAACGAATACAAGATTCCAGCAATTGAGCTAGACAAACAGACCGACAAGGCAGCGGTGGCCACCGTCTTCGAAAAGGTCAATGTTGGCGGGCTCCCGCTCAACGTTTTTGAGCTCCTCACGGCGGTGTTCGCAGGCGATGCCGAGTACTACGACAAGTACCAGCGCGATTTCCGCCTCAACGATGACTGGGTTGAGACCAAGGAGCTATGGAAAGAACATGATGTCCTCCACAAGGTGGAAAACACTGACTTCCTCCAAGCAATCACAATGTTAACGACCCTTGAGCGAAGCAAGCATTCTTCGGGAAACCGCAAAGTCGGTCTGTCTGCCAAGAGGGAAGACGTTCTAAGGCTTGAGTTGAACGACTACCTCACCTGGCGTGACGCCCTGCGTCAAGGATTCATCTGGGTAGCAGGCTTCCTCGCAGACCTGCACATCTATCGATTCAGGGATGTCCCCTACCCGAAGCAATTAGTGCCGCTAGCTGCCATCGCCGTTGTCCTTGGCAAGGAAGCAGACAAGCACCACGTGAAAGAAAAAATCACGCAGTGGTTCTGGAGCGGAGTCTTGGGCGAGCTTTATGGCGCTGCCATTGAGACACGCTTCGTGCGTGACCTCGAAGGGGTGCCCGCTTGGGCGATGGGTGAAGAAACTACCGCCCCGCGCACCGTGCAGGACGCTACTTTTGCTGAATCCCGCCTTCATTCCTTGCGCACCCGCAATGCCGCTGCATATAAAGGCATTGCCGCGCTCATCATGGCACAGGGCTCAACTGACTGGGTAGAAGGTAAACAATTCGGCGCATTCCAGTACAGGGATATGGCCGTGGATATTCACCATATTTTCCCGAAGGACTGGTGCAAGAAAAACGGAATTGATGACGAGCGCCGCGAATCCATCGTCAACAAGACGACGCTGAGCGCACGCACCAACCGTGTCATCGGTGGCGTCGCACCGTCGGCATACTTGTCCAAGGTTGAGAGCGAATCAGGCTTCGCTGCCGACGGCGTGGACGACGTTCTCCGCGGACACCTCATTTCACCCAAAGCACTGCGCAGCGACAACTTTGATGCGTTCTTTGAGCTTCGAAGGGAATCACTCTGCACGCTCATCGAGGGTGCCCTGAAGAAGACGGTCCAACGCGATGTCAGCGAAGGAAACGCTGTAGAAGACTCGTCATTCTTCGAGGAAGAAGCCCTTAAAGAACCAGGCCAGTTGGTAGAGGAACCCCTATCAGAAGCCTGAGGCAGCATCTGTTCCTTGCCGACCAGCGCAGCAGCGCAGCCTTCGGCCAAGAACGACTGCACCACCCGTTTCAAGTTTGGGTAACCTTGGCAGACCGTAGCTTTCAATCTTAGGAGTCGCAATGAATGATGCTCACACTCTCCGCACCCCGCGGCTCAGCTTGTCAGCACCAAGAGATGCCGACATTGATGCCGTCTTTGCTATTCACTCGGATGCTCGCACCTACGAGCACCGCCCTGAACTAGCCATGAAGACCAGGGAGGAAGCCGTGGAGCTAGCACGCTCGTGGCAACAGAATTGGAGTGAAAAGCAACTGGGATACTACGTGGTGTCCACACTCGATGGCACAACCATAGGCTTTACCGGTGTGCGCCATAGCGAAGAAGCCGGTGAAGAAGTGCTCAACCTCTACTACCGCTTCGCACCCGAATCGCAAGGCCAGGGCTATGCCAAGGAGGCCGCAGCCGCTGCGATTGCCAGTGCGCGCGAGCGTTTCCCTCAGCTCCCCGTCGTCGCCATCATCGACCCCACGAACGAGGCGTCGATTGCTCTAGCCCTAAAGCTTGGACTTCAGCACGTCCCCGGTGCGGGCGTGCCGGATGACTACGAGGTGTACCGACTCTCCTAGGTTTCGGCGTGCCACGGCACCAAACCCCTAGTCGGGTACCGCGAGTCGATGGTGAAACGCTGACACACCACCTGGGTGTCATCGTTGATATCTAGCTCCCCGATATATTCAACGAACTCGGGTGAACGCCAGAACTGCTCATGCCCGGCGCGCCATTCACTGGCATCGGCGTATCCCTCGCCCTCGGCGATGGCGTGCTCGTCGCTGACGTCCGCAAGCCGGCACGCGTAGACCTCGGTGGTGCGGATGACGCACACCACGTTGTCGTGTGAATCGAGGACGGCCTCAAAGGTGCCCACATCCTCACGCGGGTCATGGTCGCGCGGGTACTCAGCCAGCAAGGACGTCGTGGTGGTCTTGGTGCCGTCCAGGATGGCGGTGACGAGGGCATCGCGAAGCGGGCCGGGGAAGGCGAACTCGCCGCGGGGCAGTTGCGATATAGGTTCCAAAGCGTCCTGAGCCATACGTTTACAGTACGTTGCTCATTAATGCTGTTGACCGTGCACGTGCTAGTTTGCCGTTTCGTCCAACTGGACGTTCGACCCGCGCGTTCGAATCATGCGCAGCCATGTCCAGCTCCACTCCTAATGTCAAAGATTCCCCTACACGGAAGACGGAATCCGCCCTTCTTCCCTATCACTCCGGGGCCGCGCTGCTACTTCCCATTGCCTAGCGGCGCGGCCCCTCTTTCAAACTTCAAAGCTCTTCACAAACTTCAAAGAATTCACAAAATTCGTAAACTTCACAAGGCTTCAAAAGCTCTTTGGGTGGGATTCGCGCAACGGGTCATGGGAGAGCATGAGAAAATTTCCCCTTTCTACTATTCGCGCAGAGTTTTCATTCCCTCCGTCTTTATTCATCCAGCCTCCGGCTAGGGCACGATGGCCTCGGCGTCGATGTTGCCGCAGTGGTGGAGGGACGGACGTCGGCAAGCTCTGCATGGAACCGCACCACGTGCGCGCCAGGACCGTGTGAATAAACGCAGATAATAGTATGCACACAGCCGCAAAAACTGCATCTACGTGGACTTTCCTCACCCTCGGAAGCTTGAAAAAGTTCAAACTCATCTTAGAATTGTCATCTAGTTCACAATCAGCTCTTGCGGTGCTGCCACTCACTACACACGTGGCTAACACGGTGCACCGCACGCAAAGAAAGGTTCACGCAGATGACAACTCCCCCGCTGGGCGTGTGGTCCGAGGTTGGCAAGCTCCGCCAGGTCATGGTGTGTGCGCCGGGACTCGCGCATGAACGGCTGACCCCCAACAACTGTGGGGAGCTGCTTTTCGACGACGTCCTCTGGGTCGACGAAGCCAAGAAGCATCACGCGGAGTTCGTCGCCAAGCTGCGCAGCTACGGCGTCGAGGTGCTGGAGATGCACACCCTCCTGGAGGAAACGCTAGCCACCCCGGGCGGGCGTGACTTCATCTTGGATTTCAAGCTGTTGGATAGGAACGTTGGCGTGGGCATCGGCGGCGAGCTGCGCCACTGGTTCAACGAGATGTCCAACGCGCGCCTGGCGGAGCTCCTCATCGGCGGGCTGCCTTTCGCTGAGATTCCGAAAGGTCTCGGCCACGGCACCATCGACGCCATGCGCGAGGTCTACGGGCCTTCCGCTTTTGCGCTGCGCCCGCTGCCCAATACGCAGTACGCGCGCGATAACTCGGCCTGGATTTATGGCGGGGTTTCGCTCAACCCAATGCGCATGCCGGCGCGCCACCAGGAAACACTCCTAACACGGGCTATCTACAACTATCACCCGCGGTTTGCGCAGGCAGATTTTCAGTTCTGGTACGGAAATAACGATGAGGAGCCGGGGCTGGCAGCGCTGGAGGGCGGCGACATCATGCCGATTGGCAAGGGCATCGTCCTCGTCGGCATGGGTGAGCGCACCACGTGGCAAGGTGTGAGCCAGCTGGCCATGCGGCTCTTCGAGGAAGGCGCGGTGGAGAAGATCATCATCGCGGCGATGGCTGCCGACCGCGCCTCGATGCACCTGGATACCGTCCTGACCTTCCTGGATGCGGATAAGGTCACCGCCTACCCCAAGGTTGTGGACACCATCCGGCCCATCGTTCTGCATCCCTCGACGAGCACGGCGCCTTTCGACGTCGAACTACCCACCGACTCCTTCCTTGAAGTCGTCGCACAGGCACTCGGCATTGGAAGCTTCGAGGTCATCGAAACCGGCGGAGATGTTTATACCGCCGCCCGTGAACAGTGGGATGATGCCAACAATGTCGTGGCCATTGAGCCCGGCGTGGTGGTGGCCTATGACCGCAACAAGCACACCAATAAGAAGTTGCGGGCTGCCGGCATTGAGGTCATCGAAATCGGCTCCGCGGAACTAGGCCGCGGGCGCGGTGGCGGGCACTGCATGACCTGTCCGATTGTTCGCGATGCGGTGGATTATTAACAGCCCTATGGGAATATACTTTCGCATCACCCAGCACATACCCCGCCCTACATAAGAGAGGACCGCGAGGGAGACGAGGGGGACGTCGCCAAGCGCAGCGCCATTTGCACCATAGTGCCTTCCGCGCGTTTCTCACCCCGGGGTGAGAAATGCGGACATGGCAATACCCTTCATCCCCCTCAATCTCACGGTGGAAGATACACAGAGTGAAGCCCACTGCCAGCAGGTTTGACAGAAAACTGTAGGTTTTTCAACTCCCCCACATAGGGTCGACCAAATTATGGTGCACGAAAGGTCAAAACACTGGCAGTCATCATATTGACATCGCTAACCTCCCCACCGGCCTAAGAAAAGTCATTCCTCCTTTTCCTAGGAGTGCGCTTCTGACGCCTAGGATTGTTTCAGGCTTAAATTAGTTCCACATCATTCTTTGAGATTCTTTAAGGACGGTATCCAGGTGCACATCAAGGGATTGCGTGCGCTCGCGCCGCTGACAGCTACTGCCGCGATGGCAACCGCGGCCTTCATCGCGCCCGCAGCACAGGCGGCCAGCATTCCGCCCATGCCGCAGGCCTACCCCATCACCAACCTCTACAAGAGCTGCAGCGCAGCAGGCGAAGACAACGCCACTCCCGAGTGGCACTTCGCAGAAACCGGACGCCGTTATTTGAGCGACGGCACCCTGCAGTTCAAGAACACCACTGACCAAGAGGTGCCCTACACCGCCTCGGTGGAAACCGGCACCAACCACAAGATTGAGGCCAACTCCAAGGCCGCGATGCCCTCCGGGTGGGACACCACCGCCAAGTCCGATATCGGCCTGAAGTTGAGCAACGGTTGGCAGGAGAAGGAAACCTTCGGCCCCATCACGCTCAAGCCGGGCGAATCCTTCCGCGTGGAATATGGCGTGGTGGAAAAAGACTTCATCTCGATGTTCGTCGGTTGCAATGACGACCGTCTGGAGAACCTCCCCGGCGCCAACGTCATCCGCGGCAAAGGCCCGGCCGAGCGTTATGCCTTTGCCTACATCATCAAGGCCGATGGCTCCATTTCGGACCTGGCCATGGAGATTCCTTCCCGCTCCCCGGGCGCGAACTCAAAGCCCATCGAAGGCAACTACACCTCCGTATCCGGCCCCAGCCTGGAGAAGATCGCGGACCCGAAGAAGGATGAAATCATGCAGCCTTCCGAGGACTTGCAGCGCGACCCCTCCTGGCCGAAGGAGGGAGAGACCTGCGAGAGCGGCGATAGCTCCTGGTACCCGCTGGATATCACTGCCGTGACGCCGAGCTTCCGCAAGCCGGGCTACTCCACGGACTTCCTCAACTGGTCCAAGGGTGACTACGAGTATGCGCCGGTCACTGACTTCGTCGTCGGTGCGGAGCACTCGCCCTACACCAACTGGCAGGGCAACCGCGGGGATATCCCGAAGGGCTGGCTGGAATCCGTCGGCGCGGTCAAGCGTGCCTACATGCCGGTGGGAACCGAGCTCGAGCACGTCGACCTCGCTCCCGGCGAGCGCGTTCGCGTGGAGTACGGCACCACCATGACCCGCATCAACTACCGCGAAATCCACTGCGGCAAGGACGGAAAGTACAGCCTGACCTCCAACTACAAGCAGACCACCGCTCCCAGCGGTTTCTGGGCGGAGGCCACCATCACGGGCAAGGACGGTTCCACCCGCACCGAAGACGTCACTCCGGAGGAGTACCGCGACCTCCCGGTCCCGACCCAGACCATCTACTAATCCACCTTTAATCCCAAGGAGAAATCACCATGTTCAAGACCAAGATTGCTTCCACCACCGCCGCCGTGGCCATCGCCTGCGGCCTGATCGCTACCCCGGCCGCTAACGCCCTCCCGGCACGTGACCTGGGCCCGGCCAACCCGACCACCATCGGTGAGCACTGCACCAACCCGGGTGACACCGGCCAGACCGTTAAGATCAAGCGCACCTACTTCGACGGCTCCGCCGGCTCCTGGACCGTGTCCAACTACAACGACGAGCCGCTGCCGGTCACCCGCTCCATCAAGGAAACCAAGACCAAGACCTGGAACGTTTCCGCCGGCGTTGACTTCAAGCTGCTGGATCTGATCAACTTCACCTTCTCCTCCAGCTACACCGATTCCCAGTCCTATGAGGTCGGCGAGCAGGTCGGTCCGTACAACATCGCCCCGGGCAAGACCGCCGTCATGCGCGCCGGCTGGGTTGTCTCCGACTTCGAAGGCCAGAAGACCATCTGCGGTTCCGATAACACCTGGCAGGCCAACGGCGAGACCTTCACCGCTACCCTGCCGAAGGAGCGCCACGTGGAGGTCTCCACCCGCGACAACAACGATTGGGGCTAAGACGTGCTGAAGAAGTCCATCGCGAGCACCTTCGCTAGCGCCTGTGCCGCGCTGAGCCTGCTGGCGGCCGCTCCCGTTGCCCACGCCGCGGACTTCGGCGGGGACTTCGAGCTGCCGCAGCGTTGGAATGATGATTTCAAGCCGGGCACGCACTGCGCAACACCCGGTGAGAACGGCACCTATGTCACCGCCACACGCCGCTGGTTCAAGCAGACCGATGCCACCAGCGTGGCCAACCGCAATGATGAGCCCGTGCCGGTCAGCCACACCGTGACCCAGGCCCGCACGCAGACCATCGAGGTCTCCGGCTCCATCAAGGGCGAGGGCGAACTGGCCAAGGTGCTGACCCAGACCTACGGTTTCAACTACGTGCACGAGCAGCACTGGAAGCTGAACCAGGAGGTTGGCCCGTACACGCTGCCGGCGAACTCCCAGGGCAAGCTGGTGTGGGGCTTTACCATGCTCGATACCGACGGTCAGGACGTGCGTTGTAATACCGACCAGGAATGGGAGGCTGTGGGCAAGCCCTACTCCGCCACCGTTCCGGAGGCGCGCTACTCCGAGCTGCAGCTTGGTAGCGCCCCCGTCTGGAACTAGCTCACCTCCCCAGGCCTCAGAGAAGAGGGCACCCAAACCGTTTCGAGATGGCTGCGGGTGCCCTCTTTTTGGCGTTTCACAGCGTGATCAAACGGCAGCGGGAACATTACAGAACGGCAATGAACGGCCTCCCCGGACCATGAGGCCCACCGATATACTGCACCCATGTCTCACCGCATCTTTTCCGTGCCCTTCGCCGATATCTATCCGCACTACATTAAGAAGGTAGAGCGCAAAGGCAGGACTGTCAGCGAGCTCCACGAAGTCATCACTTGACTTACCGGATACTCAGTTGAGGGGCTGGAGCGGGTCCGCGAAGAGAAGGTCACCCTCGAGGAATTCTTCGAGCAGGCCCCGCATCTGAACCCATCCCGCTGCCTCATCACCGGCAGCATCTGCGGGCACCGTGTCCAGGACATCGAGGACCCACTGATGCAAAACATTCGGTACATGGACAAGCTCGTTGATGAGCTAGCCAAAGGAAAGACCATGGAGAAAATCCTTCGCAGCTAGCTTTCACCAACTGCGCTTTTAATGCTTCTAGCTTTAAGCCACGGAGGGGTACGGCGGTGCGGTCCTCTCGCGGAAGAAGTAGCGCGCGTGCGTGTGCCGGACGGACTCTAGGCTCTCAGCGCCAATGGCAACGAGTTCAACGTTTGGTTGTCGTTGATTTGATCGAGGTCGTGACGGGCAAGAGTTACCGCAGTGAGGGATTCAAACTCGGTGACGTTCAGTGCACCCGTTGGACGGTGATATTTGATGAGAAAAGCCGGCATACTATTTACCCCCCTCCGACTCATTGTCTGCCCGTCTCCTGTCGAGCTCACTAATGAGACTATACAACATCGTAAAAGTCCTTTTCCGCAATAACCGGGCTTCACGCAGCTCCACCGTTTCCACGAGGTTCTCGGCAAACGGAGAAGAGAGCACATCGAAGTCCATTCGCACTCCTAAAAATCTTGGATGCTCTCCAGCGGAATACTCGGCATTCTCCGCAGTTTCTCTACGATTACCGGCCGAGTCTTGACCCTCGAACCTATGAAAATCTACTCGAGTCCGGTTCCACACCGGAATCTGCCGAGCGCTGCAGCGGTACTCTCAGCTTTGCCATACTTGATGCATGACCACGCTAGAAACTTGTGCCAGCGCCTGGGCGGAAGCAATTGTGGTCGCACTCGAGCGCGAATTTCCCGCCGCGATGCACCACACGAGCACCAATGCGGATGAATGCACCGTGCGCCCACGCGAGCTACACCCCAGTTTCTACGGCTGCTTCGACTGGCACTCCAGCGTCCACATGCAGTACTCAGGCGCGCTACTAAACAAGGTTCTCGGACCGGAATCCCCCACCAGTCTTGCCGCGCTTCTCGACGATCGCCTCAGCCCCCAAGCCCTCACCGTCGAATACAACTACCTTGTCGAACACCCCGGGTATGAGATGCCCTATGGACGCGCTTGGTTGTTGCAGCTCGCCTCGGTTCGCCCGAGTGAAGCGATGGACAAACTCGTTGAACTAACCGCACAGCACTGCCACGACTGGCTTGAATCGCTCAACCAACCGGTGCGCCACGGCATGCATTCCAATACCGCCTTCAGCCTTTTCCTCATTCTCGAGGCCGCGGAGAAGATCAGGCTAGATTCACTGGCGAGCTCGGTGCGCGAGGCTGCCGTCCGCCTTTTCGGCAATGACCGCGACTACCCACTGGACTGGGAGCTTTCCGGGCACGATTTCCTCTCCAACGGACTATCTGAAGCACTACTCATGTCCCGCGTGCTGCCGGATTTCCCGCGTTGGTTTGATGTCTTTCTTCCCCGTCGTTCCGAAGCGCTGGACTTCTTGACCACAATCCCAGAGGTACTCGATCCAACCGATGGCCTCCTCACCCACCGCCACGGACTGGCACTGACCAGGGCATGGATGCTCGTTGAACTCGCCGAGCATTTCGATGCCTCCGTCCTGCCGCGCGCCCAAGCGCTGGCGGCCAGTGCGCAACCACAGCTTGTCGACGGCCACTTCATGTCCACTCACTGGCTCATCACCTACGCACTACGCTTTCAGCTCGCCAGTGAGCGGAAGCCCTTGGATGGACTTCGGTAACAAGCGATTGATGACGCGTACTTACGGACTAGTCACTTACTGAGTAGTACTGTAATTTTCTAATTATCGTTCTTCTCAGGAGCTCACCATGGATTCTCGCTACTCGGCACAGCGCGATAACTACCGCCTGCCAGAAGAAGGAATCCGTATTGATCTTCGTGCTGAACGTGCACGCCGCATCCGCTCTCTTCAAGGCCGCGCGGCCTCTACCCCTGAGCGCCCGCCTTACCAGCCACGGCGCAGCCCTAGCCAGCAACGATCAGCTGCTTCCTCATCGGTATCCACCCCCTCCCGGCGCTCTGCTTCCCCATCGGCAGCTGCCCAACAAGCACCAACACGAACAGCGCCGACGAGAAAGCAAGGAACTTCACCACGGCACCACGCAGCGCGCCATCGCCAGCCTGTCAGCCGTCGCGGCATGGGCGTCCTCCTGATCCTGGCGTTGGTGTTCATCGGGATTGTCGCCGCGCTTAAGTTCAATAAGGAACCAGAGGCCCCCGCGCCGCAACCCACCGACGTGGTCGCAGAACCCGCCGCAGTCATCGAGCCCTCCCCCGCAGTCGAAATGTACATCCCCGCGATTGACGTGCGCACAGATTTCGAGGAGGGCTCCTGCCGAGTCAAAGACAATAAGATTAATCCGGACTCGATGAATAAGGCCTGCACCTACACGGCGGAGGATAAACCTTATTCACTACCCGGCACGGATGCTCAGGACATCGTGGTCATTGCTGGCCATACCGGCGCGGGCGTACCGGCAGTCTTTAATAATCTCTATGACGGCCGGGCAGATGAGCACAAGGCGTCTATAGGCGACAAGCTATACCTGCGCACACAGAACTCCGGGGATCAGTGGCTGGTGTACACCGCAACGGATCTACACGATCCCTCAAAGGAAGGCCTCGAGCAGGATGAGAGCATTTGGGGCGCCGATGCCCAGCCCGGCCGCTTGCTCACCATCAGCTGCATCCAGCCAGCCAACCCTCTAGCAGCGGCGGTGCGCAATGCCGTGGTGGGATGGCAGTTTGAAGGCGTAGCCGAAACACCTGAAGCTGCCACAGACCAAGGCTAGAGCTTCCTGCCATACCCCCATAGAGGGGGGCATGCGGTCTACTACGCTTCTATCGAGCATTTTCCCAGCTCGCCAGTTTTCATTACACATGTTCCTGCAGGTCAGCACACACCATGGACCCAATTAAGCGAGCCTCCATACGTCGAACACGCAGTTCAATTAACGCGATAAACATCCGCCATGCTAGTGAAACTAACCCCCAAACCTTGTGACCGATGTGAAAGTTGTGACTATTGTGGTTCACGTTGGATCGAACCCCTCTCACCATCCTCACAAGGAGAAACTTATGAAGCGCATCAACCGCACTCTGACCGCAGCCGTCCTGGCTGGTTCCCTCGCACTCGGCGGCACCGCCGTTGCCTCTGCTCAGATTCCGGCCCCGGCCGAGTTTGAACTCGATGGCGTGACCTACCAGAGGCAGGCCGACGGTACCTACGCGCACCGCAACGAGGACGGCGAGTTGGACAAAACCACCGAAATGACCGCAGAGCAGGCACAGTGGGCTTGGGAGCAGCTGCAGGCTCAGCAGGCCCCCGAAGAGGAAGCTCCTGAAGAAGAAGCTCCGGCCGAGGAAGAAGAGGGCTCCTCCTCCGAGTCCGATTTCGACAAGAAGCAGCTGGCTTGGTTGGCACTCCCGGCAGCCCTCGTCATCGGTGGCGTGACCTGGTACCTGTCCCAGGACGGCAAGACCTACGTGAAGTCCCAGGAGGCTGCACAGCAGGGCACCCCGACCGCTGAGGAGAAGGCCGCTTCCGAGCAGATGCTCAACGCCAACAAGGACGAGGTCATCGCTCAGGGCGGCCAGGTTGCTGACAACACCGCCGCACAGGCACCGGCACAGTCCCGCGGTATCTCCGCTGAGACCGGTTCCAACACCGTCGCTCGTGGCCTCGCTGCACTCGCCTTCGCAGCCATGATCGCTGCTGGCGCTTTCGCCGCTCGCCGCAAGTTCTTCGCCTAAGAACTAGGCTCCGCACACCGCGTTCCTCTTTTTCAAGGCAGAGGAACGCGGCTTTTGCGTTTTACCCCACACTCCCCCCAGCAACATCTCAGTGACAGCACCAGACAGCCGTACCCCCATCGCCGTCGCGATGGGGGTACGTTCACTTCCCACAACTACACAGATGAGGGACACACTTCACAAAGTGGCGTGATGCGGGCTACACTAGGCACCCATAGATTGTTCAACAATTTGGGAACTACAGAAGAGGTGTCCTCCTGTTATGAGCGCGCTGCACATAGACCTCAACGCTGACCTCGGCGAAACCACCGCCGGCAACCCCGTGGCCGATGACGCCGCGATGCTCCAGCTCGTCTCCTCCGCCAACGTCGCCACCGGCTTCCACGCCGGCGACCCGCACTCCATCGCGGGCACCCTCAAGGCGGCCGCAGAAGCAGGCGTCACCGTCGGCGCGCACGTAGGCTATAACGACCCGGCAGCCTTCGGGCGCCGCTTCATCGATTACGCACCTGCCGAGCTTGCCGACGAAGTCACCTACCAAATCGGTGCCCTCCAAGCCCTGGCCCAGGCCAACGGAACCCGCGTGGCCTATGTCAAGCCGCACGGCGCGATGTACAACACTATTGTCCACCACGAGGCCCAGGCCCACGCGGTTATCGACGGCATCAAGGCCTTCGGCGACCTGCCCGTCATGCTGCTGCCCGGCGGCATCGCCGTCGACATCGCGGAGAAGAAGGGGCTCACCGTCATCCGCGAGGCCTTCGCCGACCGCAACTACAACCCCGATGGCACGCTCGTCTCGCGGCGAGAGGCGAATGCGGTGATGGGTGATGAGGGGGACGTCGTCAAGCGCGTGCTCGAGGTCGCCGAAACCGGATCCATCACGGCCATCGATGGCTCCGTGCTCAACGTGGATGCCCAGTCGGTGTGCACGCACGGTGATTCGCCCGGCGCGGTGCAACTGCTGCGCGGTGTGGTCGCCGAGCTGCAGGAGCGCGGAATTGAGATTCGGAGCGCCATCTGATGCATATTCACCCCGTAGGAACGCGCGCGCTGCTCGTGGAGCTGGAGGACTTATCCCAGGTCATGGCGTGGCACGCGGCACTCGACGCTAATCCGCTCAAGGACCAAGTCGACGCCATTGCTGCAGCCACCACCCTGTTGTTAACCTTTGCCACCCCGAACTCTGCCGCCGCTGCCGCCGAGAAACTGCAGGACTTCCACCCCACCGCGCAGGCGGGCGAGGATCCGCGCTTCGTGGAAATCGACGTTCTCTATGACGGTGAGGACCTCGACGAGGCCGCCGAGTTGATGGGTATGTCGCGCGAAGGCCTCATTGAGTGGCACACGTCCACTGAGTGGCTCGCTGCCTTTGGCGGCTTCGCGCCCGGCTTTACCTATTGCACCCCGGCTGACCCGGCGCAGAACTTCAACATCGAGCGCCGCGCCACCCCGCGCACCGCGGTGCCGGCGGGGGCCGTCGGTATTGCCGGCGGTTTCTCCGCTGTCTACCCGCGCGTCTCCCCCGGCGGCTGGCAGCTGCTGGGCACCACTTCGACCCCGATGTGGGAATCCGATGCCCACCCACCAGCGCTGGTGCAGCCCGGTGACCGCGTGCGCTATCGCGCGGTGAGCTCGCTGCCGGACGTGGTGTCGACCACGCCTTTTGGCCGCCGCACCCCGGCGCGCTTGCCACGCTTGGAGGTCCTCGATGCGGGCCTCCTCACCCTCTTCCAGGATCAGGGTCGCCCCGGCCGCGGCAACTTGGGTGTCACGCCCTCGGGCGCGGCGGACCTGGCAGCGGCTGCCACGGCCAACGTCGCGGTGGGCAACCCGCGCGGGGCAACCGTGCTGGAGAACATCGGTGGCATCCGTCTGCGCGCGCTGACCGACGCAGTCATGTGCGTCACCGG
Organism: Corynebacterium sp. HMSC074C01; assembly: GCF_001814605.1. Taxonomy (NCBI): domain Bacteria; kingdom Bacillati; phylum Actinomycetota; class Actinomycetes; order Mycobacteriales; family Corynebacteriaceae; genus Corynebacterium; species Corynebacterium sp. HMSC074C01. Next base: position 10,229 of record NZ_KV817260.1, on the reverse strand, counting down.
CGCCCAATCCCGCGTCCTGCTGGACGATATGCCGGTGCACCTCGCGCGCCCAGTGCTCGTCACGGCTGGTTCGACTGTGACTGTGGATCCCGCGGCGGTAGGCCTGCGCAACTACATCGCCATCCGCGGCGGCATCGTGGCGGATGCAGAGCTGGGCTCGGCCTCCACCGATGTGCTTTCCGGGCTGGGGCCTGCACCAGTGCGGCTTGGCGACGTAATCGGTGTCCTCCCCCGCTCCACCGCGATGACCGATGCCCAGCTGAGCAACCCGATGCGCGTTCGCGAAGGCGCGCACGGCCAGACCGAGGGCGTGCTGCGCTGCGTGCTCGGTCCGCGCGATGACTGGTTCACGCCTGAGAGCCTGGAGGCCTTCCTGGCCACCGAGTGGACTGTGACCGCACAGTCCAACCGCGTGGGCGTGCGCCTGGTCGGCCCGGAGGGCTCCGTGAGCTTAAGCCGCGCCCGCGAGGGCGAGCTGGCTTCGGAGGGTATGGTGGCCGGCTCCGTCCAGGTACCGCCGAGTGGCGAACCCGTGATTTTCCTCCGTGATCACGCCGTGACCGGTGGCTACCCGGTCATCGCCACGGTCCTCGAAGAAGATATTGATATTGCCGCGCAACTCCCGCCGGGAGCGACGGTCCGCTTTGAACTCGCTTAAACACTAGTAAAGGAACAACCACCCATGATCTCTGCAGTCCTTATTGCTAACCGCGGCGAGATCGCCGTCCGTATCGCCCGCACCGCGCGTGACTTGGGCATCCGCTCCATCGCCATTTACTCCGAGGCCGATGCCGGCGCCCTGCACACCCAGGTGGCTGACGAAGCTTACGCGCTGCCCGGTAACTCTGCGGCGGATACCTACATGAATATCCCAACACTCCTCGATATCGCCGTGCGCGCAGGCGCGGATGCCATTCACCCGGGCTACGGCTTCCTCTCGGAGAACGCCGACTTTGCCCGCGCCGTGGCCGAGGCCGGCCTGACATGGATTGGTCCCTCGCCGGAGTCCATCGAGCTGCTCGGTGACAAGATTGCTGCGCGCCGCGTGGCCGAGGAGGTCGGTGCCCCGCTGGCACCGGGTACCTCCGATCCCATCGATGACTGGCAGGAAGCCCGAGCCTTCGCTGAGGAGCACGGCCTGCCCATCGCCATCAAGGCTGCCTATGGCGGCGGCGGACGCGGTCTGAAGGTGGTGGAGAACCTCGAGGACATCGAGGCCGCGTTCAACTCCGCCGGCCGCGAAGCCAAGGAGGCTTTCGGGCGCGCGGAGTGCTACGTGGAGAAGTTCCTGACCCACCCGCGCCACGTGGAGGCGCAGATTCTGGCTGATACGCACGGCAACGTCGCCGTGCTGGGCACCCGCGATTGCTCCACGCAGCGCCGCTTCCAGAAGCTCATTGAGGAGGCCCCGGCGCCTGCGCTTAGCGACGAGCAGCGCACCGGCATCCACGAAGGTGCCCGCGCCATCTGCGCGAAGGTCGGCTACACCGGTGCAGGCACCGTCGAGTACATCGTCTCCGAGGACGGCACGATTTCCTTCCTCGAGGTCAATACCCGCGTGCAGGTGGAGCACCCGGTGACTGAGATGGTCACCGGCGTGGACATCATTGCGGAGCAGTTCCGCATCGCCTCGGGCGAGCCCTTGTCTTTCCTATCTGACGCTCCCGCGTCAGATACCTCTTCCCCGTCTGAAGCGCACGCTTCAGACGCTTCAGACCCCGTGTCCGACGGCCACGCCTTCGAGTTCCGCATCAATGCCGAGGACATCCTCAACGGCTTCGCTCCCTGCCCGGGCACCATTGTGCGCTTCGAGCCACCAACCGGCCCTGGCATCCGCGTGGACGCCGGCGTACGCTCCGGCTCCATCGTGCCGCCCTACTATGACTCGCTCGTGGCCAAGCTCCTAGTATGGGGCCCGACCCGCGAGATCGCGCTGAAGCGCGCACAGCAGGCCCTCCAGGAATTCGACATCGAGGGCGTGCGCACCGTCCTGCCCTTCCACCGCGATATGGTCTCCTCCCAGGTCCTCGTGGACCACGGCGATGCCGATGCCGCGGCCGGCATCTACACCGACTGGCTCGACCACAACTACCGTCCCTCCGCGGAAGCCACGAGCGCTACCGTCCCCGTCGAGGCCATCTACGCGCAGCGCACCCGCGTTGCGCTGGAGATCGACGGCAAACTAGTCAGCGTGGGCTTCCCCACCGATATGTTGGCGCAGGGACAGGTGAAGGGGGCGCCGGCAAGCGCGGCCTCCGGTGCCAGCGCCAGTGGCAACGAAGTGACCAGCCCCTACGAGGCCAACCTCGTGGCATGGAACGTCGAGGACGGCGAGACGGTCGAGGAAGGCCAGGCCATCGCCACGATTGAGGCCATGAAGATGGAATCCGCGGTCAAGGCTCCGTCCGCGGGCAAGCTGAGCCGTGTTGCGAAGGAGGGCTCGAGGTTGGAACCCGGCGCGGTAATCGCCACGATTTCTTAAGCGGCGGGCTACTGTAAGTCGCATGCTTGCAGATTCCGTCGCCTCCGCGCTCCGCGCCGCCATCTCCGAGGGCGAGTACATGCCTGGGCAGCAGCTCAGCGAGGTCCGCGCGGCCGAGCGCTTCGAATGCTCCCGCAACACCCTGCGGGAGTCCTTCGCCATGCTCGCTTCCGAGCGCATCGTGGAGCGCATTCCGCACAGAGGCGTTTTCATCGCCACCCCGGATACCGATTTCGTGCGCGATCTTTATCTGGCGCGCGCCGCCATCGAACCGGCCGCGGCGCGCTACGCCACCTTCGAAGACCCGGGCGAGCTGGTGCGGCTGACCGAATCCGCCGTGCAAGACGGCGCTCCCCGCCCCCTCATCAACCAGCGCTTCCATCGGCAGCTGGTCGCTGGCTTGGGCTCGCCGACGCTGGACCGCTCAATGTCGCACCTGCTGGCGCGGATGCGCCTGACCTTCTTGTTGACGCTGGAGCGCTACCCGCAGATTCACGATAACCACGTGCAAGCCAACATCGACTTGGCTCACCTCATCGTGCAGGGTGAGCGCGAGGCGGCCGCCGATGCCTGCCGCGCAGACTTGATGCGCGCGATGGACTCGATTCTTCGGGTCCTCTAACCGCGCCTCCGCGGCACAGGACCGCCCGCGTTTGCAGGTACTTCTTTGCCCGCGGCTCCGTTTTCGCCCGCAGGCCTGCCCTGTGTTTACGGGCTCTCTTCGCCTGCGGTTCCGTTTTCGCCCGCGCAAACGGCTATTGACCGGGCTTCGGCACAGTTCGCAGATGCCATCTGCGGGATGCCTTTTGTGAGATGCCATCTGCTGTCGGGCCACGCGGCAGCGTGCTCGGCGCCGTAGTCGGAGGTGCGCCGCGACTATTGTGAGGTGCCTAGTCACGGCAGGGGCCGTGGCGGCGTGGAACGGAGCGACGAGGCTCAAAAGCACTCCAGCCGCTTGCGTAGAAACTACGGGATGAGGAAATCGCGGTCCGGGATGTCGGTAACGAGCATCTTGCCCGGGGCATGCGTGATAGCCAGACTGGGCCGCGAGTTCATCACGATGGCCTGCGGGGTCACGCCGCACGCCCAAAAGACCGGGATGGTGCCCTCCGGGATGTCGACGGCTTCGCCGAAATCGGGCTGCGACAAGTCCTCGATGCCGATGGCCGCTGGGTCGCCCACGTGAACCGGGGCGCCGTGGACTCCCGGATAGCGGGAGGTGATGCGGACGGCATCGGAAACCTGGCTCGCGGGGATAGGCCGCATGGAGACCACCATCGGCCCGGAGAAGACTCCAGCCGGCGCACAGGGAATTGAGGTGCGATACATCGGCACGTTGCGGCCCTGATCAATGTGGGCGATGGAAATGCCGTTCTCCACGAGCGCATTCTCAAAGGTAAAGGAACAACCAATGAGGAAGGAGACGATGTCGTCGGAGTAGAAGGGAGAAGCGTCGTCAAGCGTCTGCGTAAGCTTGCCGTCCTCATAGATGTTGTAGGCCGGGATGTCCGTGCGGATGTCTCCGCCCGGGATGAGGTCAGAGGTGAACTGCCCGGCCTCCAGCACGCCCACGATGGGGCACGGCTTGGGATTGCGCTGTGCGAAAAGGAGGAAGTCGAAGGCGTACTCGCGCGGCAGCGCAATGAGGTTGGCCTGCATGAAGCCGCGGGCATGGCCGGCGGTGGTGGTCATGTCGTGTGTGCGGGCAAAAGCGCGCACCTCTGCGGGAGTCTGCATCATGCCCATAGGTTAACGATTCCCGAGATGGATTTAACGCCGATGAAAATTTCCAGCAGTAGAGCCAGGACGCCAGCGATGAGCAGCCACATCGGCTGCTTGACACCGTGGGTGAGGTCGTGACGCTTGAAGGCTACCCACATCACCATGGCGAAAGCGATGGGCAGGATGATGCCGTTGAACGCACCCGCGAAAATGAGCAGCTTCTGCGGTGCGGAGTTGAGGATAGCGAAGAGGATCGCGCACACCACAATGAAGCCGACGGTGAGGTAATTGCGGGTGCGAGGGTTGATCTTCTGGGTGGTCACGAAGGTGATGGAAGTATAGGACGCGCCGATGACGGAGGACAGGCCGGCGGCGAAGAGAACAACACCGAAGGCACGGAGACCGAACTCGCCAGCAGCGTGGCGGAAAGCATCGGCGGCCGTATTGTCCTCAGAGAGCGCAACACCGGTAGATACAACACCCAGGACCGCGAGGAAGAGCAGCACGCGCATGATGCCGGTGACGATGATGCCAAGCACGGAGGTCTTCGTAATCGCGCCGACGTTTTCCGGGCCGGACAGGCCCGAATCGATAAGGCGGTGCGCGCCGGCGAAGGTGATGTAGCCGCCCACTGTGCCACCGATGAGGGTGGTGATGACGAAGAAGTCGATGCTCTCCGGCATGACGGTGTTCTTCAGGGCCTCGCCCACCGGCGGCTGGGAGACAATCGCCACGTAGAGCATGAGCAGAATCATGATGGCGCCCAGCGCAGCGACGATGCGATCGAGCGCGACGCCTGCGCGCTTGGACAGGAAGATGAAGATGGCGATGGCGGAAGCAATGAGGCCGCCGATGCGGGCATCAATGCCGAGCATGGCGTTCAGGCCCAAGCCGGAGCCGGCGATGTTGCCGATATTAAAGACCATGCCGCCGATGAAGACCAGGATGGCGAGGAACCATCCGAGGCCAGGCAGGACGGTGTTGCCCAGCTCGTTGGCGCGCATGCCGGAGATAGCGAGGACGCGCCACACGTTCAGCTGAATGGCGATGTCGACGATGATCGACAACGCAATCGCGAAGGCGAAGGCCGCGCCCATCTGGACGGTGAAGACGGAGGTTTGGGTCAAGAAGCCCGGGCCGATGGCGGAGGTGGCCATGAGGAACATGGCGCCTGCCATGGCGCCGATGCCCTTGGGGGCCTGTGCCTCGGTCGGCGCGTTCTGTTTAGTTCCCTGGGCTGCTTCCTGGGAAGTTTTCTGGGAAGCGGAGGGGTTGGTGGATTCCAAGCTCATTGTTGGGCACCTTTCGTGACGAAGGTCGCATTAAACGTTGGTGAAAGCATAGGGGTTGTTGAACAATCTGTAAACAGCGCGGGGGTGGCGCACGTTACACCCTGTGGAAACTGCAGCGCCACACACACCTGGATGCAGGCCCTATTGCACGACACTAAAAAGTGACCTAGGATACGGCTTTAACTAATAGCGATTCGTTTAATCTACGGAGGAACTCATGCCCCAGGACATCTACATCGCAGGAGCCGCGCGCCTGCCTATTGGCAAATTTGGAGGTAGCCTGGCCCGCCTTTCCCTTACCGAGCTCGGTTCGCTTGCCGCCGAAGCGGCTATTGAGCGTTCGGGGCTTACTGGTGCAGACCTCGATACCGCCGTGGCCTCCAACGTCATGCCCGTCGTGCCGAAGGACCTCTACCTCTCCCGCGCGATTGCCCGGAACGTAGGCATGCCGGACTCTTCCACCGCCATGGGCGTCAACCGCCTCTGCGGCTCCGGCGTCCAGGCCGTCATCAGCGCGGCGCAGCTGCTGCAGTCTGGCGACGGCTCCCTAGCTCTCGCCGTCGGCGCGGAATCCATGAGTAACGCGCCCTACTCCGTCGAAGGCGCACGCTTTGGCAAGCGCATGGGTGACGGCAAGCTCTACGACTGGCTTACCGGCGCGCTCTCCTGCCCCTTCGGCACCGGCCACATGGGCGTGACCGCAGAAAACGTCGCCGCCGATAACAACATCTCCCGCGAGCGCCAGGACGAGTTCGCCGCCGAGTCCCAGGAGCGCGCCGCCCAGGCCCGCGCGGAGGGCGTCCACGCCGAGGAAATCGTCCCCGTCGGCGAGCTGGACTTTGATGAAGCGGTGCGGGAGACGGACGTCGAGAAGCTGGCGAAGCTCAAGCCGGTCTTTGTTAAGGACGGAACCGTCACCGCCGGCAATGCCTCCGGCATCAACGATGGCGCGGCGGCCGCCGTGCTGGCCACCGCGGAAGAGGTGACCAAGCGTGGCTTGGACCCGCTGGCGAAGATTGTGTCCTGGTCCATCGCGGGTGTGGACCCGACGCGCATGGGCATCGGCCCTATCGCTGCCGTCCCGAAGGCGCTGGAGAAGGCCGGGCTGAGCTTGGAGGATATCGACCTCATCGAATCCAACGAGGCCTTCGCCGCCCAGGCCATCGCCGTGCAGGACCAACTGGGCTTTGACCCGGCGAAGACGAATATCTATGGCGGTGCCGTCGCGCACGGCCACCCGGTCGGTGCCACGGGCGTCATCCTGCTGACCAAGCTGGCGTATGCGCTGCGCCACCAGGGCAAGCGCTATGGCCTGGTCACCATGTGTATCGGCGGCGGTCAGGGAATCGCCATGATTATTGAGAATGGAGCGAAGTAAATGAGCATCACCAAGGTAGCCGTCATCGGCGCGGGTTCGATGGGTTCTGGCATTGCGGCGCTGTGCGCGTCGGCAGGCATGGACGTCGTGCTCCTGGACCAGAATGCGGAGGGCGCCCAGCGCGGCGTCGATATCCAGCTCAAGCGCAAAGGTTTTCACCTGCCGGAGTTCGCCGAGCGCGTGCGCGCCAGCGATGACTACGCCCTGCTGGAGGACCGCGAGTGGGTCATCGAGGCCATCTTCGAGGACTTGGGCGCCAAGCATTCGCTCTATCAGGCCATTGAGCCTCATTTGTCTGCGGACGCTCTGTTGAGCTCGAACACCTCGACCCTGCCGCTGGCCTCCCTCCTGGAGGGCGTGCCGGAGGCCCGCCGCGAGAAGTTCGCTATCACGCACTTCTTCAACCCGCCGAAGGTCATGCGTCTAGTGGAGCTCATCGCTTCCGGCTCCACGGAGGCCGCTCTGCGCACGACCATCGAGCAAACCCTGGGCAAGATTGCGCTCGAATGCCGCGACACCCCGGGTTTCATTGCCAACCGCGTGGGCTGCTACTGGATGGCCGCCGGTGTGGCACGCGCCCGCGAGTTCGACGTGAGCTACGAGCTTGCCGACGCCTCCTTCGGCCGTGCCTTCGGCATTCCGCGCACCGGTATTTTCGGGCTGCTCGATTACATCGGCCTCCAGCTGGTCAAGCCGATTTGGAAGTCTTTGGAGACGGCCCTGCCGGCGGGCGATCCGCTTCTTGACGTCCCCCTCGGCGATGACTCCTTTATCGAAGGTCTCGTTTCTCGAGGGCTCACCGGCCGCACCGGTGACGGCGGCTTTTACCGCGGCCGTGACGAGGTCATCAACGCCTCCTACGAATACGTACCCCGCACTCAGCCCACCGATCCTGTCGTGGGACTCAAAGATCCGCGCGAGGTCATGGAGACCGATTCGCCGGGCGGCCGTTTTGCCCGCGCCGTCTTCCTCGGCACGCTGGCGTACTGCTGCGAGGTCGCACCTGACATTGCGGACCACGTGGGCCTCATCGACGAGGGCCTTACTCTTGGTTTCGGCTGGAAGAAGGGCATCTTCGCGCTTGCCGACGCCATCGGCATCGACTGGGTCGCCTCCGCCTACGGCTCCAACGTCCCGGCCTTGGTCTCCGCCGCGGCTTCGGCGGGCGGTTTTTACGGCAAGGGCTCGGTGCTCTCTTCTCAGGGAGAACGTCAGGAACTCGCGCCGCGCGAGGGTGTTGTCACCCTGGCTTCTCTGGATGCGGAGACCATCGTGTCTCAGGAGGCGGGCGCTGTCCACGCGGTCTCCACCCCGGCTGGCCGCATCGGCATCATCGACCTACACACCCCGATGAACTCCCTGCCAACGCCCGCCCTCGAAGTCATCCGTGCCGCTCTGGGCGCCGTGACCTCGGAGAACCTCGTCGCGCTGGTTATTGGTAATGACAAGCCGGTTTTCTGCGCGGGCGCAGACCTCGCTTCCATCGCTTCCGCTGGTGAGTCCGGCGATGCCTCGCTCGTCGAATCCCTCCTTTCGGACGGCTCGACCACCCTACGCGCCCTTAAGTTCGCCCCGGTTCCGGTCGTGGCCGCTGTGCGTGGCGTCGCTCTGGGCGGCGGCTTCGAAACCGCTCTGGCCTGCGACCGCATCGTGGCCCACGCCGATACCCGCCTTGGCTTCCCGGAGCGCACCGTGGGCCTCTACCCCGGCTGGACCGGCACCATCTCCTCACTGGAGCGCCTCAAGGCGGCCGGTGTCGAAGACTATCACCAGAAGGCCTTCGATTTCATCGCGTCCGCCCGCAACTTCTCGTCTGCTTTCGAGGCACAGAAGGCTGGCTTTTTGTCCTCGGATGATGTCGTGCTCATGTCCTACGACCACGTCCTCGCCCGCGCTATGGAGGAGGCCGCCACCCTGGCCGGCTCCTACACCCCGCCGGCCGATGAGGAGATTGAGATGTACTCCGGCTCCCCCGCCCTCGACCGCGATTGGCCTATCGAGGGCACCACCGAGAATGACCACGTCATCGTGGCCAAGCTCGCCGAGATGTACACCGGCTCCGGCTCGCTGAGCTTCACCGAGTTCTGCGACCGCGAGGTGGAGTACGACGTACCGCTGGTCCTCCTGCCCGCCAACGTGGAGCGCGCCAAGCACATGGCCGCGACCCGCAAGCCGCTCAACAACTAGCCTGCGCCACCCTCATCGCAAATGGTCCCCTTACTCTGGTCCCCTTTACTCAGCAAAGGGACCATTTGTATGGGGTTTTGGTGTGGAGATGGTCCCTTATCCCTTATTGCCAATGGAGTTGTGAACATCCCAGTAGTCCCCGGTGATTGCCGGGGGAGAAAGGAAAGTGTTCATGGCTATCTCCATCCCGCCAGAGGATATGGTTCCGCAAGGTCGGTATACCGCAGAGCAAAAGGAGAAGGTGGTCCTTGAGTACTACTCGGTTAAACATGGGCAGCGCCGGAAGTACTTGGACTCCATCGGTGTCAGTTATAGCTCGTTTAAGCGTTGGCGGAAGCAGTTCGCCGGCGGGGATCTAGCCACAGGGCTTACGCCAAGGCACAATATCCCTGTGTGCCCAGAAAATATCAATGAGTACAAGCGCCTCCGCAAAAGCAATGAGGCCTTAAGCGATGAAATAGCCAGGCTCAAACAGCAGTTAGCGGAAAAGGACGAAATCATTGCTCGTAAGGCCGAGCAGACTGAAGCTCACTGTCGGGCAGTTGATGCCATGGGAAAAGCTATCGCCATCATGCAGAAGTATTCCGAGGATTAACGCGTGGTGGCCGTACTTTAACTGCTGAGCAACGTGCTGATTATGTTGAGTTTCTTAAAAGCGAAGAACTCATCGTCGAAGGCTTGGTTGAGGCGGGCTACTCTTTAACCCGCGCGTTGAAGATTATTGGTCTTGGTCGAACGACCTGGTATTACCGGCACAATCCTCGACCATGCAAGGCACCTAGTGAGTCTTTGCCTCATCCTCGCAAGCTAGATGAAAGTGATTACACACGCATTGCTGAGCTGCTTGTTCGCGGGCGGGCGCAAGGCTTGTCAGTTGCCAGAATCTTTTTTGATCATCTTGATGGTCCCGATCCGCTTTTAGCGTCGATTCGGACGTTCTACCGGATTAACGCTCAACTGTTTCCAGCATTAGAACGGCGCAGGCGGCCAGCTACACCAGCGCGAGGGGTTCCTATTGTCACCGCAGATAGGCCCGGGCAAGTACTGTGCTGGGACATCACGTGGCTGCCAGGATCTTTTGTCACTAAAGGCTTTCATCTTTACACGGTGTTGGATTTGTACTCGCGCAAGGTCGTGGGATGGACTGTCCAACACCGACAGGAAAAGA
>NZ_KV817259.1:0-2215 GCF_001814605.1 Corynebacterium sp. HMSC074C01 | reverse complement strand
ACCTTTGAGCAACCACTCAACGGTGACGGGCTTCGTCGTCGTTTTCGCACACAGCCTAAAAGTACAGACCCGAAAATGCCCACCTCCTAGTGGTGGCCCACCGCACACAAACCCCTCACGACCTCATTCGGGGAAATACTAACCCAAGCGTTGGTCCATCATGCAGGTATCGGGCCAGGCGCATTCATCTTGTATGACAGTGACCACCTTGTACTTCGAAACCGATACTCCCGATGAGCTTCGCAAACCCGGGTTTTCCAAATAGCGCCGTGTAGAGCCGCAAATCCTTGTCGGGCTGCTTACTGATGCCACTGGGTTTCCATTGCATGTGGGCGCGTTTGCTGGCAACTCGGCAGAAACCCACACGATGCTGCCGATGATCACACGTTTCCAAGATGCCTATCAACTCGATGAAGTCACCGTCGTTGCTGATGCGGGCATGTTTTCCGCGGCGAACAAACAAGCACTCGTCGGTGTAGGGCTGCACTACGGTCCTACATCTTGTCGGTGAAACCCCCACCGTGCCTGAGCTGATCGAAACCTGGCGGCGGGAAAACCGGAAGGGCCGCTTAAGTCGATCCTTTTTGGAGATCCCGAAAGGCCGCAGTTGCGGCATTCTTTCCACATAGTCCATGAACTCCAGCCCCTGGTGGAGAGGAATGTGAACAGATATAGACACCTTGCACACCAATCCAATATGGATTCGTGGTCATCCTAGGGCGAAATACCAGCTGTAGTCCGTCGTTTCCTCCACCAATGATGTCCCCATTGCGGTAGTTCCTATTGGACGATTCCATTTGCTGCGGGTTAATGCTTTTGCTCATAACAATTTGATCACGGAACCCTGGAGCAAATCTTTCTATTTGTTCAGTGACTAGCCCTGTAGCGTCTCCTGAGTATCCTTTAGGCACATGCGCATATGCGTAAATTGGATTTAGATTTTCATTGCTGCGTGTAGGATCTGCCATATATTGCTGTCCGACAAGGACGAAGGGTCGTGAAGGCATCTTTCCTTTAGCTCTTAAAGATTCGGAAAGTAGTGTTTCTTTGGCATTGCCACCAAGGTGGACAGTGCCTGCACGTCTACAATGTGAACTTTTCCAAGGGATGTCTCCGCTGATTGCATAGTCAACTTTGAAAGCGGAAGATCCAGATCTGAAATTTGAGTATTGCTTTTTAATTCTTGATGGCATCTCATCTCCATACAAGGAGAGGATCTGTTGGGGAGAAAGATCTAGAAGAACAAGATCTGCGGTTGGAATATCCCTTTTCGAAATAACGGGACTATTAGTATGGATCGTTACGTTCTTTTGGGTGAGAGCTTTTCCTAGAGCCGATACAATTGCGCCTGATCCTCCTTTTGCTACCGGCCAACCCCACCGGTGGGCTGCAGCAGCGAGCATTATTCCGAGCGATGCAGTTAGCGGTTGGTCGAGAGAGGTAAAAGCGTGGGCTGCGATTCCCCCAAACAATGCTTTACCCGCTTCGGTTTTAAACATGCGCATAAGTGTTGAGGCTGGCAGAGAAGCATATGGAGCGAACTTGGCAAGAGCGACTGGGTGTTGAGGAATATGAAGAAGTGGGCGGAAAGTGTCCTCTGCCAGGAGGTCGAAGTTCCTTACGCTGCTCCCGACTATCTTTCTCCAGATGTCTCCGTCGACTCCCAGATGCTCGACAGTTTTGTCTAGAGACCTATACAGGATCCCAGCCCGTCCATCATCCAAAGGATGAGCGCAGTCAACTTCAGACCATGCCCATTCTAAACCGTACTTCTCTAGTTCTACCTCTTTCCAAAAACTTGATCCGACACCGAAAGGATGAAACGCTGAACAGTGGTCATGTGTCAGTCCGGGGAGCGTGTATTCCCCGGATCGTGCACCGCCTCCAATAGAAGAATTAGCTTCAAGTATTGTCACCTCAATATCGTGATTGGCGAGGAAAAGGGCCGCTGCTAAACCATTAGGACCTGCTCCCACGATAACGGCGTTTGTCACGGTTCTTCCTCCTTATTGTTGTTCATCACTTGTTCAACTGGTTGAGGTGTTTAGCTGGGGTGCAGGAAATACCGAAGCTGAAAGTGGACCGCGCCACACTGCCTAAAGGCCGGCGAAGGAAAGGATACTAGGCCTAAAACGACAAATGTTTTGTTTGCGGCGTGTCGGGCTAAACGACATTTTGTGTTGGACCTGACCCCTGTTTGGTAGACACCTGATAT
>NZ_KV817258.1:0-1410 GCF_001814605.1 Corynebacterium sp. HMSC074C01 | reverse complement strand
GAGGTAGAAAACGACGGGTTCAGCGGGTCACCACAACATGTAGGGGTCCCTGGTGTGAAGATGAAAGTTCCTACACAACCATCTAAACCCACCAGGGACCCGTACTGTGAAGCCTACTGGAAACCTCGTTGCTGACACTATCTGCCGTACCGCGGAAATCGGACTTGCTATCACCGGTGCCGCTGATGCCGGAGCGTTGACCATCATTGAGGCCACGCCAGTAGCCGTTATCGGCGTGTGCCCGGACTGCGGACAGCCAGGAAAGCTGCGCGACCACACCACCCGTCGACTCGTTGATCTTCCTGTCGTCGGATTCCCCACCAGGTTGCATGTAACAGTCCCCAGGTTCCTGTGCACAGCCGCCTCATGTAAGAGGAAGATCTTCCAAGAATCTTTAACCTGCGCGGATGACGGTGCCAAGCTCACTTATCGGGTCACCCGCTGGATCTTGCAGCGCCTTGCTATTGACCGGATGAGTGTGTCGGCTACCGCCAAAGCACTCGGTGTGGGCTGGGATCTGGTCAATCAGGTCGCACTGGATGCCTGCCGCCAGCTTGTCTACGGCGACCCCTGTCACCTAGACGGGGTTCGTATCCTTGGAGTCGATGAACATGTATGGAAACACACCCGCAAACCAGGTCAGGCATCAAACCTGGTGACCATACTTGTTGACCTCACCCCGCTGGTGGACGGGCGTGGTCCTGCTCGTTTGTTAGACATGCGACCGGGCAGATCCGCCGACGTGCTCAGCGGGTGGCTTAAAGAGCGTGCCCCCAGCTTCCGGGAGCAGATACAGGTGGTGACCATGGATGGGTTCACCGGTTATGCCACCGCAGTTGAAGAGCAACTACCACAGGCGAATAAAGTCATGGACCCTTTCCATGTGGTGCATCTGGCAGCCGACAAGCTCACCAGTTGCCGACAAAGACTCCAACGTGAGACCACCGGGCGCCGCGGACGCAAAGATGACCCGCTGTACAAGCACCGGCGCACCCTGTTGACCAGGACGAACTATCTCACCGAGCGGCAAAAGCAACGCTTAGAAATGCTGTGGGCCACCGATGACGACTACGTGGCCCTAGAAGTAACGTGGCTGCTCTACCAAGACGTGATCGCAGCGTACGCGCATCCGAAGAAATCGGAAGGCAAAAAGCTCATGGAACGCATCATCCACACCCTGCGTAAAGGACTACCAAAAGGCTTAGAAGAGCTCGCCCAACTGGGACGCACCCTGTGGCGTCGACGCAAAGATGTGCTCGCCTACTTTGATATCGGCGCATCCAACGGTCCCGTTGAGGCAATCAACGGCAGACTCGAACACCTACGCGGCATCGCCCTGGGATTTAAAAACCTCAACCACTACATCTTGCGATGCCTAATCCACTCCGGACAACTACAGGACAAAATCAA
>NZ_KV817257.1:0-600 GCF_001814605.1 Corynebacterium sp. HMSC074C01 | reverse complement strand
TGGGTGAAGTTGGTGATCTAGTACTGTCGAGAAAAGCCTCTAGCGATGTGGATGTATGGCCCGTACCCTAAACCGACACAGGTGGTCAGGTTGAAAATACTAAGGCGTTCGGGTGAACTGTGGTTAAGGAACTCGGCAAAATGCCCCCGTAACTTCGGGAGAAGGGGGACCACACGACTTAAGCCAACTGTGCGTTGGTGGTGGGTTGTGGGGTCGCAGAGAATAGAGGGAAGCGACTGTTTATCAAAAACACAGGTCCATGCGAAGACGTTAAGTTGATGTATATGGACTGACGCCTGCCCGGTGCTGGAAGGTTAAGAGGACCGGTTAGTAGTCTTTGACTGCGAAGCTGAGAATTTAAGCCCCAGTAAACGGCGGTGGTAACTATAACCATCCTAAGGTAGCGAAATTCCTTGTCGGGTAAGTTCCGACCTGCACGAATGGCGTAACGACTTCTCTGCTGTCTCAACCACAGGCCCGGTGAAATTGCACTACGAGTAAAGATGCTCGTTACGCGCGGCAGGACGAAAAGACCCCGGGACCTTCACTATAGCTTGGTATTGGTGTTCGGTTCGGTTTGTGTAGGATAGGTGGGAGACT
>NZ_KV817256.1:0-1052 GCF_001814605.1 Corynebacterium sp. HMSC074C01 | reverse complement strand
GTTGTTGGGTTGCCCGAGTAGCAGCGGGCTCGTGGAATCTGCTGTGAATCTGCCGGGACCACCCGGTAAGCCTAAATACTCAGTGTGACCGATAGTGTATTAGTACCGTGAGGGAATGGTGAAAAGTACCCCGGGAGGGGAGTGAAATAGTTCCTGAAACCATGTGCTTACAATCCGTCAGAGCACTTTTTGTTGTGTGATGGCGTGCCTTTTGAAGAATGAGCCTGCGAGTCAGCGGCATGTCGCGAGGTTAACCCGTGTGGGGTAGCCGTAGGGAAACCGAATCCTAATGGGGTGTTTTAGTGGCATGTCCTGGACCCGAAGCGGGGTGATCTACCCATGGCCAGTGTGAAGCAGTAGTAAGATGCTGTGGAGGCGCGAACCCACGTAGGTTGAAAACTGCGGGGATGAGCTGTGGGTAGGGGTGAAAGGCCAATCAAACTCCGTGATAGCTGGTTCTCCCCGAAATGCATTTAGGTGCAGCGTCGCATGTAGCTTGGTGGAGGTAGAGCTACTGGTTGGTTGAGCGGGACTACAATCTTAGCAATGTCAGCCAAACTCCGAATGCCATCAATGTGTTGTGCGGCAGTGAGACTGTGGGGGATAAGCTTCATAGTCGAGAGGGAAACAGCCCAGATCGCCGGTTAAGGCCCCTAAGGGTGTGCTAAGTGGAAAAGGATGTGGGATCGCGAAGACAGCCAGGAGGTTGGCTTAGAAGCAGCCATCCTTGAAAGAGTGCGTAATAGCTCACTGGTCGAGTGGTCCTGCGCCGACAATGTAGTGGGGCTCAAGCACACCGCCGAAGCCGCGGCAAACATTTTTTGTTTGGGTAGGGGAGCGTCGTGCATGTGTTGAAGCGTTACCGTAAGGAGGCGTGGAGTGTGTGCGAGTGAGAATGCAGGCATGAGTAACGAATTGGAAGGTGAGAATCCTTCCCGCCGGATGACTAAGGGTTCCTGGGTCAAGTTCGTCTTCCCAGGGTGAGTCGGGACCTAAGGCGAGGCCGACAGGCGTAGTCGATGGATAACCAGTTGATATTCTGGTACCCGTAT
>NZ_KV817255.1:0-56043 GCF_001814605.1 Corynebacterium sp. HMSC074C01 | reverse complement strand
TAAACCAGCACCATGTGCCCCGCAACCGGAGGAAGAAACACCCAGCTCAGGGGTGGGGAGACGTCGTTAGTAGAGCGCCGGTTTAATCGCATCCCACGCCGGCTGCAATTGCTTGCCAAACATCACCCAGTCGTGCACCCCGGCGTCGAGGTAGTCGGTGGTGTGGGGGAGGGAGGCGTCGTCAAGCGCGGCGGAAAACTCCTCCGTGCAACGCTTTGAGCCGGCCTCCAACAAGGTTCCGCCAATGCGATCGTCGAGGGATTTATTGGCGTAGGCCGCCATTTCCTCATCCGACCACGCCCCCGACGCAGCGGAGAGATACAGCGTCGCCCCGCGCAGCCCCTCCGGGTTCGCCGCGACATCATTGCGCACCCAGTCCGCTGAACCGTGCGGGCCCCACATGTTCCGCGGGTTGCCACCGAGGCTGCCCACCGTTAGGTCGACCGTTCCCTGGCCCACCGTGCTCGTCGTGGAATAGCAGCCGGAAATACCCGCCACCGCATCGAAGAATCCCGGGTGGTTGTTGGCCATCATGACCGCGCCGGACGCGCCCATCGATAGTCCGATGATTCCGCGCTTGCCGTTGTGGTTCAGTTCCGCCTCAACCACCGGCGCGAGCTCCTGCGTGACGAAGGTGTTCCATTTGTGGCGGCCCAGCTTCGGGTCATCCTGATTCCAGTCCGTCCACATGGAGCCAGCGCCCTGGGAGGGGATGACGATGTTGGCGTCGGAGTCGCCAAAGACGCGCTTCAGATGCCCCTTGGTGATCCAGTTGGAGGTTTCCGGGGAGTCGACACCTTCCAAGAAATACACCACCGGTCCACCGTTGCCGAGGACGACGTCGACGGGAATCTCGCGGCCCATGGATGGCGAGGAGACCAGCCACTTCTCACGGCCGGGCTCATCAGTCGGCGTGCGGGAGACTACGGACGCTGTGCTTATCGACGCATCCACCGGGTACGGATAGCCCTCCTGTTCCGATGTGAACAGATCAGTGAGAAGGTGTGAGGAGGAACCCATGGCGTTGATGATGCTGAACGTTGCGTCCACGCCCCAGCGTGAGGATTGCTCATCGCGGCTAGATTCCTGGTAGGCAGGGGCAGAGGACATGAGAAGTGCGCTGCTCAGAAGCGCAGAGAGAAGTTTCATAGACTGCTACATTAATACAGTTTCCGGTATGCTCGGCGCACATGCTCGGAAAGGATGACACCATGAAGATGGCCCCGCGCCACCGTCAGCAATTGCCACCGCTTCCGATGGTTTCGGCCAAGCTGGGGGAGCGGTTGGCCAGCCACGTGTTCGTGGAGGAAGGCCGGGAGCTGCTTCCGGAGTTGCAGGCCTTCCGCCGCGATATGCACCAGAACCCGGAGGTGGGTTTGCACCTGCCGCGCACGCAGGAGAAGGTGCTCGAAGCTCTTAAAGGGCTACCGTTGGAGATTCATCTCGGCCGTGACCTCAGCTCGATCGTCGCGGTCCTGCGCGGCGGCAAGCGCGGTGAGCGCCCGGTGTCGGTGTTGTTGCGCGCAGACATGGACGCCCTTCCGGTGCGCGAGCAGACGGGCAGTCCCTTTGCTTCGACGAATAACAACATGCACGCCTGCGGCCACGACCTGCACACGGCCGGGCTGATCGGCGCGGTGAAGATGCTGTGCCGCCACCGCAAGGAGCTCTTGGGCGATGTCATCTTCATGTTCCAGCCGGGCGAGGAAGGCCCAGGCGGTGCGCAGCCGATGATTGATGAGGGCGTGCTCGATGCTGCTGGCCGCCGCCCCATTGCCGCCTACGGTCTGCACGTCGGACCGCAGGATCGGGGCACTTTCCACCACATCGCGGGCCCGATGATGGCTTCTTCTTCTAACTTGGGCATCACCGTCTATGGCAAGGGCGGGCATGGCTCGCGCCCGCACGATGCGATCGATCCTGTTGCGGCTTTGGCGGAGATCCAGGTGGCGCTGCAGGTGGCGCTGACCCGGCGTTTCGATGCAAACTCGCCGATTGTCATCACGGTGACCAACCTGCGCGCGGGCGATGGCGCGGTCAACGTCATCCCGGACAAGGCGGAGTTGGGTGCGACGGTACGCGTGCTTCGCGACGAACACATCGACGCCGTCCGCCAAATGATCATCGAGGTCTCGAGCTCCGTGGCGGCCTCGCACCGCTGCACCGCGAAGGTGGATTTTGAGGTCCTGTATTCGGCGACAAAGACCTCAGCGCGCGAGGACCAGTTCGCGGCGTCGTTGTGGGCGGGTATGTTCGGCGCGGAAAACGTGCTGACCATGGACACCCCGATGATGGCCTCGGAAGACTTCGGCGCGGTACTCGCCCAGGTTCCGGGCACCTTCATGTGGTTCGGTACGGGCGATCCGCACACCCCGGAGCACATGCGCGAGTGGAACCACTCGCCGCAGGTGCGCTTCGATGATTCCGTCCTGGGAGACCAAGCCGCAGCCCTGGCGGCGGTGGCCTTTGAGCGCCTCGCCGCCGAGGACGCCCACCCTTCGCCGGCCACGAAGGCTATGCGTGCGCCGGTGCAGGGGACAGGGGCGGATGCACAGCCGCCTTCTTCCGCAGCGCAATAGTGCCCCAGATGGTGGCTACCCATTCGGCGAGCACGATGACCATGCCGGCGAGGAGGGGCCAGATGGCGTCGTCGAGCGCAGTGCTTAACGACGGGAAGAGATTCTTCGTGGCGTGCACCGCGATGGCGGCAATGAGCCAGCGCAACGGCTGCTTCTGCGATAGACCGTAGGCGCCGAGCCCGGCGAACAGCGAGTGGGAGAGCGGGTTGGGCACCAGGCGGATGACGCAGGTGCAGATAAGCAGCACTCCGAGGAGCTTCAACACTTCCTCGTTGAAGGGAGCGTAACCCGCACCGTCCAGCCACTCTAGGCCCGCGCGGGCGAGAAGGTGATTCATGTTTGTATTGAGCTCCACCGCGAGCCCGGAGACGGCTAAGCCCCACACCACGCCGTGTGCAATTGCCAGCCGGCGGCGCAGGAAGAACAGCGTGGCGCAACTCGTGGCCAAGGGCCTAGACAACCAGGAGATTTCCGGACAGCTCTACGTTTACGTGACCACGGTGAAGACCCATATCAAGCACATCTTGGACAAGATCGGCAGTACCAACCGCGTGCACATTGCGATCGCGGTGTTGGAATCGCGTTAGCGTCGGCGGAGGAAGGCGGAAATGATGCCGATGATAGCGATGACGACCACGATGACGGAGGCCGCCGGCCAGTACTGGGGGTAGTACTTCACCGTGTAGCCAAAGACCTGGCTGTCGTTGAACTGTTGGGCCAGTGCGATGGGCATCCACCACAGCTTGGTCAGCGTCAGGATCGCGCCCAAGAGCCCGGCGATGATGCGGCCCGGCCTGCGCAGGAAGAAGCTGGCCGCCACGAGGAGAACACCAACAATCGTGAGCGCGAATAGCAGAGGCGTATCCACGGCGAGCGGCGAGCCATTGATGAGGAACTCGTGGTCCGCTTCGTGCTGTTCGATAAGCGTGTAGCCGTCGAGGACGACATCGTCGGGGATGCCCACTTAGGTCTCCTTCTGTTCAGAGTTCGGGTCGTAGCCATCGGCCCAGGTATCGGTGTCGAAGTCGTAGTCTACATTCTCGCCCTTTTCATCGGTGCGCTGGTACCAGTCCGTGTAGCGGTGCGCTGAGGAGTCGAAGTCGGAGCCGGCACCGCGGCCTTCGTCGGCGTGCTCGACGGTGAGCTCGAAGTCATCGCCGTGTTCCTCAATGCCGCGCACGACGGCATTTTCCACCGCAGCGCGCGCGTAGGCGCGGCGGATGAACATCGGGTCGGAGCGCAGGTCCTTGATGAAGGCCACCATCATGACGAGCAGCACGATGCAGAAAGGCAGCGCCGAGAGGATGGTGAGGTTCTGCAAGCCGGTGAGCACGTCCTCACCGCCGGTCAGCAGCATGACGACTGCAATGCCCATCATGCACAGTCCCCAGAAAATGACGATGAACTTGTTGGGGGCGGGGTCTCCCTTGGAGGACATGGTTCCCATGATGACCGACGCCGAGTCGGCCGAGGTGATGAAGAAGACCGCTAAGACCACGATCAGGATGAAGGGCGTGATGCTGCTCAGCGGCAGATTATCGAACATGGCGAAGAGCACCTGCTCGCCGGAGGCGGAGCCGTCAAAGTTGGGCAAGTTCTCGCGCTGGAAGGTGATGGCCGTGCCGCCGAAGATGGTGAAGGCCAAAATGAGGATGAGGGAGGGCGCGAAGACGGTGACGGCGGTGAATTCGCGCAGCGTGCGGCCGCGGGAGATGCGGGCCACGAACATGCCGACGAAGGGCGTCCACGCGATCCACCATGCCCAGTAGAAGGCAGTCCAGTAGGACTGGAACTCGATGGTTTCATCACCCCAGGACAGGCCCTTAGCCATCATGGGCAAAAGCTGGTCGATGTAGGTGACGATGCCGGAGGGCACGAGGTTGAGCAGGAGCAAGGTCGGGCCGGTGAAGAAGACAAAGATGACCAGGCCGAGTGTCAGCGTGATGTTGAAGTTGGAAAGGTAGCGCACGCCGCGGGAGACACCGGACACCGCCGAGATGATGAAACCACAGCCCAGGACCGCGATGATCACGATGAGCACGGAGTTCGTCAGGGGGCCAGCACCGCGGATGATGGAGACACCCTGGCCGATCTGGATGGCGGAAAGCCCCAGCGTGGCAGCAGTGCCGAAGAGCGTGGCGACGAGCGCGAGGACGTCGATAAGCTTGCCCAGCGGGCCGTCGGTATCGCGGGAGCCGAATAGCGGCTTGAAAATCGAGGACACGAGCGGAACGCGCCCGCGGCGATAGGAAGAGTAGGCGATTGCCCCGCCGACGAGCGCATAAGCCGCCCAGGGCGATAGTCCCCAGTGGTAGTGCGCCTGAGCCATGGATTGGTGGAGGGCTTCGACGCTGTTGCCGTCGACGGTGTGGGGTGGCGGGGAGATGTAGTGCGACAGCGGCTCCGACGGGCCGTAGAAGAAGATGCCGACGCCGATGCCGGCGCCGAACATCATGGCGACCCAGCTGAACCAGCCGAACTCGGGTTCCTCGTCATCTGTGCCGAGCTTGATGCGGCCCAGGCGGGAGCAGCCGATGTAGAGCATGGTGGCGACGGCCATCATCATGGTGATGTTGAGCAGCCAGCCGGCGTTGGTGATGGCCCAGGAAAAGGCGGTGGAGGAGGCGGTGGAGACGGATTCTGGTGAGCTAATGCCCCAGATGATGAACGCTACGACGAAGGTGGCCGTGCTGAAGAAGGTGATTTTGTCGAGGGTGAAAGCGTTGCGCTGATCCTCCACGCCGATGCCCGGAACCAAGCCTGGGTGCATGTCGTGAGGATAGATGCCAACGGGTGGACCTGTAGATTTTCGAGTGTTCACGCTCACCATTATCGCAGGTGCGCCAAATGACAGTGGTGTGAGCTAGGATGAAGGCACTTATTTCTGCGTCGATTGGAATGCCATGTCGCTGCCTAATTTTGATGAGAATGTCCGTGAGCTGGAGGAAGCCTTCGCGCTCTTCGAGCTCGTGGAGGAACACGTACTCGACCCGAACCTTTTGCTGTCCGTGAAATAATCCGCGAGCAGCCCGGGTTAGGAGCTCAGGACCGCATCTCCGCTGCGGTGATCTTTTCAATGAGCGTATCCAACTCCGCGCGGCTGGGCTGCGTGAGTGGGTTGACCACGCAGAAATCTAGGAGGAAGTAGCCGGCCGTTTGCAAGGCGGTGTGGCGCTCCCAGAACTCGCTGATATCGGAGTGATTGGTGGCCAGTGACTGGATGCTGCGGCGTTCCGAGAGCAGCTCGTAGTGCAGGTCGCGGCGCTGTGCCAGCGCCTCCTCCGGGGTCTTAATCAACAGCGCGCCTAGCAGGGCGGCCATTGCCTCGAAGCAGCGCGTTTGCAGGCGGTAGTGGTTGGTCAGCTGGGCGCGTGGCTTCCACAGCCACAAGAAGAGCATGGCCACGATCACGGAGAGCCCAATCTCCGCCATGCGCGAGCCGATGGTGTGGGCCATGTGCTCCGAAGAGTTGCCCATGAGCAAAGCGAGCGGCGTGGAGAAGATCACGCACAGCGCGTAGTTCTTGACCACGAGGATCTCCGCGCAGAACTGGCAGAAGGCCAGCGCGAGCACCAGCCCCCAGCCGTGCGGGCTGAAAGAAGCAATGAGCGCGAAGACGCACACGCCCAATACCGAACCCAGCATGCGCTGCACGCCGCGAATCGTGCCCGGTACTCGGTCCGGTCCCCACTGCAAGAGCAGGAGCACCGAGACCGCGCCCCAATCCGGGCGGTTGAGCCCCAGCGCCATGCCAATGAACGCGGTGGCCAGGCCGCCAAGGGCGATCTTCTCCGCCGTCACCACCGCGTGGGAATTGCCCACCGCGGCCCGGTAGAAGCGGTAGCGCATCGTTGGCTTGGTGTGCGGGATGCTGGTGCGGTCCGGGTCCACGTAGGTGGGGGAATCAGAGAGCTCATCCGAGTTGCCGCCCACCTGCTTGTGGTGCGCCACGATGCGCTGCTGCGCGGCCAGCGCGCGGTGGACCAGTTCCGCTTGGGCGGGGTGGCGGATGCGGCCGCCGCGGATGACGCCGGCGTCGGCAAGCGCTTGCCAGGCCGTGGAAATCGCGGACTGCGCCTGGTGGTGGCGAGCCAGGAAATCGCTATCGGAGTTCACGAAGGCCTCGGCGGCCTTTTCCAGCGCGGCCACCGCGCGGGTCTCCGGGCCGTGCGGATCCCTAAAGCGCGGCACCATGCCCAGCACGTAGCCGGCCGCCACGCCGGCCAGGCTCCATGCGGCCACCTCCCACGGCGAAACCCCGCGCAGCATCGTGGAACCACCGGCCACCATCACGATGAAGAAGGAACCCGGCGGCGGTAGCCGCAGCGCATTCTGCACGAACGCGCCGATGGTTGCCAACATCACCGTAAACACCGCGGACAGCGCCAGGCCATGCACGCCGACGAGGGAGCCGGCCGTGGCCGCCAGCGTGAGCAGCCCGCCAGCGGTGAGGATCACGCGGCGCCGCGTGCGGTAGGGGTGCCCCTCGCCGTAGATGACGGAAAACGCGCCCGCCGAAACGAGCAGCACCGCATCCGGGTGGCCCGTCGCTACAGCGATCCCGCCGGGGATAATGATCGCCAACGCCGCGCGCAGGGCACCGGGCCAGCGGCGCGCGGAGGTGTTGAAGGCGGTAAAGAGCTGAAGGGCGTTAGGGCGTTGCGGCAGAGGGTGTTCCATATCGGGAGAACACCTTACTCGCTTCGCCGCGTTCGACCAGCCGGCCGTCCTGCAAGACCGCCACCGTGGGGCACAAGTGACGCACGACGTCGATGTCGTGGGAGACGAAAACCAGCGTCATGTCCTTCGTCACGCGCTGCAATAGCTCGAGGACCTGGGCCCGCGAGGTGGCGTCTAGTGCCGAGACGGCCTCGTCCGCCAGTAGGATCTCCGGCTTGCCCACCACGGCGCGCGCCAGCGAAATGCGTTGGCGCTGCCCGCCGGAGAAGTCCCGTGGATAACGTTCGAAGCCATCGATGCCGACCTCCCGCAGCACGGTCTCGGCCTCCTCGCGTGTCCCGCCGCCCTCGGCCACGATCTTCCAAATGGGCATGCGCGGGTTGAGCGAGCCCTTGGGGTCTTGGAAGACCATGTGCACGCGCTTGGCGACGTCCACCGTTCCCGAGGTCGGCTCCGCCAAACCGGTGAGTAGCTTGAGCAGCGTGGATTTGCCGGAGCCGGAGCCGCCGACGATGCCGAGGCGTTCGCCCTCGCGGACGGTGAGGGAGACATCATCCAGTGCGGTTACCCCGCGGTAGGCCTTGGTCACGTTCTTGAGCGTGATGACGGGCTCGCCCAAGGTAGGTACGGGTGGTGGGGTGAGATCGGGCGTGGTGAGCTCACCGATGCGCACGACGCGGTCGCACACGCGCTTGACGACGTCCTGGTCATGGCTAATAAACAGCAGCGCTGTGTCCTCGTTATCCGCGGCATCCACGATGGTGGAGAGGATTTCCTCCTGGGTGAAGGGATCCAGGGCTGTGGTCGGCTCATCGCAGATGAGGAGCTTGGGGTGGCGGGCCATGGCCATCTCGATGAGCGCGCGCTGGCGCTGCCCGCCGGAGAGCTGGTGCGGGAAGCGGTCGAAGCCGGGCACCTTCATCAGCGGGTCGAGCGCGGTCATGGGTTCCTGGAAGACCATGGCCAGCGGCAGTTTGCGCAGGTCGCGGTCGCGCATGCCCAGCAGCTCCTGGCCGTTGAACTGGATGGAGCCGGTGGCCTGCAGGTGGTCGGGCAACAGCCCCATGATGGCCAAGGCGGTGAGGGACTTGCCGCTGCCGGAATCGCCGACGAGGCCGACGCGCTCGCCGGGAGCGATGGAGAAGGAGAGGGGGCCAACGGGGCCCACGCGCAGATCAGTGACGGTCAGCATGGCTTCCTAGCAGGTTGAATCCGAGGACGGTGCCGGCGATGGCCAGCCCGGGCCACAGCGCCTGGAGGGGGTGGGTGGCCAGGAGGGGTTGGGCGTCGTGCAGCATGCGGCCCCACGAAGCCGTCGGCGGGGCAGTACCCAGGCCGAGGTAGGACAGGCCGGCTTCGGCGAGGACGGCCAGCGCAAAGTAGACGGAGGCCTGGATGGCCACGATCCCGCCGAGGTTTGGCAGCACGTGGCGCCACGCGATGAGCGCCGGCGGCACGCGCGAGATGCGGGCGGCGGCGATATAGTCCTGCGTCATGATTTGCAGCGTGCCCGAGCGCGTGACCCGGATGAAGGAGGGGATGCCGGCAATGCCGATGGCGATGGTCGCCGTGAGCGTGGACGATCCCCACACCGCTCCAGCGACGATGGCCAGTAGGAGCGCGGGGAAGGCGAGCAGCAGGTCGGTGGCTGCCATGATGAAACCGCCTCCGCGCATCCCGGCGATAATGCCCAGCGGGACGCCGATGAGCGCGGCGATGGCCACCGCCACGACGCCCACGAGCACGGTGATCTGGGCACCGGCGAGGATGCGGGAGAAGGTATCGCGCCCGAAGCGGTCGGTGCCCATGAGGTGCTCCAGGCTGGGGCTGGCCAGGCGGTCGGGGGAGATGAGGTTGGGGTCATAGGGCGTCCACACCAGGGAGACCAGCGCAAGCAGAATGGTCAGGCCCACCAGAAAATAGCCGGGTTTCATCGCGCCTCCTTCAGCCGCGGGTCGATGACCCGGTAGGCCAGGTCCGTGAGCAGGTTGACGGTCAGCGTGAAGGTTACGAAGACCATGATGAGGGTCTGGACGGTGGTGAGGTCGCGGGTGGAGACGGCGTCGAGAAGCAGCGAGCCCAGACCTGGGATGACAAAGACATTCTCGATGACCACCGCGCCTACCACCAGGGTGCTCAGCTGCACGCCGGTGACGGTGAGCACCGGCAGGGCGGCGTTGCGCAGGCCGTGGCGGATCAGCGCCCCTGTGCGGGATTCGCCCAGGGAGCGGGCGGTGCGGATATAGTCCTTGTCCATTTCCTCGCGGAGGGTGGCGCGCACGTAGCGGGTGAGCATCGCTCCTTGCACCAGCGCCAGCGAGATGACCGGCAGGACGAGGTGGCTGAGGCCCTCGCGCGGCAACTGCCAGCCGTTGGCCGGCAGCCAGCCCAGGTGCACGGAGAAGACAGCGACGAGCAAAATACCGACCAGGAAGCTGGGCACCGCGATACCCAGCTGCGTGGCGGCATTGAGCACGGGGAGCCTAAAGCGGGCCAGCAGGATGCCCATGGGGATAGCCCCGGCCAGGGCGAGGGCGATGGCCAGCCCTATGAGCAACAGCGTGACCTGCGCGCGGTCAATCACCAGCGGGGTGATGTCCTGCTGCGAGGACAGGGAGATGCCGAAGTTGCCGGTCAACAAGCCCTTCATCCACTCCAGGTATTGGACGAGAAGCGGGCGGTCCAAGCCCATGGAGTGCGTTAGTTGCTCCACGGCCTCATCCGTGGCGTTGACGCCCAAGGCCACGCGCGCCGGGTTGCCGGGCACGGCCCGCATGAGCAGGAAGATGATGATGGAGGCGGTCCACATGGTGCCGAGGAAGCGCAGGACTCTCATCGCACCCCTCGCAATTCAATGGCATCGGTGATCTGGTTCGGCTGCAGGCCGGTCAGGCCCTCGCGGTAGAGCACGATATTGGGCATATTCATCAAGGTCAGGGCGGGCATATCTTCCATGATCTGGTCCACAGCGCCTGTCATGTCATCCTGTTCCAATAGCGTGCGGGCCTGCGGCGAATCATAGCCGAGGTAATAATCCGGGTTGCCAAAAATCGTGGGGATATCGCGCGGCTCGACGTGGGCGACGAGCGACATCTGATAGTCCTTTGCGCCCATGACTTGGCTCAGCCACACCGCGGGAAACTCCGCGGTCTCGAGCGTGACCTCAAAGCCCATCTCCGTCAGCTGCGAGTAGAGGAACTCGGAGAGTGTTTGCGCATAGGGCAGGCTTGGCACGGTGAGCGTGAGCGGCGTGCCCACCGCCCCGGCCTCTTCCATCAGCGCGCGGGCGCGCGCCGGATGATAAGGGTAGTAGTCCTTCCCACTAAACCAGGGATCGGTCGGCGGGACGGGTGCGCCGCCAGTGTCCTGCGCGCGGCCTTCCCAGAGGATCTCGTTGGCCGCGTGGCGGTCGATTCCATACGCCACGGCGCGGCGCACGCGGGGATCGTCGAAAGGCGCTGCCTGGTTATTCATGGACAGCAGGACCTCACCGTTCGTGGTACCCATGGCGGTTTCGATGGAGTCATCGAGGGTGTCGAGCAGCTCGGGGTTCTGCACGCCCCACACGGCATCGACCCCGCCGGAGCGCAGGGCGTTGACCGCGGTGAGGGAATCCGGGAAGTAGCGGATGGTGATGTCTTCTTCCGCTGGGGTGCCCCAGTAGTCCGGGCGGGCGCGCAGCGCAATGTATTCGTTGGGGGAGAAGCCCGCGACGGCGAAGGGGCCGGTGCCCACCGCTTCGGTGGGGGTGCGCATCGCGCCGATGGCGGTACCCATGGACCACAGCCACCCGGTGGAGGGTCGGCTTAGGGTGACAACGAGCGTGTGATCGTCGACAGCCGTGGCGGAGTCCACCACGTCCATCTGGGCGCTAATGCCGTTCGTCCACTCCGTCTTCACCGCGTTGATGGACCACGCGGCGGTGTGTGCGGTGAAGGCCTCGCCGTTGGAGAAGGAAGCCTCACGCAGGCGGAAGGTATAGCGCGTGGACTCGACCTCCCAGGAATCGGCGAGGCCGGGGACAATCTCTCCCTCTGGGGAGATGCGCACCAGGGTTTCGTAGACGTTGCTCATGAGCGCTGCCGGGATGGCGGCGCCGCCAACGGTGGTGAAATCCAGGGAGGTCGCCGGCGTCGTCGTGGCCAGCGTCAGCGTGGCGGAATCCGAATCCACCACCGCCGTGGAGCCGGCAGAGCACGCGCTTAGCGACGCCCCCACGATCACCCCCAGCGCACCAATCCAGGCCTTCATCATCCTTCCGACAGCTTGACCTCGAGCGGGGACGTGGTGCCGCGCACGTTCGTCATGCCCAGCGTCATGCGGTCCCCGAGGTACAGGATTTCGGTGCACTCAACGGGATGCCCGGAGTGATCCGAGATGTCCAAGTGCAGGCGCCACAGCGGGGTGCCGGGCTCGACATTGAGGGAGCGCGCATCCTCCTCGCTGGCGGAGGCGAGGGAGAGCTCGCGGTTGACGTTGTCGAAGTCCACGCCTTGGCTACGCAGGTGATCGTGGATGGACTCATTGTCGGCATCGAAGCTGAGGATCTGGCTGCCCACCTCCAGTGGGAAGAACATGCGCTCGATGGCGATGGGCAGGCCGTTGGCGCTGCGCACGCGGTGCACGAAGATTACGGGGGAGCCGGGCTCTACCCGCAGGAACTCGGCCTCCCTATCGGTAGCGGGGCAGCGGCCCAGCCACAGGGTGGAGGCGCCGGGCTCGAAGCCGCGCTCGCGCAGCCAGTGCGTTACGGAATAGATGGAGTCGAAGGACTCCGAGGTAAAACGGCCGAGGACAACGGAGCGGCGGCCGCGGCCGGAGGAGATGAGCCCTTCCGAGCGCAGCGCCGCGACGGCTTGGCGCACGGGGCCGCGAGAAGAGGAGAATTGCTCGCAGAGCTCGGCCTCGCTGGGTAGGAAATCACCAGGAGAAAGCTTCTTGCTGCGAATGAGGTTGCGCAGGTAATCAGCGATCATGCTGTGTTGCTGTGTACGGCGAAGGGCCACCGAGATTCTCCTCTATGTAGAAAAACGCTGTGACGGGCAAGGATGTGCGTACGCGCGTATGCGCCTGTTCCTACATCTGCCACGCTTGTGCCAGGTTTGCCATATTACCCAACGCTGCCTTGTGGCTTGTGGATTGCAGGGAGATCATGAGCTCGTCCGCCTGGGCCAGTTCTTGGAATTCGGTGAGGTATTCGCGGACGTGCTCGATATTGCCGACGGCGGAGTACTTCATCATGCCGATGATCTGCTGGCCTTGCGGGGAGTCGATGATGCGGGCGACGTCGGCGTCGCTGAGCTGCTTGCCGCGGCCTGCGAAGGCCTTGACGCGGCGGAAGCAGACCTTTTCGAATTCCTCCTCGGCGTTATCACCCGCTGTGACGTTGACGCCGGCGATGACATAGGGCTCGGGGTGGGCCTCGGAAGGCTGGTAATTTTCGCGGTAATAGGCCGTGGCGGCTTCCAGGTGCTGCGGGGCAAAGTGCGAGGCGAAGGCATAAGGCAGACCGAACTTCGCGGCGAGCGAGGCGCCGAAGAGCGAGGAACCCAGGATATAAATGGGCACGTTCGTGCCGTGGCCGGGGATGGCCTTCACGCCGGGGATGAGGGGCTTTCCGGAGAGGTAGCCCTGCAGCTCTTTGACGTCCTCGGGGAAGCGCTCGGCCGCGTGGCCATCGCGGCGCAGCGCGCGGCCCAAGGTTTGCATGTCGGTGCCGGGCGCGCGGCCCAGGCCTAAGTCGATGCGGCCGGGGTAGAGCTCGGCGAGGGTGCCGAATTGTTCAGCGATAACATAAGGTGCGTGGTTCGGCAGCATGATGCCACCAGAGCCGAGGCGAATGCGCTCGGTCTTCGCGCCGATGTGGGCGATGAGCACTGCCGGAGCGGAGGAGGAAATAGAGGGCATGTTGTGGTGCTCGGTGTACCACATGCGCTCAAAGCCCAAGGCCTCCGCCTGTTGCGCTAGCTCGACCGACCTAGCCATGGACTGAGAAGGGTTCTCCCCCTCATAAATGGTGCAGAAATCGAGAATGGATAGGGCGGCGCGGGGCGTCATGAACTACTCACTTTTCTTCGACGAGGATGTAGATACAACGTCGATGATAACGCCGATGGCAAATGCGAGGAACGTAGGAACCACCCAGCCCAAGTCAACGTCCTGACCAGGGGAGAAGCTGAGCGGGGCGCCGAAGGAAGTGGCGGCGGACCACAGCACGGAAACCCACAGTGCCAGGCGGAAGCCCCAGTAGAAGGTGACCCACTTCTTGACTACCGGTTGCAGAAGCGTCAGCGCGATCAGCGAGATAGCCGGCGGGTACAAGAACACGATGAAGGGAACCGCGATGGCAAGCACCGTGTCCAGGCCTTGGAAGGCGAAGGCGATGGACAGCGCGGTAAACAAGCAGGCCCAGAAGTGGTAGTTGGTCTTCGGCACGAGCAGAGCGAAGAACTCCGAGGTGGCGGAAATCAGGCCCACGGCGGTGGTCATGCACGCCAAGATGACGATGGCGGAGAAGACGGCCTGGCCGACGTTGCCCATGGTGAGGTTGGAGGCGTCGGCAAGCAAGGCGGCGCCGGAATCATAGGAGGCGCCATTCGGCATGGTTTGGCCGATCCACGCCAGGCCCAGGTAGATAGCGGCAAGCAGCGCACCGGCGATGACGGCGGACGTGATGGTTCCGCGCAGCAGCGCGCGGTTGGTGGAGAAGCCTTTGGAGCGCAGCGAGGTCACGATGACGATGGAGAAAGCCAGGCCTGCGATGGCGTCCATCGTGTTGTAGCCCTCGAAGAGGCCCGTGACGAAGGGCGCGGAGGCGTACTCCTCAGTCGGGGCGCCGGGGATGCGGGGATTCGCCACGGTGGCGAGGGTGATGAGTACCGCGAGCAGGATGACCAGCGCCGGGGTGAGGAACTTGCCCAAGGTGTCAATGATGTTGTTGGGGCGCCAAGCCAGTGCCAATGCGATGAGGAAGAAGACGACGTTGAAGGCGCCGTTGGCGAAGGTTCCTTCCCAGCCAAGCAGCGGGGTAATCGCGGTTTCCATGGACACCGCGCCGGTACGCGGCAGGGCATAGAAGGCGCCGATGGCCAGGTAGGCGATGACGGAGAAGGCCACGCCGAAAATCTTGCCGCCGTGGTTTCCGATATCGCGTACGGACTGGCCGGAAATGGCCACCGCGATCACCGCTAAAACCGGCAGAGCTACGCCAGCAGCGAGGAAGCCCAAGGTAGCAGGCCAGAAGTTGGTGCCGGAGGAGACACCGACCTCCGGCGGGAAGATGAGGTTGCCCGCTCCGAAGAACATGGAGAAGAGCATGAGGGAGGCAACGATCACGATGCCGATGGGCGAGCTCGTCTTCGAAGCGGACTGGGCGGGGGCCTGAACGTCATTAATGGACATTTTTCTAAGGATAATGCCCATGACATGAGATGTAAATTTTAGCTAAATGCTTTCTCCAGCCGGTCGAGTGCCTCTTCGAGCAGCTCACGGGAGGTTGCAAAATTAAGACGGGCATGATGCTCGCCGCCCGTACCGAAAGTCACGCCCTCGTTGAGGGCTACCTTGGCGTGCTCGCGCACCCAGGCCGCGGGCTTCGGGTTATCCCCAATGGCGGTCTCGCTAAAGTCCAACCACAGCAGGTAGGTGGCCTGCGGGTGGGAGGTTTTGAGACCCGGAACGCGCTTGGGTAACTCCTCCACCAACCAGTCGCGGGTCTTCTTCAGGTACTCAATCTCCTCGTCAAGGAACTCCCCACCGTGGCGGTAGGCGGCCTCCGCAGCCAAGACACCGAGCGTGCCGGTGCCGTCCTTAGCCACGCCGGTCAGCGAGTTCCAACGCTCGACATCCGCGGTGTTGGAGAAGATCACCTGCGCGCACTTGAGGCCCGCGGTGTTCCACGCCTTGGACGTGGCGGTGACGGTAATAACGCGATCGGACAAGGCACCGAGCGGGATGTGGCGGCCCTCGTAGACCAGCGGGGCGTGGATCTCATCGGAGAGGATGCGGGCATCATACTTATCCGCCAGCTCCACGAGGCCCCGCAGCCAGTCCTCGTCGAAGACGATGCCCAGCGGGTTATAGGGGTGGGAGAGCAGGATGGAGCCGGCGCCGGCCTTAAAGGCGCGCTCGATATCCTCTAGCTCCAGCGAGGTTTCAATCTTCTCGCGCCCGGCGGTCTCCGGCAGCTCCAGCAGCGGCGGGTAGGAGGGGACCGGCACGGCCACGGCACCCTCGGTGAAGTACTGCACCCCGAGCAGCAAGCCGCGCACGACATCCCCGATCCAGAAGACGTGTTCCGGGCGCCAGCCGTAGCGGGATTCATAGAAATCCGCCAGCGCCGCGTTGAGCTCGGAGGCCTTGGGTGCCGGCGTGTAGCCGAAGGACTCGGCGTCGACAGCCTCTTGGATGGCTTCCTTGACCGCCGGCGCGGTGAGGAAGTCTGATTCAGCGATCCACAGCGGAATGATGTCCTCATCAAAGACGGTCCACTTGCGGGTGCCGCGGGCAGAGAGTTCTTTCAGGCTAGGGAAATGCATGCGTCCCACCTTACTCGTCGGTGGCTTGGACGAATCCGTATTTTTTCAACCGTTGGCGGTCGGCGGCGGAGGCGGATTGGGTCAGCCGCAGCAGCTCGGCGTAGATGCCGCCCGATTGCGCCAGCTCGGCCGGCGAACCAATCTCGGAGATGCGGCCGCGGTCTAGGGTGATGATGGTGTCCACGTCCGCGATGGTGGACAGGCGGTGCGCGATGATGAGCGTGGTGCGGTTCTTCATGAGCTCGTCCAGACCGGCCTGCACGGCGCGCTCAGCCTTGGTGTCCAGCGCCGAGGTGGCCTCGTCGAGGACGAGGATGGGGGCGTCCTTCAGCATGGCGCGCGCCACGGCCACGCGCTGTTTCTGCCCGCCGGAGAGCTTGAGGCCGCGCTCGCCGATGACGGTGTCGTAGCCATCGGGGAATTCTTCGATGAAGCCGTGTGCATTGGCGCGCTTGGCGACGTCCACGATCTCCTCCATCGTGGCGCCCGGCTTGCCATAAGCGATGTTTTCCCGAATGGTGCCGGAGAAAAGATAGGACTCCTGGAAGACCACGCCGACTGAAGCGCGCAGGCGCTCCGCGGTGAGCTCCGCGGCGTCGTGGCCCAGTACCGTCAGCTTTCCCTCCGTGGGTTGGTAGAGGCCTAACAGTAGGTTGACCAGGGTGGACTTGCCGCCGCCGGACTCGCCGACGAGCGCGACCTTGTGGCCTTCTTGGGCGGCGAAGGTGATGTCGGCGACGACCGGCTTATCCGATTCATAGGAGAAGGACACGTCCTCGAAGGCGAAGACCGGGCCTTCTGCGGGGCGCAGCGGTTCAGCCGGGGTGAGATCGAGTTCCGGCACGTCGGAGGTTTCAGCGGCGGCGACCAGCTGCGGGTTGACGGTAGGCTCCGGGATTTCCTCCATGACCTTGAAATAATCCTTGGAGCCGGCGATGGCGCGCTGGCTGACATCCACGATCCAGCTCATCATGAACACCGGCTGCTTGGCCATATTCACCAGCTGCAGGAGCATGACCATGTCACCGATGGAGAAGTGGCCTTCCAGAGTGCGCCAGAAGATCAGGCCATAGATGCCTAAGAAGATCAGCGCCATGGCCGCGCCGCGCGCGGTGTCCATGGAATGCCACCAGCGCGACTGCGGCTTCGTGGTATCCACCACCGTGCGGTAGTGCGAACCGAAGGAGGCCAGCTCGCGGGCTTCGGCGACGAAAGACTTGGTCACCTTCACCTGTCCGATGACCTCCGCGAAGCGCCCGTTGGCCACGTCAATGTTTTCATTCTTGGTGGCCTCATACTCCTGCCAGCGCTCCGAGGTCAGCGCCGTGAGCCAAGTATAGATGGGGAAGAGTGCGGCCAGCAGGATGGCCAGCGGCCAGTAGTACACCGCGGTGATGACCAGGACTGCCGCAGCCTGGATGAGCATGACGAAGAAGTTATTGGAGAAGGACTGCAGGAACTGCGTGATATTCGCAATCGAGCGGTCCAAGCGCGCGATGATGGTGCCGGTGACCTGGTTGTCGTAATAACTCTGCGGCACAGAGAGCAGCTTGGCAAAGTAGCGCGTCGAAAGAATCTGGCGCAGGCGAGAGACCATCACATCGCCGATATAACCGCCGATATTCTTCACCACGTTGCCCAGCGCGTCCGCCACAAAGAGCGCGACGACCCACCACAGGATCGTGCGCAGCGGGCCTCCCGCGACGACGGTATCGGTGGCCTCGCGGAGGATGAAAGGTGTCAGCAGCGACAGAATCGCGGTGACTGACGCGGTGATTAGGACGCCGAGATAGAACGGCCACAGGGCCGAGGCGCTGCGGACGATACGGAGAATAGAGTTCATCGCCGGCCGATGTTACGCCCTTAATAGGAATATCCAACCCGTCGACTAAGGTAGGGGAGAAACCGAAGTCGTGATGGAAAAGGATCCGCGGTGAAGAAGTACCTCCCCCTAGCGTGTGCCCCGCTGTGCCTGGCTGCTCTCTCAGGCTGCAGCATCCTCCAGCCGCCGGACGTGGGCCCGCAGGACAACATCGTGGTCTCCAGCTCGGAGCCGCCGGCCTTTGAGGTCAAGGACGTGGATGCCCACGAGGTCACCTCCAACTTGGCAGCCCCGGTAAAGGACGAGGGCCTCAACGTGGAATTTGAGCTGCAGGGCCTGTACTCCGGCGGTGGCGGAACGGTGCTGACGGTGAAGATTCACAACCTCAACGAGGCGCCGATGCCTGTCGACGCCCTTCCGGAACCCACCCTTGAGCGTGCCGACGGCAACGGCGGCTGGGCCACCGTGGATTCGATTGATGTTGACCCCGCTGTTCACCCGGATGTGGCCGCGCCGGGCCTGGATCACCCGTTGGGCGCCGGTGCTTCCACCAACCTTCAATATGTCTATAACGTTGCCCCAGGCAACCTCTGGAATGCGCGCTTTAGCATTGGCAACGTGCGCTATGTAGGAGACCTCAATCTATGACGGAACTCGTCGTTCTAGCCTCGCCGGAGGGCAATCCCGCAGGCGTAGCCGACAAGGCCGCCGTACACACCGCGGATACACCGCTGCATTTCGCCTTCTCCGCATGGGTTGTGTGCGATGGCCAGCTGCTGCTGACCCGCCGTGCCCTGTCCAAGCTGACCTGGCCCGGCGTGTGGACCAATTCCTTCTGCGGGCACCCGGGGCCGGATGAGGAGACTGCCGACGCCGTCGTCCGTCGCGGCCGCTTCGAGCTCGGTCTGACCGGCACGCCGCGTTTGGTGTTGCCGGACTTTGCTTACCGCGCCGTGGATTCCTCCGGCGTGGTGGAGAATGAAATCTGCCCGGTCTATCTTTTCGAGACCGAAGACGATCCGGCTCCCAACCCGGAGGAGGTTGACTCCTTCGCGTGGGCCCCGGTGCGCGATGTCCTCGCTGCCGTCGATGCCACGCCTTTTGCCTTTAGCCCGTGGATGGTGGAGGAGTTGACCCACGAGCCGCTGCGCGCGGCCCTGTTGGGCTAGCCATTCTGAATGGGGCGGTGGAGCCTTGCGCCTGGATCAGAGCAGGCTGCCATCCTGGGCGAAGGCCGCCGAGATGTAATCCAAGCTGGCATAGGCCACGCGGTTTTCGCCATTGTCCAGGTTGTATTCCCAGATGGCGTGCTCAGGGCGGTAGGCCTCGAAGCCGGGCTTTCCGGTGCGCACGAATTCCCGCAACCACTCTGCCAGTGGTGATTCGCCAAAGAGCGGGCGCAGTTCCTCGCAGTGCAGGGCCGGGCCCGAGGAACGAGTGAATTCCATCATCCAGGTCTCACCCGGCGCCTTCTCCGCTACTTCTGCCGCCCAGCGACGGATGATGGAATCGCCCACCATCCGGCCCATCGGGCGCTCCTTGTCCATGTGCTGCGCTACCTGATACCAGGGTGTGAAACCGTTGCGGGGAAAGCCAAAACGCGGGGCCACATAGCGGAGGATGAGGCCGCGGAAAGGGGAGCGGTCAATCTTCTGCGTGGCCGGGATGTTGTAGAACTCGTCGCGGGTGCTGCCGAGGATGAGGGGGACGTCGGCAAGCTGCCCACACTCCAGTGGCGTGGGGCCCAGTGCCATATCGAGGCTGTACTTCTTGCGGAACTTGGCGTAGCCGGCGGCGAGCTCCTCCTGGCTCATCGACGCGAGAGAGGAGCGCGTAATGGGCTTCTTCATCGCCTGGCGCAACGTGGCTTGGCGTTCCTCGAAGGTCTCCCGGGGGAAGCCCGGGGAGAGCGCTATCGCCCGGCGAAAGGCCCCGCGGTAGTGGTCTCGTCGACACAGCCACAGCACGGCGTTGGCGCCGGCGGACTGACCCAGGACGGTGACGTTGGTGGGATCCCCGCCGAAGGATTCGATATTGCGCTGGATCCATTCCAAGCCCAGCTGCAGGTCCTCGATGGCGCGGTAGCGGTTGGGCTCATCATCGCGAAAACGTGCTAGTCCCGGCAGTCCCACGCGGTAGCCCAGCTGCACGTGGACGATGCCCGCCTGTGCGGTCGGCGTGCCCTCTGCGCGGGGATCCTCGTGGGAGCCGTGCTCGTAGCGGCCGCCGTGGATATAGACCAACGTGGGCGCCAGTGACGTGGTGCGGCTGCCGGGTGCGGGGGCGGTGATGGTGAGCGCGACCTTCTCCGGGTGCGGGGTGCGTGCATCCTGGTCACGGGGTGGGGCAGGTTCGGGGTTCTCGAAATCCCCCGGGATATGGGAGTACTCGATGGAGTGGAAATGGGCCACGTCCTCATCGAGGTAGCCGGTGATGGTGCCCGCGGGGCAGGTGACGTCGAAAGGTGCACTGCTCATGGTGAACAGGCTACCCTGAGGGCATGGAATGGCTCGTGCAGGCGCCAGTGTGGGCGCAGATGGCGGTGCTCGCCGTCACCGCAGTGCCGGCCGCGACCGTCATGGGCTGGGTGCTGATGTGGGCAATCGACCGGGTGAATGCGTGGTTAGTGCCCGCGACTAGGATGAAGAAACATGACTCCCGATGATCACCGCGAAGGCCTGTGGGACCCCGAGCGCTCACAGCCTTCCCACCGCAAGCGCGCACTACCCAAATCCCGAGTGAGCGTGACCCTCTGGTTGATGATCGCGCTCATCGTTGTGGTGGCTATCGTCGGCGTCGTCCTTTAAAGGGACGGTCTTCCTGATGGGAAGACGCCGCTAGGGGCGCCGTGCTTGCCGACGCCCCCCTGCCCTAGCGCTCGGCGCCGGGCCTCTTCGCCGCCTGTGCGAGGCGCTGGTAGAGCTCCTGCTTCGGCAGATCCTCCAAGAGCACCGGCTTGCCGGCGGTATCGCACAACGGGATGCACCAATTGGGGTACTGGTCTTTCGTCGTGCCCGGCTGGTTCTGTGCGCGCACGTCACCGACCATGTCTACGAGGTTGGTCACCGTCAGCGCCGAGGGGGTTCCCGCAACATAGCGGTGCAGGGCGACGAGCACATCCTCTTCGCTTTCGCGGTTCTCCAACATTCCATAGGCCTGCAGGTTGTCCTTGACCTTTTCCTGCCACGCGCGGTCCTCAGCCTCTTCTTCTGCCACCGGGCGGGTGAGCAGGCCCAGGCGGGCGCGCAGCGCGATGTGGTCGCCACGCAGGAAGGCGAGCGTCGGCGGCAGATCGTGCGTGCCCACCGAGGACATCGCCATGTGGCGGTATTGATCCTGCGGGCGCGGGGTGGGACCGTCTTCGGCATGCTCAAACCAGATGATCGTGGTGCCCAGCACGCCCATATCGCGCAAAGCGTTTTGGACCCACGGTTCCAGGGTGCCGAGGTCTTCGCCCACGAGGACAGCACCGGCGCGCTCAGCCTCCAGCGCGAGGATGCCGAGCATGGCCTCCCAGTCATAAGTCACGTAGGTGCCGTTGAGCGGGGTGGAGTGGCGCGGGATCCAGTACAGGCGGAACAGACCAAGGACGTGGTCGACGCGCAGACCACCAGCATTGCCCAGCATCGTGCGCAGCAAATCACGCCATGGCTCGTAGCCGGCTTCCGCCAGGCGTACCGGGTGCCACGGCGGCTGGGACCAGTCCTGGCCCTGCTGGTTATAGTCATCCGGCGGGGCCCCCACCGAGCACTGCGGGGCGAGGTATTCCGCCAGGTTCACGGCATCAGCACCAGCCGGGTGGATGCCTACGGCCATATCGGTAATGAGCCCGATGCTCATGCCGGCGTCGAGCGCGCGGCGCTGGGCGGCATCCAGCTGCTCATCGCAAAGGAATTGCAGCCAGGAATAGAACTCGGCCAAGTCCCTGACGTCGAGGCTCAGCGCGTGGCGGCGTCCACTGTGACGCGAGAGCTCAGCCTCTGCACACCACAGGGCGAAGTTGCGCAGGCCGCGGCCCTCGCGACGCTGGTACTCGCTGAAGGCGGTGCGGCGCTCTGAGGTCATCCCCTTGCTGAAGAGCTCCTGCAGGACCTGCAGCTTGGCTTCGAAGATGGAATCACGATCAATCTCTTCTGCCGACCGGTTGCGCTCGCGGAACTCGGCGGCGAGCTCGGCGACGTCTTCCTGAAGCTCCGGGCTGAGCTGTTTCAGCTCCGGAATATCCTCGATGCGGATATAGATCGGGTTGATGAAACGCCGAGTGGTGGGCAGATAGGGCGAATCCTCCACCGGTGGAATCGGCTCGCCCGCGTGCAGCGGGTTAATAAGGAGGAAGTCATAATCGGGCGCCAAGGTCTCCGCCAACTCGGCTAGGTCTCCGAAGTCACCCATGCCCCAAGACTTCTCAGAGCGCACCGAATACAGCTGCGCCATCGTGCCTGCTGCGGGGCGGTCGAGGTAGCGATCTGCCGTGCTCAGATGGTTCGGCACCACGATGAGCGGGCACTCGTGCTCGCCGATGCCGGGCGAGGATAAGTGCAGCTTGTGGAAACCTAAGGGCAGGTCCCCGGGGACGTGGAAACTGGCCTCGCCCCACATGGTTCCGGCGACGTCGGCAGCCGGGGCGTCGTTCCGGTCCTGGTAGGTCGGCCGCGTCTCGCCGTTTTCCAGCTCGATGGTAACGGTAACGGGGTCGCCGTCGTGGACGTGGACAACGAAGGATTTTTCGGCGCCTTCGCGGGCCACCACGCAGGGTGGCAGCGGGCGGGAGGCGCGTTCGAGGTAGTCCTCGAACAGGGCTTGAGTTAGCTCCTCATCGTCCGGACGTTCGGAGATAGAGACGCCAAGTGCGCGCAGCGTGTAGGTAATTGTCTCCTCGCTGACGTACACGGGCTGTCCGTTCTGGGCGGTGTACTCGCAGGCCACGCCGTGGCGTTGGGCAAGTTCTTGAAGCAGATCACGGGTAGTCACATCCCCCAATTGTGCCACGCCCTCCCTGCGCGCGGGAGAAATCTGGTTGGTAGAGTGGGCTGGAATTTAATTTTTGTGGGAAAGGACACAACTGTGACTTTGAATGAAGCGCACACCAAAGCGAAATTCGAGATCAAGGACGGCGAAACGTGCCTTACCTCCATGATGGCTACGGCGCACGCCCGCCCACATGGCGTGCTGTTTACCCGTCCGGCGAATTACGAGTGGGTCAACGTCACCGCCAAGGAATTCGTCGAGGAAGTCTACGCGGTGGCCAAGGGGCTCATCGCTTTTGGCGTGGAGCAGGGCGACCGCGTGGCTCTTATTTCTACTACCCGCTACGAGTGGTCCCTGCTGGACTATGCCATCTGGGCGGCCGGTGCGATCTCCGTTCCGGTATACCCCTCTTCGTCGATGTCCCAGGTTCAGTGGATCATTGAGGACTCTGGCGCGATCCTCGCCATCACGGAAACCCGCGAGCACTCCGAGCTGGTCAAGCACCTGAAGCTGCAGGAGGACGGCACCCCGCAGCTACACGGCTCTCCCTCCCAGCTGCGCCGCGTGCTAGAGATCAACTCTTCCGCCATCGATACGCTGAAGTTTGAGGGACGTGACATCAGCGATGACACCGTCAACCAGCGCATCGAAGCCACGCACACTGACGACGTCGCCTCCCTAGTCTACACCTCCGGCACCACCGGACGCCCCAAGGGCTGCATGCTGACCCACCGCAACTGGCTAGCAGAGGCCCGCGGGTTGCTGACCAACCCGATTGGCGCCATCGCCGTGCCGGGCGCACATGTCCTGACCTTCCTGCCGCTGGCGCACGTCTTCAGCCGCGCAGTGTCGCTGGCGGTCACCATCGGCGGTGCCTCCCAGAACCACTGGTCCGACTTCAGCACCATCACCGTTGAATTCGCTCGTTCCCGCCCGAACCTGATCCTGGGTGTGCCACGCGTGTTTGAGAAGGTGCGCAATGGTGCCTCCGCCAAGGCGCATGGTTCCTCCGCGTTTAAGGGCGCGATCTTCGACCGCGCGGAGAAGGTTGCTATCGAGTACTCCAAGGCGCTGGACACCCCGGAGGGCCCCAACCGAGTCCTCAAGGCCAAGCACAAGGCCTTTGACAAGCTGGTCTATTCCGCCATCCGCCAGGCAATGGGCGGCGAGGTCAAGTACTGCATCTCCGGTGGTTCGGCCATCTCGCAAGACTTGCTGCACTGGTACCGCGGCATCGGCGTGACCATCTACGAGGGCTATGGACTTACGGAGACCGCAGCGGCCGCCGCCGTGGACTTCGTGGATCAGTCCATCGGCACCGTCGGCCCGCCGCTGGGCGGCACGACGATGCGCATTAACGAGGACGGCGAGATCCTGATCAAGGGCGATATCGTCTTCAAGGGCTACTGGCAGAACCCGGAGGCCACCGAGAACGCCCTGCAGGACGGCTGGTACAACACCGGTGACCTAGGGGAGATCGATGAGGATGGCAAGCTCGTCATCACTGGCCGTAAGAAGGACCTCATTGTCACTGCGGGCGGCAAGAATGTCTCGCCTGGCCCGATGGAGGACATCCTGCGCTCCCACCCGTTGATTTCCCAGGCCATGGTGGTCGGTGACGGCAAGCCATTCGTCGGTGTGCTGCTCACCCTGGATGAGGACGCGCTCAAGCGCTGGAAGGCCGATCACAACATCTCCGCAGCCAAGGGTATGCGTGAGGTGGCGGCTGATCCGGCACTGCGCGCGGATATTCAGGACGCCATCAACCAGGTCAACGCCACCGTCTCCCACGCGGAGGGCATTAAGAAGTTCGTCATTCTGGACCAGGACCTCACCGAGGAAAGCAACGAGCTAACCCCCACGATGAAGGTCAAGCGCTATGTCGTGGCGCAGCGCTACGCAGCGGATATCGAGCGCCTCTACGCCGGCAAGAAATAAGGCTGGATGGAGTCTGTGAATTCCTTCGGAGTGTCGCGCAGCCGAATGCGAGGATCTCTAATAGAGTCAGCGGGGTCAGAAAAACTCTAAACCTCAACTAGAGGTTCTCGCGGAAAGGGCAGCCTATGCACAAGATCGCAGCCGAGCTGCGCCACCGTGAGCTGACCCAAGAAATCTATAACATCGGCGACGAAGTCGTTGACTACATCGAGCACCTCATCGAGGCCATCGAGGACTGGGACGATGAACTCGCCCTCGACTGCCTGGCCGAGCTGGGGGACATCGTCGAAGACGCCCGCGTGGATTCCGGGCGTTGTGTCGGCGAGCTCATCGGCCTGCGCCACGCGTTGGTCTCCGGGCTGAAGTCCGGCACCATCTCCGCTGCTTCCTCCGGTGACAATGATGTCGAGGAGCCAAAGCAGCTCACCGCCCGCGCACTTGCTGAAGGCCTGCCCATCTCCGGCCCGCCCGTCGTGGTTTCGGAGCTGGCGGAAACCCTGCGCGGGCGCACCGCCGCGGTGGCCGCTTACTTGCGCGAGTTGGTCGAGTACGTGCTGGCGCAAACCGACGCCGTGGCCCGCAACCTCGATGTGGTCTCCCTGCCGAACCTGTACAAGCGCGCGGGTGAATCTTCACTCATCGCAGTGCAGGCTTGGCGCCACACCGTCGTGGAAGCGCACCCCGCTTACGTGCGCACCATGCGCGGGCATAACCCGCCGTCCTTCTTGGAGGAGCGCGCGCGTATCGACGCCGTCGTTGCCCGTGTGCGCGCCAAGCGTCAGAAGAAGGCCGCCACGACCGCCTAGTCGCCGCATCACAGACTTCCTTGTTGCCAACACACAAGGATTACTTAAGAAGAGCGCCGCCGAGATTCCCTCTCTCGGTGGCGCTCTTCGTTGCTTTACGTGCCACGCTTAGCGCGTTCGCGCTAAGCCCCCGGGTTCTTGGTGGCCGGCACGGCCTGGTCCAGCTGCTCGGTAATCTGCGGCCACAGCTGGCCCATGATGTCATCCCAGGTGAGGATCCACACTGTCTTGTCCTTGGTGGGCTTGCCCACGACCACGAGCTGCTCATTGCGGGCGCGCATCTGGTCCAGAGTCTTCTGCACGGTGGAGGAGGAGCCCACCGCCAGCGCGGGGCGGGAGAAATCCAGCACCGGGGTATCCGGCTCCGCCAGCAAGGTATCGCGCACGTGGACGATACGCGGGATGCGTGAGGCACGAGGGTAGACCAGCACGCGCATGATGGACTTGCGCACCACGAGCTCGTGGAGCTCGGCCACGGTGGCATTGGAGGAAAGCGGCAGGATTTCCGAACCATGCTCGCGGGCCAACTGGGCCGCGGTGGAGGCTTCCAGCTCGATAACGCCGGTGATCTGGTTGGCGGAGTCGTCGTCAAGCGTGCCCGTCAGGCGCGAGTGCTCGACCAGGTGGCGCAGGGTCTCGGCGTCATAGCCGGCCGCGCCAGCGCGGTCGACGGGCTCCTCACCGGTCATGCGCACCAGCTTGTTCGCCATCTTGTTGATCCAGATCAGCAGCGGACGGAAGAGCCAGATGAAGCCGCGGGC
Organism: Corynebacterium sp. HMSC074C01; assembly: GCF_001814605.1. NCBI lineage: Bacteria > Bacillati > Actinomycetota > Actinomycetes > Mycobacteriales > Corynebacteriaceae > Corynebacterium > Corynebacterium sp. HMSC074C01. The sequence continues at coordinate 29,952 of NZ_KV817255.1, read as the reverse complement.
GGGCACCGCGATGAGCTGTAGGGCCGTCTCCGGGTGGGCGATGGCCCAGGACTTAGGCGCCATCTCACCGATAACCAGGTGCAGGAAGGTCACCACGAAAAGGGCTAGCAGGAAGGAGATGATGTCAGCAACGCCCAGCGGCAGGCCGAGGGCCTCCAGCGGGCTCATCAGCAGGTGATGGACCCAAGGTTTGGTCACGGCACCCAGGACGAAGGTTGCGGCGGTAATGCCCAGCTGAGCGCCAGCCAGCATGATGGTCAGTTCATTGAGCGAGCGCAGGCCCGCGCGCGAGGCCGCCGAGGATTCCGCGGTCTCCTCCAAGCGGTTGCGGCGCGCGCCCATGAGGGAGAACTCGATGACCACGAAGAACGCGGAAGCAGCAATGATGAGAACAGTGATAAGGAGGTTGAACCACCAGGTATCAGTCATTAGTCATCCTCTCCTTCCGGAAATTCCTCCACCAGCTCGAGCGCCAGGACGGAGGGTACGTGGCGGTCGATTTCCTCGACGCGCACGTTGAGGGTGCGGATGGGGGCTTCGTCGCCGTCGACCCAATCTTCCGGTTCGGCCTCTAGCTCGATGGAGAGTTCTTCGCCCTCTTCCGGCAGCGTGCCGGAATGCGCGATGAGCAGGCCGGCGACGGTTTCGAAATCGCCCTCCGGCAGGTCGTGGCCGATGGCGCGCTCGACCTCGTCGATGGGGGTGTCGCCGTCGACGATCCAGTGGGTGTCGTCCTGCTCAGTGATTTCCTCGGTCTCTTCGAGGTCGTGCTCATCGGTGACATCGCCGAGGATTTCCTCGGCCAAATCCTCCATGGTCACGATGCCCACGAAGCCGCCGTATTCGTCGATGACACAGGCGAGTTTCTCGTCGGCGTCGCGAAGCTCTGTGACGACGTCGGGAAGCGGCATGAGCTCCGGCACCACCACGGGTTCCTTCATGATCTCGCGTGCCGGGGTGGCCAGGGGCAGTTCGCTGCCCAGCACATCGTAGAGGTGCACCACGCCGATGGGATTGTGCTCATCGTCGATGATCGGGTAGCGGGTGTGGTTCTCCGACATCATCTCGCGCACCTCGCCGATGGTGGTCTCGGGCTCGATGACATCCACGCGCGAGCGCGGAATCATGGCGTGCTCCACATCATGCTCGGGGAAGTCGAGGAGACGGTCGAGGACCAGGTAGGTGTCCTCATCCAAGTCGCCGGCCTCGTGGGAGGCATCCACGATGGATTCCAGGTCATCGGTGGTGGCAGATGAATCGACATCCTCCACCGGCTCGATTCCGAAGACCTTGAGCAGGGCATTGGAGGAGTACTCAAAGAAGTGGATGAGCCAGCCGAAGATCTTGAGGTACCACATCGTCGATGCGGATAACCACAGCGCTGACTTCATGGGTGCTGCAATGGTGTAGTTCTTGGGGAAGAGCTCGGCGAAGAGCATCGTGAGAACCGTCGACACCGCCAGCGCGGTCACCGTGCCGATGGCAACGGACACGCCCGTGGGCACGCCCACACCACCGAGCAGCTGGCCTAGGCCTTGGCCCACGAGGGGCTCGGCCACATAACCAATGAGCAGGCCCGTAATCGTGATACCCAGCTGCGCGCCGGAGAGCATGAAGGAGGTCTTTTGGGTGATCTTTAAGGCGCGCTCCGCAGGCTTATCCCCAGTCGCAGCGCGCTGGCGCAGCTGCGTGCGGTCCACCGACATGAAGGCGAATTCCTGCGCCACGAAGTAGGCGTTGGCCACGATAATGAGAGCGATGACGGCGAAACCCGCCACAATCATCAGGATGGCAGATAACACGGCTTACCCCACCGCCTTACGTCGGCGGCGGGGACATCGACTCGGAGGTTCCACTTAAAAGAGGCCTTTCTTCACTATCGGGGTTGCAAATCTGCTCTACAGACTACCGCTTCAACGGTTTTGTCGGTTACTTTGTTCCCCATGGATCCCTTTGGTCTCTACATTCACGTTCCTTTCTGCGCTTCGCGCTGCGGCTACTGCGACTTCAACACCTATACGCCGGGTGAGCTGGGAGGGGACCTGACCAACGATTATCTCTCAGCCTTGGAAAAAGAGCTGGAGATGGCGGCGGCCCAGGTGGGCCGCGAAGCCGAGACCGTTTTTATTGGTGGCGGCACGCCGAGCTTGTTGGGGGCCGAGGGCCTGGGCCGTGTCTTGTCGAAGGTTCGTGATACCTTCGGCCTCGCCCCGGGCGCGGAGGTCACCACGGAATCCAACCCGGAATCCACCTCGCCGGAGTATTTCGCCGGGCTTCTCGACGCCGGCTTCACCCGCCTCTCCCTGGGCATGCAATCCGCCTCACCGGGGGTGCTCGCAGTGCTGGAGCGAGCCCACACGCCGGGCCGCGCCTTCGATGCGGCACGCGAAGCCATCGCCGCGGGCTTTGAGCACGTCAACCTGGACATGATTTATGGCACGCCGACAGAAGAAGACGCGGACGTTGCTCTGACTCTGGAGCGCGCACTGGAGACGGGAGTGGACCACATCAGTGCCTATTCGCTCATCGTGGAAGATGGCACGCGTATGGCCCGCAAGGTGTCTAAGGGCCTGCTTCCGGCCCCGGATGAGGACGTGCTGGCCCGGCGCTATGAGATGATCTCATCCACCCTCGAAGCCGAAGGCTTTGAGTGGTACGAGGTCTCCAACTGGGCCAAGCCGGGCGGGGAGTGCCAGCACAATCGCATCTACTGGGTCGATGGCAATTGGTGGGGCGCGGGCCCGGGCGCGCATTCGCACTTGGGCAACGAGCGCTTCTTCAATGTGAAAAACCCGCGGACCTACATCAAGGCTGTGGGCGAGGGGGAGCTGCCCATCAAGGAGCGGGAGGAGCTCAGCGCCGCCGACCGCCACACCGAGCGCATCATGCTGGGCCTGCGTCTGCGCGAGGGCATCCCGGCGTCCTGGCTCGCGCCCGCTGCCGAGCCTGTGGCCGCGCGTTTCATCGAGCGCGGCTTGCTTGAGCGCGCCGGCGACCACCTCCGCGTGACCAAGGCGGGCCGCCTGCTCGCGGACGGCATCATCACCGACCTCCTCGTCGCCGAAGATACCGCCGAAGACATAGCCCGCTAGAACGGATAGCCTTAAAGACATGTCCAGCTCCACCGATGCCCGCCGCCAAGAGGTCCTGCGCGCCATCGTCGCGGACTACATCGCCTCGCAATCGCCCGTCGGCTCCAAGGCCCTGCTCGAGCGCTACCAGCTGGGCGTGTCCTCGGCGACGATCCGCAATGACATGGCCGTGCTCGAAGCCGAAGGGCTCATCGCCCAGGAACACGCCAGCTCCGGGCGCGTACCCACGCAGAAGGGCTACCGCCAGTTCGTCGATACGCTGCACGACGTCAAGCCGCTCTCCAAGGCCGAGCGCCGCGCCATGCTCACCTTCCTCGAAGGCGGCGTCGATTTGGAAGACGTGCTGCGCCGTTCGGTCCAGCTGCTGGCCCAGGCGACCAAGCAAGCGGCCGTCGTCCAGCTGCCGAACCTCAAGGTCTCCCGCGTGAAGCACTGCGAGGTCGTCGCACTCTCACCGGTGCGCCTGCTCTTGGTGCTCATTACGGATAATGGGCGCGTCGATCAGCGCAATGTGGAGCTCGATGATGTCATCGACCCCGAGCAGACCCACCGCCTGCGCGATATCCTCAACACCGCCCTGGAGGGCAAGACGCTCACCGATGCTTCGGTGGAGTTGGCCGCGCTTGTCGACGACTCCCCAGCCGACATCCGCCCCCACCTCCTCAAGGCGGCAACCACGCTGATTGAGACCCTCGTGGAGCAGCCCTCCGATCGCCTGATCATGGCGGGTACCTCCAACCTCACCCGCGTGGCTCTCACCGAGGGCCTGCCCTCCATCATCGAGGCTCTTGAAGAACAGGTCGTGGTGCTGAAATTGCTGGCCCGCGTGCCGGACCTGGGCAACGTATCGGTCTCCATCGGCGAAGAAAACGAGGCCGATGAGCTGCGCCAAACCTCCGTCGTGGCCACGCGCTATGGTTTCGGCACTGGCTCGGAGGCTGCAGCACTCGGCGGGCTCGGTGTGGTGGGGCCGACGTATATGGATTACTCGGGAACAATCTCCAAGGTCTCTGCCGTTGCACGCTATGTGAGTGAAATTCTGGCGGGCGAGTAAGCTGGCCCGTCGGAATAGATTTAGTATCAACGAGAAATAGAAGGATGACAGTACGTGGCTCGTGACTACTACGGCATTCTTGGTGTAGAAAAGTCGGCGTCCGACGCCGAGATTAAGAAGGCCTACCGCAAGCTGGCGCGCAAGTACCACCCGGACGTGAATCCGGGCGATGAGGAGGCCGCGGAGAAGTTCCGCGAGGCTTCCCTTGCACAGGAGGTTCTGCTTGATCCGCAGAAGCGCCGGGTTGTGGACATGGGTGGTGACCCCATGGAGGAGCGCGCGGCCCAGGGCGGCGGCTTTGGTGGTTTCGGTGGCGGCGGCCTCGGGGATATCTTCGCCGAGTTCTTCGGCGGGGGAGCGGCCTCCCGCGGCCCGCGTTCCCGCGTGCAGCCGGGCGATGATGCGCTCCTGCGCACCACCATTACTCTTGAGGAGGCCTATAGCGGCGTCAAGCAGCAGGTCAAGGTCGATACTGCCGTGGTCTGTGACCGCTGTGAGGGCTCCGGTTCTGAGTCCAAGGCCAAGCCGGTGACCTGTGATCACTGCGGCGGCATGGGCCAGGTTCAGGAGGTCCAGCGCAGCATGCTGGGCAACATGATGACCACCCGCGATTGCCCGAAGTGCTACGGCTTCGGTGAAGTAGTCACCGACCCTTGTGGCCACTGTGGCGGCGATGGCCGCGTGCGCAAGCGCCGCGATATTACGGTGAATATCCCCGCCGGCATTGGTGATGGCATGCGCATCCGCATGGCTTCCCAGGGCGAGGTCGGCCACGGCGGCGGTCCTGCTGGTGATCTTTATGTCGAGGTGCACACCGAGCCGCACCCCGTCTTCGAGCGCAATGCCGATGACCTGCACCTAACTGTTCGCGTGCCCATGGTGGATGCGGCTCTGGGCTCTTCCTGTACCGTCGAGCAGCTCGACGGCGAGGAGCTCACCATCGATATCGCGCCGGGCACCCAGCCGGGCGAGTCCATCACCCTCCAGGGCAAGGGCATGCCGCGCCTGCGCACTGACGGCTTTGGCAACCTGCACGCCCACGTGGACGTGGTGATCCCGACGGACCTGGATAAGAAGACCCGCGAGGCCCTTGAAAAGGTCCGCAATGCCGGCCACGGCGGCACCGAGGTGCACCGCGCCGACGACGAGCACGGCGAATCCCTCTTCAGCCGCTTCCGCGATAAGTTCCGCCGCTAATGTCTCTGCCCGTCTTCCTCCACCCGGACCTGTCCCTCGCCGAGGTCGGCCAGCCCGTGGGCCTCGATGGCGCGGAGGGCCGCCACGCGGTCACCGTCAAGCGCATGGGACCAGGGGAGCACCTGGTCCTGATTGATGGCTCCGGGCGCCGCGTCACCGCCACCATCACTGATACGCAGGGCAAGGACACGCTGGCCGCGCTTGTCGACGACCTCGTAATCCTCCCCGAACCCTCCCCACGGGTGGTCGTGGTCCAGGCCATCCCAAAGTCGGAGCGCGCCGAGTTGGCCGTCGACCTGGCCACTCAGGCCGGGGCGGATGAGATCATCGCGTGGCAGGCGGATCGCTGCGTGTCCAAGTGGGATGCCAAGAAGGCCCCGAAAGCCTTAGGCAAGTGGGAATCTGCGGCCGTGGCGGCCGCCAAGCAATCGCGCCGCGCGCGCGTACCGGCCGTGCGCGGCCCGCTGACCACCCGCCAGCTGTGCCAGGAGATTTCCGGCGCCCGCGCCTTGGTCCTCCACGAGGAAGCCGAGGTTCGGCTCAAGGACCTTGCTGACCTCGACTCGGCCGAGACCATCTACCTGCTGGTGGGCCCAGAGGGCGGCATCGGCGCGGAGGAGCTAGCCCGCTTGCAGGAGGCCGGTGCGACGGCGATCAAGTTGGGGCCGGAGGTGTTGCGGACGGCGTCGGCAAGCATGGTGGCCTTGGCCAGCATCGGCACCCTGACCGCGCGCTGGTAGCCTTTTGGGCGTGCCTATTATCACCACCAAGTTTGATCTCGATTCCGCCTACCTCGCCACGGTGCTGGGTCCGGCGGACGATAACCTGCGCGTTTTGGGCAACCTCGTGGGCGTGGACCTCTTCGCTCGCGGGACCACAGTCACGGCTGCCGGTCCCGATTATGAGGTGGCGCGTGCCCGCAAGGTCCTCGAAGAGCTCGAGGCAATTGCGCGCCGCGGACATCCGGTGAGCACCGATACCGTTAAGCACACTCTGGACCTTGTCACGGTGGATGCTCCCGCTTCCGTGTCCGAGACGCTCGCGGCGGATATCGTTTCGCGCCGCGGCAAGGCTGTGCGGCCGAAGACTCTTGGGCAATCGCGCTATGTGCAGGCTATCGATGAGAACACGATTGTCTTCGGCATTGGTCCCGCCGGTACCGGCAAGACCTACCTGGCGGTGGCCAAGGCGGTGCAGGCCCTGCGCGCCAAGCAGGTCAGCCGCATTATCTTGACCCGCCCGGCGGTTGAGGCGGGGGAGAAGCTGGGCTTTCTGCCCGGTACCCTCAACGACAAGATCGACCCTTACCTTCGCCCGCTGTACGACGCTTTGCGGGACATGATCGATCCGGAGATGATTCCGAAGCTCATGGAGGCCGGCATCATTGAGGTCGCCCCCTTGGCCTATATGCGCGGACGCACGCTCAACGATGCCTTCGTCATCCTTGACGAGGCCCAAAACACCACGCCGGCGCAGATGAAGATGTTCCTGACTCGCTTGGGCTTTGGCTCCACCATCGTGGTAACCGGCGATATTTCCCAGGTGGACTTGCCCGGCGGCCAGGTCTCCGGTCTGCGCCTGGTGCGCCGCATTTTGAAGGGCGTGCCGGATATCCACTTCGCGGAGCTGGGCGCGGCCGACGTTGTGCGCCACCAGCTGGTCGGGCGCATCGTGGAGGCTTACGATAACTTTGCTGAGCAGGAGGAGAAGAAATGAGCATCGAATTTATTAACGAGTCCGGTTATGACGGCGTCAACGAGGAGATGCTGATCGACGTCTGCTCCTACGCCCTCGGCCGCCTCGACGTTAACCCGGATGCCGAGTGCACGATTACCGCCGTGGATCTGGATACCATCGCGGAGCTGCACGTGCGCTGGATGGACTTGGAAGGTCCGACCGACGTGATGAGCTTTCCCATGGATGAGCTCACCCCGGGCGCTACCGGCGGGCGCCCTGACGCCGCCGAGGCCGGACCGGCCATGCTGGGCGATATCGTGCTCTGCCCGGAGTTCGCGCAGCGCCAAGCCACCGCCGCTGGCCACTCCTTGGGCCACGAGCTGGCCCTGCTGACCGTGCATGGATGCCTGCACCTGCTGGGCTATGACCACACCACCGCGGCGGAGGAAAAGGAAATGTTCGGCCTGCAGAATGAGCTGCTGGCGGACTGGTACGAGGACCTGGCAGCACGCGGCGTGAGCTACCAGCCCAAGCCCTCGGGCCCGAAGGCCTTCCCGGATGCCGCCGAGCGCGCGAAGCTCGATGAGGAAGTTCCCGGCGGCGGAATCTAAAGCGGCCCAATCGTTGAGGTGCTGCGTGGGGCGTAGCACAATAGGGGATTATGAACATCCTCTCCATTCAGTCCCATGTCACCTTCGGCCACGTGGGCAACTCCGCAGCAGTCTTTCCACTTCAGCGCGCCGGCCATGAGGTGTGGCCGATTCACACGGTGAACTTCTCCAACCACACCGGTTATGGCGATTGGGGCGGGCCGATGATTCCCGCGGAGGAGGTCACGGCGATTGTGGATGGCATCGAGAAGCGCGGCGCCTTCCCGCGCATCGACGCAATCTTGTCTGGCTACCAGGGCGGCCCGGACATCGCCGGTGCCATCGTGGATGCGGTGAACCGCATCAAGGCTGTGAACCCGAAGGCCCTCTACGCCTGCGACCCGGTCATGGGTAACGCCAAGTCCGGCTGCTTCGTCTCCGATGAGATTCCGCCGCTGCTGCGCGATAAGGTCGTTCCGGTCGCGGACATCATCACCCCGAATCAGTTTGAGCTGGGCTACCTGACTGATTGCGAGGTGGGCACCCTGGAGCAGACCCTCGCTGCGGTGAAGCGCGCGCAGGAGATCGGCCCGAAGACCGTGTTGGTCACCTCGGTGCAGCGCCCGGAGACCAGCGAGGACGAGATTGAGATGCTCGCCGTCGATGGCGAGCGCGCTTTCCTAGTCGCTACCCCCAAGCTGCCGTTCAAGCGCAACGGCTCGGGCGATGTCACGGCCTCGCTTTTCACTGGCCACTACGTGGAAACCCACGATGCGAAGGAAGCGCTCAAGCGCACTGCGTCTTCGGTCTACGATTTGCTGCATAACACCTATGAGGCGGATTCCCAGGAGCTGCTGCTCATCGAGTCGCAGGATGTCTTTGCTAACCCGCAGCTGCAGTTCCGGGTGGAGGAGCTCTAGCCGTCAATCCGTGACTGCCCTGCGCGCGCGTTCGCGGCCTGGCGTGGATGCCTTGACCCGGCGTCATGTCCTGGCCCCGCCAAGGTGCCCGGCAAACGGCATCTCGCAGAAGGCATCTGTCAGAAGGCGTTTTCACTCCTAAAAACGCCTTTTGCTGCGTCCAGATGGCGTTTTTGCGGTCAAAGACGCCGTTCGGAAGACACCATTTGCAAGATGCCATTTGGCGCAAGCTTTTTCGCAGTCACCATGCGGCGGATAACCTCGCGCCATCAGCTTTTACTCTCACCTCACTGCTGCTTTCCCGGCCCACCTTCAACGATGTCGTTTCCATCCACAAGGTTCTACTCAGATGGTTCGGGTCAGAAGGTTCTCTTGGGGGCAAACAAACCTTCTGGAGGTCGCTAGATGGTTCGTTTGGGGGCAAAGAAACCTTATGACCAGAACCGTCTGACTCGAACCCTATGCAGGCCAGATAAACCCCGCGCGAGCACAGAAGGTCCCTCTAGTCTGGTCCCTTCGCACACTAAAGGGACCTTTCAGTACGCGAAAACCACCACCAGATGGTCCCTTTGCACAGAGAAGGGACCAGAGTAGAAGGACCAAACTACAAGGCCCCTCGGCAGGAAGCTCTCAGGGCCGCACGTCGAGAGCCAGAGCAGAGCGATACAACAAGAACGGGACTCGGCAGCTCGTGCGTTATGATATGAGGCAATATGAGCACTGATTTCGATGCCGCCTTCGCCGACCTGCCAGCCGAGGGCGAAGCTAACGCCGCCGACTATTCGCAATACACCGACACGCCCGAGGGCTTCCGCTCCGGCTTCGTGTCCTTCGTCGGCCGCCCCAATACCGGCAAGTCCACCCTGACCAACGCGCTGGTGGGGCAGAAGATCGCCATCACCGCCGACCAGCCGGAAACCACCCGCCACCCCATCCGCGGTCTGGTCCACCGCGAGGATGCGCAAATCGTCCTCGTTGACACACCCGGCCTGCATCGCCCGCGCACCTTGCTCGGCGAGCGCCTCAACGAGGTCGTCAAGGACACCTACGCAGACGTCGACGTCATCGGCCTGACCATCCCCGCGGATGAGAAAATCGGCCCAGGCGATCGTTGGATTCTGGAGAACGTCCGCAAGGTCGCCCCGAAGACTCCCATCATCGGGATCGTCACCAAGCTGGACAAGGCCTCCAAGGACCAAGTTGGCGCCCAGCTTGTAGCCCTCCACGAGCTGCTCGCTGAAGAGAACCCCGATGCCGTGGTCATCCCAGTTTCCGCCACCGAGCGCGTGCAGCTGGATGAGCTGACCCAGGTCATCGTGGACCACCTGCCCGAAGGCCCCAAGTTCTACCCCGATGACCATGTCACCGACGAAGACCAGTCCAAGCGCATCGCCGAGCTGATCCGCGAGTCCGCGCTGTCTGGCCTGAAGTACGAGCTCCCGCACTCCGTGGCAGTCGAGGTCGACGAGATTCTGCCCAGCCAGGAGCGCCCCGACGTCCTCAACGTCCACGCCATCCTCTACCTGGAGCGCCCCGGCCAGAAGCGCATCATCGAGGGCAAGGACGGCCGTCGCTTCCGCCGCATCGTGGGCACCGCCCGCAAGGAAATCATCCAGCTGCTCGGCCAGAACGTCTACCTTGACCTGCGCATTAAGGTGCTCAAGAACTGGCAGTCGGACCCGAAGGCGCTGGGCCGCCTGGGCTTCTAGAAGCGGGGGAGCTTCTACATGCGCGAAAATTTCCGCGACCGCGCCCTCGTCATTCGCTCCTATGATTTTGGCGAGGCGGATCGCATCATCGTGCTCTTGACCCGCCACCACGGCCTCGTGCGCGGGGTGGCCAAGGGCGTTCGCCGCGCCAAATCGCGCTTCGGCTCGCGCCTGCAGCTCTTCGTCAACCTCGACGTGCAGCTCTACCCAGGCCGCAACCTCTACACCATTTCCCAGGCCGATACCGTGGATTACTTCGGCGCGCGCATCATCGAGGATTATGAGCGCTACACCGCCGCGTGTGCTGCGCTCGAATCCGCCGAGCGCCTCGCCGCTGCCGATGCCCCCGGCGATCCCTACCTTTATGAGGCCTGTGTCGATGTCCTCGACAAGCTTCAGCACGGCGATCCGCTCATGCTTCTCGACGCCTTCCTCCTCAAAGCCATGTCCCACGCCGGCTGGGCACCCAGCCTTTTCGATTGCGCCCAGTGCCAAAGGCCCGGCCCCCATCACGCCTTCCACCCGGCCGTGGGCGGAGCCGCCTGCCACCAATGCCGCCCGCCAGGGGCCGCCGAGGTAGACCCGGAAACCCTGCACCACATGTGGCTTATTGCCCACGACCACCCCAGCCAGCCGACCAATGCCCAAGCCCAAGAGGCCCACCGCCTCACCCGCGCGCACCTGCAATGGCATCTTGAGCGAAGCGTTGGCGCGCTGGGGATCATGGAACAGTAGACTGTAATCCGTGATTACGCCTGACCCGAACCGAGTTCTTCATCCGCCCGCTATCCCGCAGGAGTTCTTGCCGCGCCATATCGCGCTGGTCATGGACGGCAACGGCCGCTGGGCGGAGGAGCGTGGCATGAAGCGCACCGAAGGTCACCGTCGGGGAGAGGCAGTGCTTCTCGACGTCGTCGATGCCTGCCTTTCCCTCGGTGTTCCCTACCTTTCCGCCTATGCCTTCTCCACCGAGAATTGGCGCCGCAGCGCGGAGGAGGTCCGCTTCCTCATGGGCTTTAACCGCGACGTGCTGCGCCGCCAGCGCCACTGGCTCAATGAGAGGGGAGTGCGCGTGGTGTGGGCCGGCCGTCGCCCGCGCCTGTGGCGCTCTGTGATCAAGGAGCTTGAGGCCGCCGAGGAGCTCACCAAGGACAACACCAAGATGACCTTGGTGATGTGCGTGAATTACGGTGGGCGCGCCGAGCTTGTCGACGGCATCCGGGAACTCGCCGAGCAAGTCTCCCGTGGCGAGCTCGACCCGCGCTCCATCAACGAGAAGACGGTGAGCTCGGTGATGTATGACCCCGATATGCCGGACGTGGATTTGTTCCTGCGCCCTTCCGGCGAGAAGCGCACCTCGAATTTCCTGCTGTGGCAGTCGGCCTATGCAGAGATGATTTACCAGGACAAGCTCTTCCCGGATTTCACACCGGAAGACCTGTTCGCTGCGGTAGAAGAGTACGCGCGGCGCGACCGCCGCTTCGGCGGCGTCAAGTAGCCCGCATCCGCGTAACGCCCGAAACTAATGTTTCGGGCCTTAGTTTTGGGCGCGGCACTCGGCGCAGATGCCGAAGATTTCGGCATCGTGCCCGGTGAGCTCGAAGTCGTGCTCCTTGGCTACCGAGGAGGCCCACTCTTCAATCGGGCCGCCATCGATTTCTTCGGTGCGGCCGCATTTGGTGCACACCAAGTGGTGGTGGTGCGCATCGCTCTCGCAATGGCGGTAGAGGGTCTCGCCGGAGGGCATGTGGAGCGCGTCAACAGCTTCAATCTCCGAGAGTGATTGGAGCGTGCGATAGACGGTGGTGAGGCCGACTTTCTGGTTACCGTCGAGAAGCGCCTGGTGAATGTCCTTGGCAGAGACGAACTTGTCGAGACTGCGCAGGACCTCAACGACGGCGGTGCGCTGGCGGGTATTGCGAGCGCCGAGTTTGGGAATACTGTCGTGGATGGCCATAGGGCTTAGTTTATCAACACACTTCCATTAAGAGGTGGCCAGTGAGGCGTCGCGAAGCAAAGGCAGCACTTTAGGGGCCACCAAAGAGTAACGGACTTCGCGGCCGGTGCGCTCGCTGTCGACGATGTTCGCGCGTTTCAAAACCCGCAGGTGCTGACTAATAAGTGGCTGCGATTTGCCGGTCGCGGAGACCAGTTCGTGGACGTAGTGATCGCGCTCGGCCAGGCGCTGGATGATGTCGATGCGCAACGGTGAATCCAAAGCGCTAATGACGGAGGCAGCCGCCGCCAGATCGAGGGGAGGGGTGTCAGTCTGGGTGTTGGTCACGCCGTTCACCTTCAGTCATTTCTATCGGTGGAGAGTTAAAAAGAGAGCTATCGGCACTATAGCTGAAGAATGCGGAAATGTGTATAAAATGCACCACACTTCTGGGGTGAAGGCACGCGGTGCTAAGGGGCACGCTAGACTAGGCCGCACTGTATAAAGACTGTCCCCTACCAGAGGAGTCCCATTAGCTATGGCATCCGTCATTGATACCGTCGTCAGCCTGTGTAAGCGCCGCGGCTTGGTCTACCAGGCAGGTGAGATTTATGGCGGTTCCCGCTCTGCGTGGGACTATGGCCCGCTTGGCGTCGAGCTCAAAGAGAACATCAAGCGCCAGTGGTGGCGCCACATGGTGCAGTCCCGCGATGATGTCGTGGGTGTCGATACTTCTGTGATCCAGCCGCGCCAGGTGTGGGTCTCCTCCGGCCACGTTGAGGTCTTCACCGACCCGCTGGTGGAGTCCAAGCACACCGGTAAGCGCTACCGCGCCGACCACCTGATTGAGGCCTACGAGGAAAAGCACGGCCATGAGCCGGCCAACGGCCTTGCGGATATTAATGATCCGGAGACCGGCCAGCCGGGTGACTGGACCGAGCCGAAGGCTTTCTCCGGCCTGCTCAAGACCTTCCTGGGTCCGGTCGATGATGAGCAGGGTCTGCACTACCTGCGCCCGGAGACCGCGCAGGGCATCTTCGTGAACTTCAAGAACGTGATGACCTCGGCGCGTATGAAGCCGCCGTTCGGCATCGCCAACATTGGTAAGTCCTTCCGTAACGAGATCACCCCGGGTAACTTCATCTTCCGCACCCGCGAGTTCGAGCAGATGGAGATGGAGTTCTTCGTCAAACCGGGTGAGGACGAAGAGTGGCACCAGTACTGGATCGATGACCGCTTCAACTGGTACATCGACCTCGGTATCAAGAAGGAGAACCTGCGCCTCTACGAGCACCCGCAGGAGAAGCTTTCCCACTACTCCAAGCGCACCGTGGACGTGGAATACGCCTACAACTTCAAAGGCTCCAAGTGGGGCGAGCTGGAAGGCGTGGCCAACCGTACGGACTACGACCTTTCCGTGCATACCAAGGGCTCGGGCGAGGACCTGTCCTACTTTGACCAGGAGGCTGGCGAGCGCTGGACCCCGTACGTCATCGAGCCGGCTGCCGGCCTGGGCCGCGCCATGATGGCCTTCCTCATCGATGCTTATGACGAGGAGGAGGCCCCGAACGCCAAGGGCGGTACCGATAAGCGCGTGGTGCTGCGTCTGGACCGCCGTCTGGCTCCGGTCAAGGTGGCCGTGCTGCCGCTGTCCAAGAAGGAAGAACTGTCCACCCCGGCCCGCGAGCTGGCCAACAAGCTGCGCGCCAACTGGAACGTGGAGTTCGATGTCTCTGGTGCCATCGGCCGCCGCTACCGCCGCCAGGATGAGATCGGCACGCCTTTCTGCGTGACCTATGACTTCGACACCCTGGAAGATAACGCGGTCACCGTGCGTGAGCGTGACTCCATGGAACAGGAGCGCGTCAAGCTCGATGAGCTTGAGGCTTACCTGGCCGCCCGACTGATCGGCTGCTAATGCACTACACCAGCTGGGACCGCAGTGACCGCCAGAATCCGGTCCTCCTCGTGGGGGAGGGGCCGGCGTCGTTGGGCATGTTCCAGGAACGCTCGGCAGATGTGGAAGGCGAGCACTGGCGCTTGGGCCTCGATGATCTGGGCGCGTCGGTGACCTTGGAAGATGACCGCGTCTACCGCCTGGCGGGCAACCCCAAGCGCGATAAGCGTTTGGAGGCCTCGCTGGATGGGCGCACCTTTGCCTTCATCAACGAGGCCGGCGGGGACTGGATTGTGGAGGACCACGAGGGGCTGAAAATCGCCCAGTTCTCCTCCAAGAATTCTGGCGTGCGCAGGGCCATTCTCGAGTTTGAGGGCGAAGACAGCGATGATTCCGATGATCTCAGTCATTCGGAAATTGCTGCGCTGAGCTGGTTTACGCGCGTCATTTTGGAGGCTCGGACGCAGAAGACCGCGGTCCCGATTATCGCGACGCTGCTGCTCATGACCATCGTTGCCATCATCGCGGTGCTTCTCTGATGCAACGTTGGGTGTGGCGCGACGGGGCGTTGGCGGATGGCGCGGGCGAGGTCATCGCCCGCGTGAGCCCGACGGGCCTGCTGCTGCCCGGCACGGGCACTACCATCGCCTTCGAACACACCCCGGGCGCGCGCCGCTTCACCGTGCGCGGGGCCGACTTTTCCGCGGAGCAGGCCAGCTTTACGGTGAATAAGCTGCGCGCGCTCTGTCAGGGCCGCGAGTACTTGCTTGAGCGCACGAATCCTTTTCGCCGCGAGCGCCGCATTCTCGCTCTGTCTGGCACCACCGCCGAGGTCGCCCGCACGACCCCGCGGGGCCGCGGCCTCGAAGTCGCGGTGGGCGAGCTTCCCCTTCCGGACGCCGTCTTCACCAGCTACTGTTGCCTGCTTCTCGACGGCCCCACCCGCCCCCTTCGCACCTAACCCACCTTCCGCGCTTTTGCCCATTTGCGCGCCTGACCCAGTTTTCCGCTCACTCACAGACGGTCCTTCTAGTTTGGTCCCTTAAGAGTGCAAAGGGACCATGTGGCGAAAGTTTTCGTCTGATAGATGGTCCCTTTACTGGGCAAAGAGACCAGAATAAAGGCACCAAACTAAAGGGACCTTCCGCGATATAGCCAGAACTGGCGTGGAAACTTGGGTGATTCATTAAAAAGGGGAGCTCTTCTAGCATCCTTGCTCGGCTTGGTATGCCGGTAGAGGGTTCCAGTCAGATGGTTGCAGTCATAAGGTTTGTTTCCCCCCAAACGAACCATCTAGCTCGGTGCAGAAGGTTTACTTGCCCCCAGGTAAACCGTTTGACTGAAACCTTTTGAGAGAAGCCTTTTGCCGAGAACCATGTGCATGACTGGTTCACGCCTACCGTGTGTTTGCACCACCCCGTATCCGAGGAGCTGATTGGCCGGCTACCGAGCCGGGGTTCAGTCGCCCGATGTGTGCACAGGAAATGTGGCAGACGGTATCTCACAAATGGCATCCAGCAGAAGGCATCTGACAAATGGCGTCTGACAAAAGGCGTCTTTGAGGCTGAAAACGCCATGTAGAGGGCGCAAAAGGCGTTTTTATCTGTGAAAACGCCTTCTGGAAGATGCCTTTTGCAAGGTGCCTTTTGCGAAATGCGGCGCTTGCCTTTCGTGAGATGCCATGCGGGACCGCCCCGGTTATGAGATGCCGGGTGTGGGCCGCGGGCTTCGAGGCCTAGGTGAGGGGAAGGGGAAGAGGGGCTGGGAGGAGCTGGTGCGGGGAGAGGACGGAGAAGTGGGTGAAGCCGGCTGGGAGGGCCTAGGTGCGGGGCAGGGGGAAGGGGAGAGGGCGGCTAGAAGGAGCCGCCGCGGAAGCCACCTCCACCGCCGCCGCCCGAGAAACCGCCGCCGAAGCCGCCACCACCGGAGAAGCCTCCGCCGAAGCCGCCACCGTGGCCGCGGGAGCTGCCGCCGCCGAGAATCTGGCCGATAACCATGCCGGTCAAAATGTTGCCCGCGGCATCGGTGGCCTGGCGGCGCTGCTCTTGACGGCGGTAAGCCTCCAGGTCTTCCTTCGCGCGGTTAAGCGAAGTCTGCGCGGCAGAAGCGGCGTCGCGGGAGTAGTTCAGCGCCGCGCGTAGGTCCTTGGAAGCGGAGTTTTGGGCTTGGGCGAAGAGGCGGGTGGCATCGGCAAGCGCGACGCGCGCATCGGGGCCCACCACGCGACCACGCGAGGACAGCAAGTCCTCCGCTGCCTGAATAGCGGACTCGGCCGCAGCAATCTGCTGGCGGTAAAGCGTGATTTGGCGCTCGCGGGTGGCGTTGGTTTCGCGGACGGTATCGAGCTGCTCATCCAGCTTGCTATCCAGAGCCGTCAGTGCGGTGTACTGGCCCAGCGGGTCTGCTTTTCCGTGCTGACGAGCCGCACTGAGCGCCTCCCGCGCCTGGCCAAGCAGTGACTCCAGCGCGGACCAATCCGCCGGGGAGCCCTGGGCCTTGCCGCGCTGCTCGAGGTGCTGTGCTTCAGCAATTTCTTCCTCAACCTCATCGATGAGCGCCGGCAGGTTATCGCGAGCCGCCGTGATTGAGTTCTCCGCATTCTCCACACCGTTGAGCAGGCGGTCGGAGACCTCCAGCGCGTGCTCGGCATCGCGGATATAGCCCGCCAAAGGACCCTGCTGCCCGGCCGGCTGGGACTGCAGGTCCCTGCCGCGCGACAGCAGCTTCTCGGCCTCGGTGAGTGAGACCTCCGCCATCTCCGGGTTATCCGCAATGGAGGACAGTACCTCCTCGGAATAAGAGCCGCTGAGAGTGGACAGCGTCGTGCGCGCCTGCGGCAGGCGCCCGCGCAAGTCCACCGTGCGCTGGGTCAATTCATCGAGCTTGGAGCCGGCGTTGATGAGCAAATCGCGCATCTTGGCAAAGTCGGCAGCCTGCTCATCCAGCGCATCATCGGCCTGCCCGCAGGAGGAGATAATCTCCACCAGCATCTGGCGGCGCTCCGCTGTCGATTCCGGCAGGTTGTCCTGAAACTTCTGCTGCAACTGGAAAGCCTTCTGCAACGTCAGCGTGGAGTGGTTCATCGCGCGCGTGAACGGGCGGGTGCGCTCAGGGCCGAACTCAGCCACCGCAATATCCAGCTCCTCCTTGCCGCGGCGGATCGATTCATCCGTGGAGACCAATTCCTCTTGGGCCAGCTTCTCCAAAGTCGCCATATCCAAGCGGTCGAGCTGTGCGGTATTACCCGGCTCAATCTGGCGCGCGGATTCGAGCGTGGCCGCCGAGTCCTTCTTGGTCTTGCGCCGGCTCGCCACCACAATCCCGCCCCCCGCCAAAGCCAGCGCGCCGGCGCCGCCAGCCAGCCACAAACCACCAGAACCATCGGAATCAGAAGCAGCAGAAGCCCCAGAAGAGGAAGAAGAACCGGAAGCGGCAGCGTCGACAAGCGCGAGTGCGGAAGCGCCGAACTGGCGCCCGTCGGCAAGCTTGGCGTAAGCCGCGTCATACATCGCGTCCAGGCGCCCGCGCGGCCAGTCATTGCCCGTCTGCACGCCCACGGTGGAATCATCCACGCCCACCACATAGGCTGCAGAATTCGGGCCTTTGGCCTTCACAATCTCATCCGCATAGCTCTCCGCACCCTCCGGGAGCGTTGAGGCAAAGACCACGAAAATCACCACGTGGTTCTCCTGCTGCAGCGCGGCAATCTTGTCCTCCAACTCGGCCTTCTCCGAGTCCGAGAGCACCCCCGCCTCATCCGTCACCTTATCCGTGAGCGAGGCCGCCTCCGGCGCGGCAACAACGAAGTCCGCAGCCAGGGCGGGGCTAGCAGTGGCCAACCCCAACACAAGAGCAGCAAGGGCGGCGCGACCAAAACGAGCAGCAGTAGTCATGCGCACCACGATACCTTCCCGCACAGCGCTAAAGTGGTCAGGCAGTGAAGTACGTTATTGTCCTCGGCGCCGCACAGTACGACGGGCGCCCCTCCCGCATCCTTCGCGGCCGCGTGCGCTTCGCCGCCGAGTACGCCGCCGCGCACGACCTGCCCATCATCACCGTCGGCGGGAAGCTGCCCGGCGATAGGTTCACCGAAGCCGGGGTGGCACGGGCCTTGCTTGACGACGCACCCCTCACCGTCACCGCCCTCGAAGAAGGCCTCGACACCCGCAGCGAGCTGATTGCTGCGCGCGAGGAGCTCGGCGTGAGCGAGGCCGTCATCATCACCGACCCGCTCCACCGCCTGCGCACCTTCCTCATCGCCCGCCAAGAGGGGATTGCAGCCACGGTGCTGGGCACGCCCTATTATCCTTCCCCGCGTTTCTCCATTCCGTGGTGGCGTTACCTGGCCCACGAGACCGGCGGCCTAGCTTACCTGGGCTTGCGCACCTTGCTGGGGGAGAAGCGCACCGAAGGCGTGCGCGCGGCCTTCTACCGCATCGAGCGCATTATCCGCCCCAACCAGGCCCTGCGCCACCGCGTCATTGGCGCGAGGCAGACCCAGGAAGACCAGGACTCCGCCTAAACTTAAAACCCGTGAGCTATTCCTATCGCGCAGAAGACGTCGCCCGCCTGGCTTCCGAGTCCCCCAAAGGCTCGGCCCTGCTCAAAAGCGAGGAACACCGCGGCGCCTTCTCCCGGGACCGCGCCCGGGTCCTACACTCTGCGGCCCTGCGCCGGCTGGCGGATAAGACCCAGGTGGTGGGCCCGCGCGATGGCGATACCCCGCGCACCCGGCTTACGCACTCCCTGGAGGTCAGCCAGATCGCCCGCAGCATCGGCGCTGGCTTAGGGCTGGACCCGGACCTGTGCGACATGGCAGGTCTGACGCACGACATCGGCCACCCGCCCTACGGCCACAACGGTGAGAACGCGCTTAACGAAGTGGCCCTCGGCGGCTTCGAGGGCAACGCCCAGACCCTGCGCATCCTGGCCAAGCTGGAGCCCAAGGTGGTCCTGGATACCCCGGCGGGCCCGCGCAGCTATGGCCTCAACCTCACCCGCGCCTCACTTGATGCGGCCTGCAAATACCCCTGGACCAAGACCAACCCGGATGGCACAACCAACCGCAAGTACGGCGCCTACGACGAAGACATAGACGTCCTAGAGTGGCTGCGCCAAGGCCACGCAGATCAGCGCAAGTCCATGGAAGCCCAGGTCATGGACTGGTCGGATGACATCGCTTATTCGGTCCACGATGTCGAAGACGGCATCATCTCCCGCCGCATCTCTTTGAGCGTGCTCTGGGATCTGGTGGAGCTGGCTAACCTCGCGGACAAGGGCGCCAAGGCCTTCGGCGGTACCGCCGATGAGCTCCTCGAGGCCGCCGACCGCCTGCGCCAGCTGGATGTCATCAATGCCATCGGCAATTTTGATTACTCCTTGCGCTCTTATGCCAACTTGAAGAAGATGACCTCCGAGCTCGTCGGCCGCTATGTTGGTGCTACCGTCTCCGCCACGCTCGCGGCTAATGACGGCCCGCTTGGTCGCATGCACGGCGACCTCGCCGTCCCACCGGGTGCGGTGGCGGAGGTAACCCTGCTCAAGACCATCGCCGTGCTCTATGTCATGGATGAGCCCGCCCACCTGGCCCGCCAGGACCGGCAGCGCGAGCGCATCTACCGCGTCTACGACTACCTGGTGGCCGGCGCGCCGGGCTCGCTAGACGCCACCTTCGCCCTGTGGTGGAAGCAAGCCGACACCGACCTGGAGCGTGACCGCGCCATCATCGACCAGATCGCCTCCATGACGGAATCCCGCCTGGAGCGCCTGGCGCAGCGCAGCGCCGACCTCTTCGGCTTCCTCAGTTAGACAGCAGCTAGCCAGCACCCAGACAACACCAAGCCCAGCAGGGCAGTGCCCCATGCAACGGCGCGGCACAACACGAGATGCCTGTCACCCGATAGTTGAACACCGTTCATGTGAGCGTTACATAGCTGACAACTCTTCTTAAAACCGGCCACCTAACCCCAGGCAGGTCCGCCTGCCGCCAGGCCGCCCTTGATGCCTGCCCGCAGCGGAAGTCTCTTCATTTGCGTTAACTGTCAAGGAATTTTTGTGTCTCAAAAGAAGTCTCAGAAAAAGCTGCATAAAGCCGCGCTCATTGCCTCTATCAGCCTCGTTGGCTCCAGCCTCGTCTCTCCCGCACTCGCCTCCGCCCTGGACCTGCCTCAGGCAGACATCCTGGATCTCTCCTTTGAGAACGGGGTCATCAGCAACTCCGCCTCCGATGCCGAGCCGCTGAAGATCGGCGAGCCCACCGTGGAGCAAGACAGCGTGCTCGAGCGCCCCGTGGCCCATTTCGATGGCCGCAAGGATGCCGTCGGCTTCGATATCGGCGATAAGTTTGACCAGATCAAGGACGGCTTCACTGTCGAGTGCGTCTTCCGCTACGACGGGGAGTTCGACGGCAACGAAAAGAGCCTTTGCGCCAATAAGGAAGCTGGCGGCTGGGCCATGGTCATCTACGGCGACCAGCTGACCTTCACCGTCAACGGCAGCGATGGCTACAAGAAGGCCCAGCAGCAAGTGGAACCGGGCCAGTGGTACCACGCGGTCGGCGTCTATGACGGCACCAAGAGCGAGCTCTACGTCAACGGCGCCAAGGTAGCTGAGAACACCGAGATCAACGGTGAGGTGACCAAGCCCAAGTCCAACTCCACCGCCGTGATGATCGGCGCGGACTCCGGCCGGGATAACGCCGCCCAGTTCTACTCTGACGCCGTCGTGAGCGAGGCGCGCATCTTCTCCGATCCGCTGGGCGAAGAAGAGATTTCCGCCCTCTATGAGGACTCCAACCTGAGCACCGACAAGAAGGCGGAAATCACCGGCTCCACCCCGAGCACCGGCCAGCATCTGACGGGCCCGGTGACTTTCGACGTCCAGTTCAACGACGCCGCCCTCATCTCCCGCGAGCTCACCTATACCCTGGACGGCGAGGAAATCGAGCTCGGGCAGGAAATCGGCGCCGGCCTCAAGGAAGGAAACCACTCCATCCAGGCCGAAGGCCGCGATGTCTTTGGCAACCCCATCTCCCAGGCCATCGATTTCACCTCCGGCAACCTCCCGGGTGCTGCCGGCACCGACTCCACTCCGAGCGGTGAGGGCGTGACCATCTCTGCCCGCGCCGACAACCCGAGCGGCGGGGAAGTGGAGACCACCTTCACCGAAGCCGATGTGGTGGTAGCAGACAAGGGCTTCCAAGGCACCTTCACTGATATCCCGGAAAGCCTGGACTTTGAGTACGAGGACGGCGAGGACTTCGACAAGGCTCTCAACCCGGACAACGAGGACGCCCAGGAGACCAGCTCCACCGAGGACATGCCTTTCCAGCGCTTTGACCTCAAGGTCAAGGACTCGGAGAAGAAGGCCCACGACATCGCCTGGTTCGGCACCGTGGACCCCAAGCGCTCGGTGCGGCTTATGGTCTGGAACACCAAGAGCAATAGCTGGGAGAAGCTAGCCGAAACCCGCGGCGCAGCCGACGCTGAAGTAAGCCTCAGCGCGGAAGTCAACCAGGACTTCGTCGACGGCGGAAGCATCCACACCATGCTGGTGGGCTATGACGTCTTTGCCGATGACCTCAACGAGCCCGTCAACGAGCAGTTCGCCGACACCAGCGACTATGACTTCGCCATTGCCCACCACACCGATACCCAGTACCTCTCCGAAGGCGCGGTAGAAAAGGCCACCGCCGAGGAGCGCAAGAAGTGGGAAGAAAGCTACACCGCAGCCACCCAGTGGATTGCCGATAACGCCGACGAGCGCAAGATCGCCTACTCCGCACATACCGGCGACATCATCGAGAACTGGATTGGCAAGGACAATGACCGCCCCAATGCCAAGAAGGAATTCGAGGTAGCTTCCAATGCCCAGAAGATTCTGGAGGACGCCGGCGTGGTCAACGGCGTGCTGCCGGGCAACCACGATAACCAAAACGGCGCTGATGTCGGCGCCGGCAACCTCTACAACGAGTACTTCGGTCCGGAGCGCTACGAGGCCCAGCAGGGCAAGGGTAAGTGGGCTGAGCAGGATGCCTCTTACCACCCCTATGCTGAGGGCGATAACGACAACCACTATGACCTGTTCTCCACCAATGGCATGGATTTCATCGCCCTGCACCTGGGCTATGACGTCACTGAGGAGGAAGCAGCCTGGGCCGATAAGGTGCTCAAGCAGTACTCCGACCGCAACGCCATTCTGCTGACCCACGCCTACCTCAAGCCTTCCGCGAGCTCGGATGGCCGCGGCTCGGACTTCTCTCACGATGGCGTGATGGTCTATGAGAACGTCATCCAGAAGAACCCCAACGTGGCGCTTGTGCTGGCCGGTCACGAGCACGGCGTATCCATTGTCACGCGCAAGGACGTTGGCCACACCAACAACCACGTGGTGGAGCTTCTCGCGGACTACCAGTTCTACGAGGTCGGTTCCGATGAGCTGGGCCTGACGGAGATCGGCGACTATGACGGCGACACCGGCCTGCGCTTTGGTTCCAGCTACCTGCGCCTCCTGCAATTCGATCTGACGAATTCAGAGATGATCGTGGATACCTATTCGCCGCTTCTCGACGACCACAATGCCACCGAGTACGACGACCGCCAGCGCTACAACGGCCACGAGGACGAGTTCCGTATTCCGATCCAATTCCAGACCCGCAAGACCAGCTTTGCGACGAACTCCATGCTCGCCTTGACCGATACCGGCAAGGAAATTGGCAAAGACACCGCCAAGTCCGGTTGGCCCGCCAGCGTGACCTACAAGGACGTCAAGGCTGGCGAAGCCTATGGCTGGTACGCCACCTCCGCCGATGTCTCTTCTAAGGAAGACACCAAGCCCGGCATCGTGCGCCAGTTCGGTGTCTTCACCGCGCAGGAGCAGGAAAAGGAGAAGGATAACAAAGCACCTGAGCTCACCGTCCCCAGCGACAAGCTCACCATCACCAAGGGCGCTGAAGCCAACCTTCTCGACGGTGTCAGCGCCAAGGACGATAAGGACGGTGACCTCACCGACAAGGTGAAGGTGGTGGGCAACATCGACACCGCCAAGCCGGGCGTGTACTCCGTCACCTACACCGTCACCGACTCCGCCGGCAACCAGGCCCTGGCCTCCCGCGTCGTGGAAGTCACCGCCGGCAACCAAAGCGACAACACCGACAACGGCTCCAGCGACAGCAGCAGCGACAGCGACAACAGCTCCAGCAGCTCGAGCAATAGCGGCTCGAGCAATGGATCGAGCCGGGGTACGGGCAGTGTCCTCCCCGCCATCCTCGGCGCCCTCTTCGGTGCCGCAGGTGCCACCGCGGTCATCGCCGGCCTGCTGAACTACCTCGCCCCTGAGGTCCGCGACACCATCAAGCGCGCCCTCGGCCTCTAAGGCCTAAGGCCCCAGGCTGGGGCCAGCACCGACTGGCCATAACCACAGCCGGGCCACAACCCCCGGGCCACCACCTCACTAGCGCACCAGCGCAACACCCTGGTCCTCCAGCACCATGCTGATGGGGGCCAGGTCTTCTTCCACCATGTCGAAATCCGCAGCGATTATCGCCACGATGTGTTGCTCGCGGAGGAAGTCCGCCAAGGCATCAAGGTTGCGCGGCGCGCCGGAGGTGCAGCCGCGCAGGCGGCCGAGCGCGCCATAGAAGTCCTCGCGCGTGCGGATGGGTTCAGTGATGAGAATGCGTTGCATGCCTTAGTCCTCCGCGTCCGGGATACTGCAGAAGCTTTCGTAGTGGTCATCGGTGTAGTACCAGACATCCGGGTCGGTCTCACTGCCGCCACCGGTAACAATGCGTTTGGCCCCGCGGTGCCCAATCCCCGGCGTTTCCACGGTGTATTCGCGGTAGTAGTTCTTTGCCTGCTGCGGCAGCACGCCCTCATAGTTTCCGAAACGCACGTTGTCATTATCCGGATAGTCATAGGGCCCGCCGGCCAGGATGTCCTCGGCGGTCTCGTGGGCCTCCTCCGGCAGGGAATCCATGGCGCAGGTGGGCAGGCCTGACTCGCCCTGCTTGGCCGCATCCCCCTCATCCCCATTGCTGTCACCGGACGCACCAGATTCTGCAGACGCACCAGCAGCAGAAGACGGCGCTGCCTTCTGGTCCGCACCATCGCCGGAGCTACCAAGGTCAATACCGAAGTAGCCCGCGACGAGGACCAGAACCGCGCCACCGATGAGGGCCGGCAGCGACTTTTTGGAGGGGGAGGATTGGGACATGGCCCCATCATTGCAGCTATAAGGCCTGAAACAGAAATCCGGAGCAGGCCTTTTCCCAATCCCCACCGCAGGGTGTTTGCGGATGTGGGACTAGGTGGCCTGGCTCCACCCAGCCGTGGGTACCTGTGTGTCCTATAGGCGGGGTAGTCTGTACGCATGGCACGAGGCAGAATTCCGGATAGCGACATCCAAGCTATCCGTGAACGCGCGCCTATTGATGAAATCGTGGGCGAGTACGTTCAGCTCAAACCCGCTGGTTATGACTCTTTGAAGGGCTTGAGCCCGTTCAAGGATGAGAAGACCCCGTCTTTCCACGTGCGCCCGCAGCGCGGCTATTATCACTGCTTCTCCACCGGCAAGGGCGGAGATGTCTTCAGCTTCCTCATGGAGATGGAGCAGGTCTCCTTCCCGGAGGCCGTTGAGGCCGTAGCCCAGAAGATTGGCTACCACATTAATTACCAAGGTGGCTCCACCGGTGCGCGCGATGAAAAGCCCGGCACTCGCCGCCGCCTTATTGCCGCGAACAAGGCTGCGCACGAGTTCTACCGCCAGCAGCTAGAAACCCCGCAGGCCGCCGCCGGACGCGAGTTCCTCCTAGACCGTGGCTTTTCTAAGGAAATCATCTACGAGTTTGAATGCGGCTATGCCCCGGAGGGCTGGGATACCGCCACCAAGCATCTGCTGCGCATGGGCTTTTCTTTTGAGGAGCTGGAAGCTGCCGGTATTTCCAAGATGGGCAAGCGCGGCCCCATTGACCGCTTCCACCGGCGTCTGCTGTGGCCCATCAAGGACCTCTCCGGCAACGTCATCGGTTTTGGCGCGCGCAAGCTTTTCGACGACGACAAGCTGGGCAAGTACATGAACACGCCCGAAACTATGCTCTATCACAAGTCCAAGGTGCTCTTCGGCCTGGATTTGGCTAAGCGCAACATTGCGGAGCAACACCAAGCCGTGGTGGTGGAGGGCTATACGGATGTCATGGCCATGTACGCCGCGGGCGTAAAGACTGCCGTGGCCTCCTGTGGTACCGCCTTCGGCGCGGAACATCTACAGGTGTTGCGCCGCCTTATGCTGGATGATTCCTATTTCCACGGCGAGCTCATCTACACCTTCGACGGTGATGAGGCCGGCCAGAAGGCCGCTATGCGTGCCTTTGAGGGCGAGCAGAAGTTCACCGGCCAGTCCTTCGTGTCCGTCGCCCCGGACGGGATGGATCCCTGTGACCTGCGCCTGGAGCGCGGCGATACTGCCGTGCGCGATTTGGTGGCGGACCGCATCCCCATGTTTGAGTTCGTCATTCGCTCGGTCATCTCGGAATTTAGCATCGACTCTGCCGAAGGCCGCCTCCAAGCCCTGCGCCGTGCGGTGCCCGTAGTCGCACAAATTAGAGATCAACCTTTGCAGCGCGAGTACGCCCGCCGCCTGGCCGGCTGGGTGGGCTGGCCGGACCCGGAAGAAGTACTCCACCAAGTACGCCAAGAGGCCCGCAAGCCGAAGAAGGAACAGCGCCCGCGCTTTGCCTCCCTGGAGGAGACCTCCTCTGCGCCCGCGCAAACCAACGCCCCCGTCATGCACATCCCCGGCCCACGTGAGCCACACCTGTGGCCGCAACGTGAGGCCCTCAAGCTGGCCCTGCAGTACCCGCAGATCGCCGGCAGCTACTTCGACGGAATCACCGACGACGCCTACTCCAACGAGGCCTATCGCACCATCCGCCGCGCTATCTCCACCCTCGGTGGCGTGACCGCCGGTGCTGAGCAACCCGGCGTGGAGTGGCTGGCCGCCGTAGCTGGCGAAATGCCGGACCTCATGGCCCGCAACTTCGTCTCTGAGCTGGCCGTGGAACCCATTAAGCTAGGGGAGACCGGCAACCCCGATACCGACCTTGAGGCCTACGCCGATTCCGTGCTCTCCCGCCTCCAGGAAGCCCGCGTGGGCGACCAAGTAGCCCAACTCAAAGCCCAACTCGGCCGCATGCGCCCCTCCGACGATGAAGAGTCCTACAACTCACTCTTCGCCGACCTCGTCGCCCTCGAGCAGGCCCGCCGCGAGCTCAATGACCGCGCCTTCCGCGGCGTGCGTTAACCAGCGCTTTAATCTTCGTCCGGCTCGTAAATCCGATCCGGCTGCACTCCATCCGCGGCGCCCCGCTTGCCGCGGCGCCCCTTGTTGTAGTCCTTAAGCTCGCGCATGCGCGGCTCTGGGTCTAGGCGGTTGGCCACAGCCTTGCGCGCGGAGCGCACCGCGGCCTTTGTGGCGGGGGAGTTGACGGCCTTCTCGTAGGCGCCCTTAATTTGGTGATAGCGCTTTCGCCCAGCCTTGGTTCCAAAGACGTATCCGGCGGCAGCACCCACAACAAATTGGATCATTGGAAACTAGTCATCCCCTTACTTCAAGCCGGCACAAGAGCCAGCGTTTGCGTACAACGTACAGGAAACGTGCAATTCTCATGAACAGCCTACCTGCCTAGGCAGTCTTGGGCAGGTGGCGGTGGGGCAGTGGATACTCCAGGACGAGGGGAATAGATATGACGAGAACTCTTCCCATAATGCATTCGCTTCAGTTAACTTAATACCTGTGAAGACTTCTAAGCATACGTATGCGGCATCGGCAGCCGTAGCGATGTCAGCGCTGCTCACCGCCAGCGTGGCGGCAGCTGAGCCCCGTACCGCCGGGCTCGAAGAGCCACGAGAAGTCACCGTGAGCGAGGACTAGCGCTCACCTTCCAGAAGCTAGGCCATGTGCGCGACGTATAAGCGCTGTAGACTCTTATGGAGATTCTCTCCCGGTAAAAACGAAGGATGTCTATGTCTAAGCCAAAGATTATGACCGTGTACGGAACCCGCCCTGAGGCCATCAAGGTGGCACCGGTCATCAAGGCGCTGGAGAAGGATGAGCGTTTTGAATCCGTAGCCGTCTCCACTGGCCAGCACAAGGAAATGCTGGAGCAGGTCAACACCATGTTTGGTATTGAACCAAAGCTGGACCTTCACCTCATGAAGCCCGGTCAGGGCCTCAATGAGATTGTCTCTCGTGCGCTCATGGGGCTCGACGAAATCATTGATGCGGAGCAGCCTGATGTCATTATTTCTCAGGGCGATACCTCGACTGCAATGACTGCAGCACTTGCCGGCTTCCACCGCGGTGTAAAGATCGTCCACCTCGAAGCAGGTCTGCGCACCGGCGACATTTACTCTCCGTTCCCTGAGGAAGCTAACCGCAAGCTGATTGGTCAAGTAGCCGAGCTACACCTTGCTCCGACGGCAGGCTCGATGGAGAACCTACGCCGTGAGAACGTGCGCTCCAAGGACATTGCGGTTACAGGCAATACTGTCATTGATGCTCTCCTAGAGGCAGCCAGCTGGGATACCGCGTTTGAGGATCCTGCGCTGCAGGAAGTGGCTGAATCCGACAAGCGTCTAGTTGTGGTGACCACCCACCGCCGCGAAAACCTTGAAGCGATGAAGGAAATCGGCGGCGCGGTCAAGGACCTTGCGGAAGATTACTCGGACATCAACTTTGTCCTGCCGCTACACCTGAACCCAAAGGTTCGTGAAGCTGTGCTTCCGGAAGTCGAGTCTTTGCCCAATGTTCTCATCACGGATCCGCTTCCGTACGATCAGTTCACCAAACTGCTTGACCGTGCAACCATCATCCTCACTGATTCCGGCGGAGTCCAGGAGGAAGCACCAGCACTGGGTAAGCCAGTCCTAGTCATGCGCCAGAACACTGAGCGCCCTGAAGCTGTTGTTGCTGGCACTGTGAAGCTTGTGGGTACCAACCGTAGCCTCATCGTGGCGGAAGCCAAGCTGTTGCTTGACGATGACGCCGCGTACACCTCTATGGCCAATGCCGTAAATCCCTATGGCGATGGCAAGGCGGCTGAACGTGCCGTTGCCGCTATTGCCGAGCTCCTCGGTGTAGGGGAGCGCCTGCCGGACTTTGACCCAGGGATTGAGCTATAGCGAAATGAGATGAATGAGGCAGGCACCTATTTCCAGTTGCCCTGCCCATTCATGCGGTTCCACGTAAGGTGAAGCCATGGAACCACGCGACATAAAATGCACTAATTCTCAACGCACCACAGCTTCTCAAGTCCTAGCTGACGCGATGTCCGTCGGCCAACTCAGCGTCGCCGAATTTGAGGAACGTTCTTCTGCATGCGCCGACGCGTCGACGCGCGGCGAGTTGCTCGACCTCGTTTCAGATCTCCTTGAGGATCCAGGATCGGTACTCTTTGGTAGCCATGAGGTCGCCTTAAAGAGCTCTCACGCGATGAACACTGTGGATAGGGAGCTTGCTTCTACTGTTGACCGCGCACTAGCTCAAGTCGAACCATCCGTGAGTGGTGCTCAGAGCCTTTCCTTGGGCATTTTCGGTGGCACCACGGTTCGAAGTACTCCCATCGCCTCTCGCCACACCACAATGGGTATTTTGGGTGGGACAGACGTAGACCTGCGCGGTGCTGCACTTCGAGAACACGTAACCACCATTCAAGCGGTTGGAATCTTTGGCGGTGTCGACGTATGGATTCCCGAGGGCTTCCGCGTCCGAGTTAACGGCATCGGCCTTTTCGGCGGGCATGACATCAAGGTTGACCGTGGGGCTATTGATCCGGCCGACCTACCTGCTAGCGCTCCAGAGGTTGTCGTCAACTGTTTTAGCCTCTTCGGTGGTGTGGACGTGCACGTTGTGAAGCGATGAATTGGTCTAGTAGGCGGGATATCTAGAGGCCAAGAAGCAAGGGTAAAAACTTAAGGCTCAATTCGGTCGTGTGTGTTCGTACAAAGGAATGGCTCATCAAGTTGGGAGCAAACTAGCGGCTGAGTACCTCAACAGATTCGTCTTCAATTTCTCCGTTCTTGACTGTGATATCGCAGGAATAGAAGTGGCGTACTGGTGTGCCCCATCCGTTGGGGAAGTCGACAGTGCCAAACCCGACATACACCCGAGTGCTGTCGGTGATGGAGGCACTTGTCCCAAGCTCAATTTCTTCCGGAAAAGACACTCCGCCGGGATATTTAGCATGGAGAGTGACATATTTTTCGCAGTGCTCGATAGCGGCTTCATAGTCTTTTTTCTCATTGAACTTGAGCCAGCCGTAAAAGCTGATGCAGGCAAAGAGTACAGCGGCCGTGATAATGGCGGCCCAAAATTGCCATCGATGGAGTAGGGGCGTTTAGGCCTTTCGAATTGCTCAAAAGGCTGGGCCGGTAATTGCACGTTCAAGGGGTATTTCTTCTTCACTATTAATGGGCCTTTCACCGAGAGAACTTCAGTGGCGTAGTGGGTGGGTAAACGGGCAGTTTAGGTTAAGGACCAGTTGCTAAGTATCTAGATCCTCAATAAGAGTAGTCGACGAGTGATGAGGTCGTGGATACTTTTGGTTGTAGCTATTCCCTTGGTTGGCATGTCTGTCTCGACGAGATGGAGTAGTGGTACTCAGGGGTTTGGGCTTAAGGGACATTTCGTGTGGATAAACCGATACGGATTCTCGGGGCAGCCTGGGATAATTCCTTGATCTTGATTTTGAATCGGTTCCAACGGCCCGATCTGTGAAATCAACAACGGATAACACTAGGTCTGTGGTAGGTAAGCCGCAGCTGGTGCGGTTAGGCCAATTCCTATGGCGACGGGCCTGACCCCCGGAAAGTGGACACGTCGGGGG